>CAZSOK010000077.1:0-9180 GCA_964608445.1 uncultured Treponema sp. | reverse complement strand
ATGGGGAGATACCATTGATTATTGCCCAGACTGCTTGTACGAAGAAAGTGCGTTTTGACGGATACGATGTCAGAATGTCGTGGGCAGAACGCTGCCATATCGTCGCAATGCTTTCTATAATTAAGACTTATTTTTCCTGCGTTCCCACCAGGTTTTGAACAAATCGACCCATACGGCGCATTCTGGCTCGATGGTGCTGCCGTCGGGGGTGGACGTTTCGGCGGTGGCGAGGGCGAGTCCGTGTTTGCCGTGCGTGAAGAGATGATAGGCAAACGGTACGCCCGATCGGCGCAATGCGTCGGCAAGGCGCAGGGAATTTTCGGCGGGGACGGACTGGTCGGCGAGCGTGTGCCAGAGGAACGTGGGCGGAAAGTCGTCCGTTATGTGGCGTTCGATGCTCACGTCGTCGCGGGAAAAGCGGTCGGTCGAGCCGAGTACGAGGCGGATTGACGACGGGTGGCAGTATGTTTCGTCTGCCGTGATGACGGGATAGCAGAGGATGAGCGCGTCCGGCTTGATGTCCGTGGCTTTGTAGGGGAGATACGGCGCGAACAGGTCGCCGTTCCAGTAGCAGCCGAGCGTGGCGCACAGATGTCCGCCCGCGCTGAATCCGCACGCAATGATGCTTTGCGCGTCAACGTGCCATTCGTCCGCATGGGCGCGGGCGTAGCATACGGCTTCTGCCAAATCACAGGCGGCGGCGGGAAATTCCATGGGCGCAAGGCTGTATGTCAGTACCGCCGCCTGAAATCCCAGCGCATTGAATCGGACGGCGACTGCTTCTGCCTCACGCGCGGAATGGTGATCATAGCCGCCGCCGGGACACACAATCACGAGCGGACGCGCGGGCGCGGCATCATTTTGAAGCAGGTAGGTCGTGAGCGTCGGCTGCTGTCCGTTCGTCTTCAGTTTGTCGGCATAATGCACGGGGAGCGGGATTGTCTGGTGTATCATAGTTTTGGCCTTTTTGGCTTGGGGGCGGGAAGTTCGTCGTACATTGCGTCCAGCAGGCGGCGCAGAAAATCGCGGTCGTCAAGATTTTCGACCAAAAGCATTTCTTTTGCGCCTGCATAGGGAATTTCGCGCGGCGCGTTCGGCATGAGCGCACAGGCGGCGGGCACGGGCTTGACCAAAAGCCGGTCGTCGTAAATGCCGCCTGCCAGTTTTCCGCGCCAGTACAAAAGGTATTCGCCCATCATCGGGCGAATGCTCACGTCCGGCGACGGGGCGAGTTGGTCGAGTACAAAATCACGGTATTCTTGCGATGATGCCATGTAGTCTCCTGCGCTACCATAAAACAATCGTTTGTGGTATATTATAATCGCTTTAAAAAACAAAAGACCCCGCAAAGGAGGTGAAACGGGGTCTTTACGAGCATGTTTAATACTGCCGCAACAAAACTTTAGAGTATTATGAAAAAATAGTCAAGAGTTTTTTCGGATTAAAGAGGAAAATTGCGTTTCATGTTTTCCTCAAAGGAGTGAATTATGGGAACGACGAAAAAAATCGGCATTATCGGTGCGATGGAGGCGGAGGTCGCGTATCTCAAGGATATGGCGGCGGGCAAGGAATCGTCTGCCGGCGGCTTGGTCTTTTTTGAAGGCGCGATTGACGGCATGAGCGTGGTCGTCGTCAGAAGCGGGGTGGGCAAAGTGAATGCGGCGTTGTGCGCGCAGCGGCTCATCATGCAGTACGGCGTGACGCACGTCATCAACACGGGCATTGCGGGCGCGGCGGCGCACGGGCTGGGCGTACTTGATTTTGTCGCTTCCACGGACGCGGTGTACCATGACATGGACGCGACGGGATTCGGCTACGCGCCGACAGTCATTCCGCAGATGACGTGCTCGGCGTTTCCTGCGGACAAGGCGATGCTTGCGGCGGCGCAGGAAGCCTTTGCGGACGGCAAGGATAGATTCGGCGGACACAAGCTGATTGCGGGGCGCGTGGCGACGGGCGATCAGTTCATTGCCGACAAGGCAGTCAAGGCGCGTATCGTCAAAACCTGCGCCCCTGCCTGCGTGGAAATGGAGGGCGCGGCAATCGCCCATGCGTGCTGGCTGAACGACACGCCGTTTTTAATCCTGCGCTGCATGAGCGACATGGCGGACGATGAGGGCGAGGCGACTTCCGTGTTCAACGAGCAGGCTGCCGCCGAAATGAGCGCGAAACTGGTTGTCAATCTGCTGAAAAAATTATAAAATTGAAAAGAGTGTACCTATCTATGGCAGAAAAAAAATACAAGGTCGAATCATTCAATCTTGATCATACCAAAGTCGTCGCGCCGTTCGTCCGTCTGGCGGCAAAGAAAATCGGCGAAAAAGGTGACGTGGTGACCAAATTTGACGTCCGCATTACGCAGCCGAACGCCGAATTCATGCCGACCGGCGCGATTCATACGATTGAACACATCGTTGCCGAGCATATCCGCGATGAGATTGACGGCGTTATCGATTTCAGCCCGATGGGATGCCGCACGGGATTTTACCTTACCGTGTGGGGCGACCGGGACGAGGCGTTCATTGCGGGGCATCTGCTGCCGGTGTTCAAGAAAGTGATTGCGTGGGAAGGACCGGTTCCTGCCGCCACCGAAACCGAATGCGGCAATTTCCGTGACATGGATTTGCCGGGCGCGAAACAGTTTGCCCGGCAGTGGGTGGACGGCATCGAGTCGAAAGGGTGGCAGTGCTTCAAATAGGCGTTTTTTGGCGCGGAACGAAATATCGAACGGGTAGCATCGCATGAATATCTTGCAGAAACTCAAAGAAACCGTCTCTTCCGTCCTGCCGATTATGGTAGTCGTTCTGTTGCTCGGCGTGACGATTGCTCCGCTGGGCGGGTCGCTTATCGTGCGGTTTTTGGTGGGCGGCGTGTTGGTCATTCTGGGGCTGACGGTTTTTCTGCTCGGCATTGACATCGGGGTCATTCCGATTGGCGAGCAGAGCGGCGCGGCACTTGCGGCAAAACGGAATCTTCCGCTGCTGCTGAGTGTTGCGTTTTTGATTGGTTTTATCGTCACCGTCGCAGAGCCGGACGTGCAGGTGCTTGCCGATCAGGTACGCAGCATTGCTCCCGCCGTCAACAAATGGCATTTAATCTTGATGATTGCGGCGGGAATCGGCTTGGCGGTTTCGCTCGGCATTTTCCGCATGGTGTTTTCGCTCCCGCTCAATATACTGCTGGTCGTTGCCTATGCGATTGTGTTCGCGCTCGCGTTTTTTACGCCTGCCGAATTCCAGGGCATCGCGTTTGACAGCGGCGGTGCGACGACCGGGCCGATGACCGTTCCGTTTATTATGGCGTTGGGATTGGGCGTTGCCGCCGTGCGCGTGAAAACCGGCGCGAAAGACGCTTCCGAAAATGATGACGGCTTTGGCTTGACGGGCATTGCGTCTATCGGGCCGATTGCGGCGGTCTGCTTGTACGGCATTATTTTTGCGCATACGGGCAAGGCTGCGGACGGGACTGTTGCGGCGGCAGAAACGGCGGCTCATGCGGCGGCGAGCGGGCTGTCCGTTTTTGTGCAGTTGCTTCCTGCTATCACGCACGAAGTGGTGAACGCGCTGTTGCCGCTGTTGGCAATGGCGGTCTTTTTTCAGATTACGCTCATAAAGATGCCGCCGTTTCAGGTTATCCGCATGGTGCGCGGCTTTGTGTTCAGTTTTGTCGGGCTGGTCATCTTTTTGGTGGGCGCGAACGGCGGGTTTATGCCGGCGGGCGAACGGCTCGGCGAAGTGCTTGGTGCGCTCGCGGCTTCCAGTTCGCTGTGGTCGGCGTTGCTCGTTGTGGTTGGTTTTGCCTTTGGCGCGGTGGTCGTCATTGCCGAGCCTGCCGTGTGGGTGCTGACCGATCAGGTGGAAAGCGTGAGCGGCGGCACGATCAAACGGCGCGTCATGCTGGTGGCGCTTTCTGCGGGCGTGGCGACTTCAATCGGGCTGTCGATGCTTCGCGTGCTGACCGGGTTCAGCCTGTGGTACGTGCTGATTCCGGGGTATGCGGTTTCGCTTATCCTCGCGTTCTTCTGCCCCAAACTGTTTACGGGCATTGCGTTTGACAGCGGCGGCGTGGCGAGCGGCACGATGACGAGCACGTTCATCCTTTCGTTCACGCTTGGCGCGTCGGCGGCAAGCGGCGGGAATCCTGCGGTGGACGCGTTCGGCGTTATCGCGCTCGTCGCCATGACTCCGCTCATCGCAATCCAGATTTTGGGAATGATTTTTGCCATCAAAAACCGGCGGGCGCAGCGCAATGTGCGCTGTTCGGCACAAGGAGACGGGCAATGAGTATGTTCAATCTGCTGATGAGCATCGTTCCGCATGACAAGGGCGAAAAACTGACGGCGGCGGCGGTTGAGGCGGGCTGCCGGGGCGGCACGGTACTCATGGGACGCGGGCTGGCACGGTCAAACCTTGCGGCGGTGCTCGGTCTGGGCGAGACGACCAAAGACGTGATTTATATGCTCGTGGACGAGCGGCAGAAGCAGAATATCATCGACGCGATTGTCAATGCCACGCTGCTTGAAAAGGCGAATTTCGGTCAGTTGTTTTCGGTGGACGTAGACTTGATGATGCGGACGGGCGTCATCACGCAGAAAGAAAACGAAGGAGATATGTACATGGAAAAGGCTCGCGATTTGATTTCGGTCGTCGTGAACAAAGGCTATGCCGACGATGCGATGGCGGCGGCGCGCCGTGCGGGCGCGGGCGGCGGTACGGTCATCAACGCGCGCGGAACTGCCCGCGAGGACGACGAGAAATTTTTTGGCATGCATATCGTTCCCGAAAAGGAAATGCTGCTGATTGTGGTGGAACACGAAAAAAAAGCGGCGGTGCTGAATGCTATCCGCGACTTGAGATGTCTGCGCGAGCCGGGAAGCGGCATTGCGTTTTGCAGCGGCGTGGACGACTTTACGTTGCTCGGCAGAAAAAACGCGTAGCGTCGGAGGAATTGCGGTATGGTTAAGAGACTGACGGTGGCGGCAGTGGCATTGTGCGTCGTGTTTGCTGGCTGCAAGAAAACGCAGAACGTCGCGGCGCGTCCGCAAGCGGAAAATGCAGTCGGCGGCAATACTTCCGTGACGATAACGCTCGGTTTTTCGACGAACAAGGAAGATCCGCGCGGCGTTGCGTCGCTGTTGTTCAAAGAAGAAGTGGAGCAGAATTCCAACGGCAGGATTACGGTTGATATTCAAGCCGACGGCAAGCGGGGAAGCGACGCGGATTTAATAGAAGGCGTTGTCAATGATACTTTGGACATGACGATTTCGAGCGCGGGAAACTTTGCCGTGTATGCGGCGGAAGTAGGTATTTCCGCGCTGCCGTTCCTGTTCTCCGATTTTGACTCCGCCTGGCAGTTCATGGACAGTCCGCTCATGCAGGAAGTGGACAAGACGCTGGAAGCGTTCAATATCGTCGTGCTTTCCCATTTTGACAACGGTTTTCGGTGCGTGACCACGACGGATCGGGCGGTCAATTGCGTGGCGGACATGAAAGGACTGCATATCCGCACGCCGCCGAATCAAATCGTCATGGAAACGATGACCGTACTCGGCGCGAACCCGGAGCCGTATGCGTTCAATGATCTGAAAAAGGCACTGAAAGACGGGCTGTTTGATTCGCAGGAAAATCCCATTCCGATTATCTACAACAGCCGGCTGTACGAAGAGCAGCATTGTCTTGCCATTACCAATCACAGTTACGACGCGATGCCGTTTGTCATCCGCAAAAGCCTGTGGGACGCGCTCGGCGAAGGCGACCGGCAGATTCTGCGCGAGGCGGCAAAAAAGGCACAGGACTTGAACCGCCAGCTGGTGAGAAACCAGACGGAAGCGTTCGTGGCGCGCCTGCATAACGTGGGCATGACTATTACCAATCCCAACCTGCACGAATTTGCGCAGGCAACGACGTGTGTCTTGGATTCGTTCTCCGCGATATGCCGCAATGAACTGATTCATGAGATGAAAGCGCTGACGCAATAACGTCAGATTGTCGTATGTCTACCAAATCGGCTGTCTTTTCTGCGCTCGCTGCGTCCGCTGGTTTTGTCTCTGGCGAGGAACTTGCCGCCTTGTGCGGCGTTTCGCGCACGTCAGTATGGAAAGCGATTACGGCGTTGCGCACGGACGGTTGCCAGATTGCCGCCGTGTCAAACCGTGGCTACCGCTTGCTTTCCGTTCCCGACAAAATTGACGGCGCGTCTATCGCGCAAAAACTGACCGAACTCGGCGCACGACCCGGCGCGATTTTCTGCTTTGACGAAATCGATTCCACGCTCGCAGAAAGCAAACGCCAGTGTGCGGCGGTCGGCGTGTTCCGGGATTTGCGCGGCGAATTGACGGCGGACGGGGCGCGGTTGCACCGTGCGCTCATTGTGGCGGGCAAGCAGACGGCGGGGCGCGGGCGCATGGGGCGTCCGTTTGCGTCGCCGTCGGACAGCGGCGTGTATTTTACGCTCATCTACGCGCCCAAAAACGGCGTGACCAATCCTGCATTGCTGACCGCCGCCGCCGCCGTTGCCGTTGCCCGTGCGACCGACGAATTGTTCGGCACGCATGCTCAGATAAAATGGGTGAACGATGTCTTTTTGGGCGGAAAAAAAATCTGCGGCATCCTGACCGAAGGGGTCGCCAATTTTGAGTCCGGGGTAATAGAGGCGGCGAACGTGGGAATCGGCATTAACGTGCGCGACAAGTTTACCGGCGATTTGGCGGCGGTTGCCGGATCAATACAGGAATTCGCCCCCGACAAGGAGCAAGCCGCCCGCGTGAGCCGCAATGAGGTGGTCGCCCGCGTGGTGGCGCACCTGCTTTCGTTTTATGACGCGGGAGAACAGGGCGATATTGCGGCGACTGCCGCGCTCATGGCGGAATATCGCGCGCGCTCGTTCGTCATCGGCAAGACGGTTACGGTCAACCCTGCGGCAGGTCTGCGCGGCGAGCCGTACCAAGCGACCGTGCTCGACATTTCCGACGATGCCGCTTTGGTCGTGCGTTGCGCGGACGGCACGGAAAGGACGCTCCAAAGCGGCGAAGTGAGCCTGCACGGCACGGATTTTGCGCGGTAACGCCGTGCCGCGCGGCTGTTGCGCCGGGGGTTGTTGATTCGTGCGGAGACTTTCATATCCAGACGCTCTGTGCCGGGGTTTGTTGATTTTTAAATCATCTCGGTTTATACTGTAAGCATGGGTGGAAGAAAATCAAAGAAACATACGAGTGGGCTGGCATTGGCGTGCTGGCTGGTGGGTTTTCTCGTCCTGCTGATTGTCTTTTTGGTAAAGCTTGACGATATAAAATCGAACCTCAAATCGACGCGGTTTTTTGAGCGCGTTTTTGGGACGACTCCCACGTTCATCGAGCATTACGAAGAGAAAAAGCCCGTTGCCGAGCCGTTGCCCGAAGAAGATGTGGTCATTACGCTCAACACCGCGCCGCAGGCGCAACAGGAACCGCTTGTTGCGCCCGTGCCGACAACGACGGACGAGCCGCTCCCGCCAGTGCAACCGCCAGCAGATGCGGCAGAAAAGCCGATGCAGCGTCCGTCCGTGCCGCGCGAACAGACTCCCTCTGCGCCCGTCACGCCGCCTGCGGAAGAAAAACCCGCCATTGCGACAAGCACGGCAAAGCTTTATTTTGTCTCAATCGACAACGACGGATCAGTGACGCGAAAGGAAATGGCGCGGACGATACTTCGGAACGATTCGCCGCTTACGGGCAATATCAAGCTCCTGCTTGCCGGGCCGAATACGTCGGAGCGGGGAAAAGGCTGCCGCTCGCTTATTCCCGACGGCACAAGGCTGCTTTCTGCGGCGGTGCGCGACGGCGTGGCGGTATTGAACTTCAGCGAGGAATTTGAATACAACCGCGTGGGCGTGGAAGGGTATATCGGGCAGCTGATGCAGATTGTCTACACGGCAACGGAGTTTCCCACGGTGAACAGCGTACAGTTTTTGATTGACGGCGAGCGCAAGGAATACCTCGGCAGTGAGGGCGTATGGATTGGCTCGCCGCTGTCGCGGTCAAGTTTCTAGCGTTGTCCGATGCGGTACGAATCTAAAATCGCCTGGAAATAAGCCTTGTTCTTGGTGTACGCGCCGCTGAACACGGTGAGCGTAAAGAATCCGACCGAGCCGTCGTCAAGTTTGGTCAGAACCTTAAAGTCCTGCGTCACGCTTTCGGTGTCCGGCTTGTAAAGCACGTTGCTGATTTTTGTCTGCCCGCCTTTGGTTGAGACAGAAAGGCGGCCCAAGTCGGGATACGAATGATTTGTTCCCAGCAGCATTTTCCGCGTGAGGAGCGCGAGCATCGTTTCGTCGGCATCGGCGGGGCGGGGAATCACGTCCATCACGAGAATGGCGTTGTCGCCGAGCAGCCACAGGTTGTCCATGGACTGTTTCCACTGCGCGTCAAGCGCGACGGTCTGCAAGACGGACGTGCCTTCTTTTTGGTAGGCGGAGTCGCCCGCCGCTGACTTCTTCGGCTTGAACTGGTGGCGTTTGTCGGTGAGCGCGGCGGGCATTCCCTTGAACGCAAAAAAACTGTCGTCCTCGGAAGAGACGAGCTGCCCTGCCGTAACGAGCGAGAACACGCTCTTGTTGCTGGCGGACGTAATCGACACCAGGTTGAACAGCGGGATAAGCGCGTCAAAATGCATCGTCACGCGCCCGCCGAACTGCTCATAATCCTGGCGGCTTTCCGTTTTCCCGGTGAGCGTGCCGATTTTTTTACGGCGCGCGGCCAGCTCATACAGCATATCGTGCAGGTAATTCACGATGTCGGTGTCTTCCGGCGTTATCGCCGTGATAATCCGCTCGCCCGTCAAATCGACGTGGCTCTTGGTCGGGTCGAGCGAGAACAAAATCTGCACGTCCTTTGCGGGCTGCTTTTTCTTCGTCTCCGGCGCAAAATAGCGCAGCGCATACGTACTTTCGTCATAGAACAGGATGCCCGTGTACGACTCGCGCTCGAACGTCGTGTCCTTGTAATACACGTACTGCCCCGAAAGGTCGGGGATAGACGGCTGCACGCCGGGCAACGCGGACGCAAGCGGCGGGATCAGAAAACAGGCTAAAAGGAACATCAGGTTTTTCATCACTGTATAGTATAATGGCGAACGACAAAATGTGCAAGGTGTTCGCCGGGGAGCGGGCTGCCCGCGGGGACGAAAACAGCATTGCCCCGTTTTG
>CAZSOK010000076.1:4675-9258 GCA_964608445.1 uncultured Treponema sp. | reverse complement strand
AGATTGTGGACAGCGCGCTTTCTATCGTGGAGAAACTGGAGCACCGCGCGGGAAAGGACGCGACAGGTGAAATCGGCGACGGCGTGGGCATTCTGACGCAAATTCCGCACGCCTTTTTTGTGCGCTCGGCGCAGGAGGCGGGCATTACGCTTGGCGGCGAGCGTGATTACGGCGTGGGCATGTTCTTTTTCCCGGACGACGCGTTCCTGCGGGCGCAGGCAAAGAAGATGATCGAGTTCCTGGCAAAAAAGGAAGGACTGCCGCTGCTGGGCTGGCGCGATGTCCCCGTGGACGCGGGCGTGCTGAGCGCAAAGGCGCGGGAAAGTATGCCGGTCATCGAGCAGTGCTTTGTGGGTCGCCCGGACGACGTGGCGCAGGGCGTGGCGTTTGACCGCAAACTGTATATCCTGCGCCGCCAGTTCGAGCATTCGCAGCTCAAGACTTATATTCCGTCGTTCTCTTCGCGGACGATTGTCTACAAAGGTATGTTCCTGGTCAATCAGTTGCGCTCGTTCTACCGCGACTTGCAGTCTCCCGACTATGTGAGCGCGCTTGCTATCGTGCATTCGCGGTTCAGCACGAACACGCAGCCGAGCTGGGAACGCGCGCATCCCAACCGTTTCATCGCGCATAACGGGGAGATAAACACGATCCGCGGCAATGCCGACCGTATGCTTGCGCGTGAGGAGACGCTTGCCTCGCCGGCGATTGCGGCGGAAGACATACGCAAAGTGTTCCCTGCCATAAACACGAACGGGTCGGATTCCGCCATGCTCGACAACACGCTGGAATTTTTGGTGATGAACGGTATGCCGCTGCCGCTTGCGGTCATGGTCTGCATTCCCGAACCGTGGCGCAACGACGGCACGATGGGCGCGGACAAACAGGATTTCTATCACTACTGGGCGACGATGATGGAGCCGTGGGACGGTCCGGCGGCGATTATTTTCAGTGACGGCGACCTGGTGGGCGCGGTGCTTGACCGCAACGGCCTGCGTCCGAGTCGCTACTATACGACCAAGGACGGCATGCTTATCCTGTCGTCGGAAGTGGGCGTGCTTGACATTGACGAAAAGCAGATCGAGCAGAAGTCGCGGCTCATGCCCGGACGCATCCTGCTCGTCGATACGAAGGCAAAGAAAATCATCTCCGACGGCGAGTGCAAGGATTTCTATGCGCACCAGCACCCTTACGGGGAATGGCTCAGCCAGAACCTGCTGAAACTGCGCGAGCTGGAGATTCCCAACAAGAAGATTCCCGTCTCCACGCAGGCGGAGCGCGACTTGCTCTACAAGGCGTTCGGGTGGACGAGCGAGGACGTGCGCGAGTTAATCCTGCCAATGGCGAAGAACGGCGTTGAGCCGACCGTGAGCATGGGCGTGGACACGCCGCTTGCCGTGCTGAGCGAAAAGCACCCGCCGCTGTTCTCGTACTTCAAGCAGCTGTTCGCGCAGGTCACCAACCCGCCGATTGATTCGCTGCGCGAAAAAATCGTGACGGACACCACCGTGTATCTGGGCAGCGACGGCAACATGCTCATTCCCCAGGGCGCGTCGTGCGGCGTGCTCGAAATCAATCATCCTGTCCTGACGGGCGTGGACATTCTCAAAATCAAGAACCTGAAGCGGCAGGGGCTGCGCGCGGCGACGGTCAGCCTGTTGTATTATACCAATACGTCGCTCAAAGCCGCGCTCGACGAGCTGTTCGTCTCGATTGACCGCGAGTACCACAACGGCAGCAACATCATCATTCTGAGCGACCGGGGCGTGGACGAAAACCACGTGGCGATTCCGTCGCTCCTTGCCGTGAGCGCGGTGGAGCAGTACCTTATCCGTACCAAGAAGCGCACCGCCATTTCTATCGTGCTGGAGAGCGCGGAAATCCGCGACGTGCATCAGGCGGCGATGGTTCTGGGCTACGGCGCGCGGGCGGTCAACCCGTACCTTGCCCACGAATGCATTGCGGAGCTGATTGACAAAAAGATTTTGGACAAGGACTATCACACGGCAATCGACGACTACAACACGGCGATTCTGAACGGCATCGTCAAGATTGCGGCGAAAATGGGCATCAGCACGATCCAGTCGTACCAGTCCGCGCAGATTTTTGAGGCAGTCGGCATTGCGCGGGATGTCATCGACCAGTATTTTACGAACACGGTCAGCCGGATTGGCGGCATCGGCCTTGCGGAAATCGAGGCGGACATTGCCTATCATCATAACCGCGCGTTTGACCCGCTCGGTCGTCCCGTTGACACGACGCTCGACAACGTAGGAAAGCACCGCTGGCGCAAAGGACCGGACGCGGAAGACCACCTGTACAATCCCGACACGATTGCGGCATTGCAGGAGGCGACGCAGCAGGGCGATTACGCGCGCTTCAAGGAATACACGGCAATGGTTGACGCGGCGGACAAGCCCCACACGTTGCGCGCGCTCCTCGATTTTGCCCTGGACGAAGGCGCGGCGATTCCGATTGACGAGGTGGAGAGCGAGGATTCTATCGTGCGCCGCTTCAAGACAGGCGCGATGAGTTATGGCTCAATCAGCGAGGAGGCGCACAAATGCCTTGCGCTCGCCATGAACCGCCTGCACGGCAAGTCGAACAGCGGCGAGGGCGGCGAAACCCCGGATCGGCTCGGCACGGAATACAACAGCGCGATCAAGCAGGTGGCGAGCGGACGGTTCGGCGTGACGGAAGCGTACCTGCTCAGCGCGGATGAAATCCAGATAAAAATGGCGCAGGGCGCAAAGCCGGGCGAGGGCGGGCATCTTCCCGGAAAGAAAGTCTATCCCTGGATTGCCAAGACGCGGTATGCCACGCCGGGCGTGTCGCTCATCTCGCCGCCGCCGCACCATGACATTTATTCGATTGAAGACCTTGCGCAGCTGATTTACGATTTGAAGAACGCCAACCGCAAGGCGCGTATTTCCGTCAAGCTGGTGAGCGAGGCGGGCGTGGGCACGATTGCGGCGGGCGTTGCCAAGGCGGGCGCGCAGGTAATTCTGGTGAGCGGACACGACGGCGGCACGGGCGCGGCTCCGCTCAGCTCGATTCACCACGCGGGACTGCCGTGGGAACTGGGCGTTGCGGAAACGCACCAGACGCTGTTGCAGAACGGACTGCGCACGCGCGTAGTGATTGAGACGGACGGCAAGCTGATGAGCGGGCGCGACGTGGCGATTGCCGCCCTGCTCGGCGCGGAAGAATTCGGCTTCTCCACCGCGCCGCTCGTCGCGCTCGGCTGCAAGATGATGCGTGTCTGCCAGCTGGACACCTGCCCGTTCGGCGTGGCGACCCAGAACGACAAACTCCGCGCCAAATTCCCCGGAAAGCCCGAATACGTGGAGAACTTCATGCGGTTTATTGCCAGGGAACTGCGCGAATACATGGCGGCGCTCGGCATTCGCACCGTGGAAGCAATGGTGGGGCGCACGGATTTGCTCAGGCTCAAGGCGACCATGCCCGCAAGCCGTGCCGGGCTGGTGGATATGTCGCGGATTTTGGGGCATACGGCGCAGAACGTCCATTTTTCCCCTGCCGACTGCTACGATTTTGCGCTTGCCGACACGCTGGACGAGCGCGTCCTGCTGAAAAAACTGGAGAAAAAAGGCATCGGCGCGTCCGTCTCGGTCGCCATTTCTTCCACCAACCGCACGGTCGGCACGATTCTCGGCTCGGAACTCCAGTCTGCCTATGGCGACACGCTTGCCGAGGACAGTTTTGTGGTGCATTGCACGGGCGGCGGCGGCCAGTCGTTCGGGGCGTTCATTCCCCGCGGGCTGACCCTGCGGCTTGAAGGCGACGCGAACGACTATCTTGGCAAAGGCCTGAGCGGCGGAAAAATCGTCGTCATGCCGCCAAAACATGCCGGCTACAAGGCGGAAGAGAACATCATCATCGGCAACGTCGCCTTGTACGGCGCGACCGGCGGCGCGGCATTCATCAACGGCATTGCGGGCGAGCGGTTCTGCGTGCGCAACAGCGGCGCGACTGCCGTCGTGGAAGGCTGCGGCGACCACGGGCTGGAATACATGACCGGCGGCGTTGTCGTCATCCTGGGCGCGACGGGGCGCAACCTTGCGGCGGGCATGAGCGGCGGCACGGCGTTCGTTTTGGACACCAAGCACGATTTGTACAAGAGCCTGAACAAACAGCTCGTGAGCATGCGCGAAGTGACCGACAACCACGACAGCGCAATCCTGAAATCCCTGATCGAACGCCACGTCGCGGAAACGGGCAGCGCGTTGGGCGCACGGATTCTCGCGGACTTTGCGCAGTACCTGCCGCATTTCAAGAAAATCGTCCCCAACGACTACCACGCCATGCTCGTGGAAATCACGCGGGCAGAACAGCGCGGTCTGACCCACGATGAGGCGGTCCTGGAAGCGTTCAAGACGCTGACGGCATAATTATGGCTATTCGCCGTGCGTCGCGCGGCGGTCTGCCCCTGCCTGTCCCTTACTACAGGCAGGGGCGTTTTTTTTTTCGGCAGGACGATTAGGGCGCACTGCGTTGCGCCCATACCCCTTTCTCCGGGGGACACCCCCAAGCCCCCTCCCGACATGATTTTGCCGAAAACC
>CAZSOK010000076.1:0-4575 GCA_964608445.1 uncultured Treponema sp. | reverse complement strand
ATTTTGCCGAAAACCCGAAATTGTGCTAGGAAAGGTGCGCGAGTTTTGCAAAGCAAAACCCGGAAGCAAGGCTTTGTTTTACGATGGTTTCTTCTTTCCCAAAATCGTTCCCCCGCTTCCAAGCAAAAACAATCCGTGCTATACTTACAATCAGTCTTTTTTGGAGGAGAAATTATGGCAGTGAATCCACAGGCGGTGGTAGACGCGCTCAAAAAACGCCGGTTTGACGCGTATTATGCGCCGACGGCACAGGACGCGGTGGCGCAGGCGTTGGCGTTGATTCCGGCAAAGGCGAGCGTCAGCTGGGGCGGCTCGGTTTCGGTGCAGCAGAGCGGGCTGCTGGCGGCGGTTCGTGCGGGCGATTACGAGCTGATTGACCGCGACACGGCGGACACGCCCGAAGCGGCCGAAGAACTCATGCGGCGCGGTCTGACGGCGGACGTGTTCCTGACCAGCTTTAACGCGGTGAGCGAAGACGGCGTGCTGTACAATATTGACGGGCGGGGCAACCGCGTGAGCGCGATCGCGTTCGGGGCAAAGTCGGTGGTCGCGCTGGTCGGCATGAACAAACTGGTCGCCCAGGAATCGGACTTGGAAAAACGCGCCCTCTCCGTCGCGGCTCCCCAGAACGCCCGCCGCTTGGGCGAGAACGCGGACGACATCTGCGCCACGTTCGTCAAGACGCGGCTGTGCATGATACCGGGTCGCATAAAAATCATTCTGGTCGGCGAAGATTTAGGATACTGACGCAAACGGCGGCGGTTTTGTGCTACAATGCCTTGACGAACCGCTGCCCGTCCTGCACAAATCCCATTTTCTTGAGGTACGGACGATGCCGCTCGGACGCGTTCTCCAAACGCAGTTCGCGCACGTGCTGCCGGGCAAGATAGGCGTACAGGCAGTTTCCCACGGAACAGTCGCGGTAGGCGGGCGTGGAGTAGTCAACGGCAACCGTGATTGCGTCGCCGTCCGCCGTACCCAAAAAGATGCCCGCCGTCGTCGCGCCGCAAAAGACCGCATACGCCCGCGTATAATCACCGTCGCGCCGCGCCTGCGGAAAAAACACGGCGATGTCGTCGGCATACAAATCCCACAGGTACGACAAAAACGCGCCGTCAGCAATCGGCATGACGGCATAGTCTTTTTTGCCCTTGAACAATGCCGCCAGATTGTACCCGTTGATGCAGACCAGCGAAAAATTGAGGGCGGCGGTCGGATACGAGTGGATGGCGAGCGCGTATCCCGTAAAGATTGCGCTGCCGATCATGTTGATGACCCGCAGCCTGACGACCGAAGTCATCAGCATGGAGACGACGACCAGCAGCGAGCCGATATACCCGATGATTTCAACGTACATAGCGTTCTGCGCGAGCGTCAGTTTGATTCCGCCGCGCCGGGCAAGCCAATGTCCGTGCGGTACTGCATACCGTCAAACGATACCGCTTTGAGCGCGTCGTAGGCGCGTCGCCATGCTTCGTCAAACGTTTCGCCGTGTGCGCTACAGGCAAGGACGCGTCCCCCGCTCGTGACGAGCGAGTTGGCTTCTGTTCCCTGCCGGTCAACGACTGCCCCGGCAATGAAGATTTTGGTATCCTGTTCCCCGCCGCTCTTGCCGATGTGCAGGGGCAGTCCTTTTTTGTACGCGCCGGGATAGCCGCCGCTGACGGCAACGGGCGCAACCTGAAAGCCTTTTTTCCACGCCAGCGTAAAATCGGCGAGCGTGCCGTCGGTAATCGAGCGGCACAGGGCGGCAAAATCGCTCTGCATGAGCGGCAGCACCGCCTGCGTTTCGGGGTCGCCCAGGCGCACGTTGTATTCCAATGCCTTAGGACCGTCTTTTGTCAGCATCAGCCCAAAGAAGATGAATCCGCGGTAATCGATATGCTCGGCAATCAGCCCGTTGAGCGTGGGCTGCAAAATCGTTTTTTCAAACTGCGCCATCGTTTCCGCGCTTACGTCGGCAAGCGGGCAGACCGCACCCATGCCGCCCGTGTTCGGACCTTTCGCGCCGTCAAGCAGCCGTTTGTGGTCGCGGGCGGGCAGGAACGGCACGATTGCAGCCTTGCCGTCCTGCGCGTTTTCAGGCGTGACAGAAACTGCCGCAAGCACGGAGATTTCCACGCCCTGCAAATACTCTTCAATGACGAGTTTTTTGCCCGCCGATCCGCTCATCAAGTCATGCACGGCCTGCACGGCTTCTTCCGTCGTCTTTGCCACGACGACGCCTTTGCCTGCGGCAAGCCCGTCCGCCTTGATGACGATTGGCGCACCTTTTTTTTCGACGTAGGCGAGCGCAAGGGTCTTGTCGGTGAACGTCTGGCTTTCGGCGCAGGCAACGCCATAGGTGTTCATAAAGATTTTTGCGGCATCCTTGCTCGCTTCCAGTGCCGCGCCTTTTGCTTTCGGCCCGACAGTCGGAATGCCCGCGTTCCAGAGGGCATCCGCAATGCCGTCCGCCAACGGATCTTCCGGCCCGATGACGGCAAAGTCGGCTTTTTCTTCCCGCGCAATGGCGACGAACGCGTCCACAAAGGAGAGCGACGCGGTATCTTCCCGTTCCGCCGGATTGACGTTGCGGCATTTTGCTTCAAACGCCGTGCCGCCGTTTCCCGGAACGCAGATGACTGATTCTATCGTGTTGCTTTGTGCGAGCGTATAGGCAATGGCGTGCTCGCGTCCGCCTGAACCTGCGACGATGACTTTCATTATTTCATTGTACTGAAAATCTCTTGGGAAATCAACTTTGTTATCATAATGGCAAAAACGATCGTATGCCGGGGCATCGTCCGTGCGGGCTTGAAAATGTCAAGGCAGATGAGTGCCTGTTTGCCGCCGTTCTCCGCCTGCCACAGTATCTCAAGCGTGGAAGCCACGTTGTCATTCAGGTACATGTGGAATTTGTTTTTGTCCATGGTATCCAGGTTGTTGATGTTGTCCATGTGGAAAAAATGATACGCATTAAAATAGATAAAAAAGTCGTTTTTCGGGTCGTTCAGGTAATCAATGCGGATGTCGTGGTTGTTTTTGCCCAGGACGAACTGCGTCTGCCACTGGATCGCCGCGTCGTGCCGTGTGTACACGGAGATTTTATGGACGGTCATGTACTCGCGCAGCATTTCCAGCGATTTTTCGATGTAATTCGGTTCTTTGCCGGCAATCGTGTTCAGAATGCCCAGCTCGGAAAGCGCGCTTTCCATGTAGAATTTTCCCGAAGACGTGTTGCGCTCGGACTCCTGCCGTTCGATCAGCTCCTTGTCGTGCAGTTCGGGCTTATAGATGATGTAGCAGTTGCGCCCGCGCATTTTGGCAATGTACAGCGCACGGTCTGCCAGCTCGAACAAATCCTCGTAGGTGTCGCGGTCGGCAGGGGCGCGGGCAACGCCGATTGAGCAGGTGACGACCTGATCGGGATCGGTCGCCTGAATGTTCCATTGAATGCCCTGCTTGATGTTGCGCGCGATGCTGCGGATGACTTCTTCGTCGTTCGTCTCCACCACGCACATGAATTCGTCGCCGCCAATCCTGCCCGCAAATCCCATGTCGCCGACGGCTTCGCGGATGACTTTTGCCACGATGACCAGCACTTTGTCGCCGTATGCGTGCCCGAACTGGTCATTGAAATCTTTGAATTTGTCCACGTCAATGATAAACAGCGCGGCAGGTGCTTTTGAGGCGTTGATTTTTTTGGTCGCCATTTCGGTGATCGTCGTTTTGTTGTACAGCTCGGTCAGGCCGTCCCGCTTTTCGTTGAACGTGCTGTTGTTTGACAGCGCGACGTGCGACTGTATGACCAAGCCCATCGTGACGAACGAACTGCGCGCGTTTGAGCGGAGCGTTTTTACCAGAATGTTGGACGAATCGTCGAGCAGAAGCCGGTACTGTTTGCCGGAAACGCCCGATTCAATGTCGTCGAACAGCATGTTCAGCGTGCTGCGCGACGCGTCGTTCTCCGTGTCAATCTTAAAAAAGTCGATGAAATAGATGATAAAATCCGTCTTGTCGCCACGGTAAATGTCGATGGTCATGTCCTTGGTATTCCGCAGCTTGAATTTGCCCCCTTCGTGCAAGATAAAATGCACGTCAAATTCGTTGAGCAGGGAAATATGCTCGCGGTTTTCAAGGATCGTTTTTTCCAGCATATCCTGCGCGTAGGAAAGTTCCTTGAGGTCAACGCGATACGTCGTGCCGCGCTGTTCCGTTATGTGCAGGATACACGCCAGCGGATGCCCGGCAAGCAGCAACGTGATGATGCAATAATGGTTTTTGTTTTGGGGCGAATAATGCTTGAGGAACGTCATCAAATGCTCCGCGTCGGCGGCGTCCAAAAACTGCGAAAGGCTCAGGTGATTGTCAGTCGCATTGAGGAGCTGTAAAAAACTCCGGTTCGCGTCAGAAATATGCAGTTCTGTGTCAAGAGAAAAAATGACATCGCTAATTCTTCGGTTATTTTTACATCGGGTATCCATGCACCAAAACCCCTCAATAGTATATAACGGGAAACGCTTTTCGGCAAGGGGTAGTATACGCTGTTTTTCCGACTGTGTAGTGAGTAATTTACGCACAGTTTTGCACGGA
>CAZSOK010000075.1:0-9298 GCA_964608445.1 uncultured Treponema sp. | reverse complement strand
TTATAATCCGTTACAGTACGTTCAGAGAGTGAATACCCCCCCCCATTCACGGTTTTTCGCCACGGAGAGCGTTACTGCGCCTGTGGCTGCGTATGCGGCATGGGTTTGGTCAACTGAACGGTTCGTATTCATAGCCCGCAGTATACCACACCGCCCCCGCCCGTGGCAAGCGGGGCAGAAAACCGCTAAAAGCAGATTTCCCGTATACAGCCGCCGACCGCGCCGTCCGCATGGTGCAGGCAGATGCTTCCCGCCCGCACCGTGCAGACCGCCGCCACCGCACCGCGCGAGCACAGGACGCTGACCGCATAGTCGCCTTCCTGCGGCAGTACCTGAACGCCCGCTTTCTGCGCGGACAGCCGCTGCCCGTCACGCTTCCAGTCCCAGCCCGCGCAGTCGAGCGCGAACGGGCGGCCGAGCAAGGCGCGCGCGCCGTCCATATCGCCCGCGCACACGGCGGCGCGGATACGCGACGAGCTGATTTTTTCGTCCCCGTGCAGCACGGGCGCGACCGCCTCCACCGCGAACTGCCGCTCCCTGCCGCACTCCCGTACCTGCGCGATTCCCGCCGTGCCGCCGCAGCCGCAGCGGAAGTCCTCGCCCTCCGCCAGAAAGCGCAGGCCGCAGCCGTCAGCCAGCCGGAAAAGAAAGTCCGCCGCCGGCAGGGCGGCAAACGCGGCCGTAAAATCGACGACCACGGCAAACGCAAAGCCGTTCCGCTCAAAGAACGCGAGCTTCTGCGCGAGCGTCGCCACGTCGCCCGCATAGCCGTCCGGGCGTTTGAGCGCGCGCAGCGACCGGGAGAACACCACCACGCCCGGCACGAGATGCCCCTGCGACAGGACCGCGCGGAACAAGGCTTGGTGACCCCGGTGCGGCCCGTCAAAGCTGCCGACCGTGAGCGCCGTTCCCTGTTCTTTCCAGGCGGCAGGAAACCTGCGCTCCGCAACCTGCTCCCAGCGGTACACGGCGAACGTCTTTTCACACGGAATGACAAAACCGTAGGAAAGCCGCCCGCCGCTCTTTTCCACCACGCCGCCGAACGCGCCCGCCAGAGGCTTGTCCGCGCCGGGATAGAACACCGCCAGCTGCGACTTGTCGTCCACCTGCCGGTCTGCCGGGTAATATGCGTATGATTTTTTGAGCGGGCGGCCGTTGTCATAGGCGTTCGCGCCCACGGCGGTCAGCTCCACAGGAACAAAGCCGCAGCATTCCGCAAGCGGAGCGTCCATGGCGCGCGCCGCCGCGCGGATTTTCGGGTAGAACGTGTCCGCAGGACGCGCGGCAGGCGGCTGCTCCTGGGTGAGCGCGGCAATCGAAAAATCGCCCAGATCGTCCGCGCCCGCAGCCTGTGCCAGCGTAAACGGTCCGACTGCCGTGCGCCGCAATGCCGCAAGGTGCGCGCATGAGCCGCAGGCGGCGGCAATGTCCCGCGCGAGCGCACGGATATACGTGCCTTTTGAGCAGCGCACCTCCATGAGCGCGTATTCGCCCGCAAAGTCGCGCAACTGAATGTCATATATCGTGATGTTCCGCGCGGGGATCGCCGCCGTTTTGCCGGCGCGCGCAAGGTCGCTCGCCCGCTGTCCGCCGCCCACGTGAATCGCGCTGTACAGCGGCGGCACCTGCGCAATCGTGCCGATGAACTGCGGGATAACCCGCTCCACCTGCCCGCGCGACGGAACGGTGCCCGTGCGCACCACCGCGCCCGTGGGATCAAGCGTGTCGGTCTCCGTGCCGAACCGTACCAGCGCGAGATAGGTTTTGTCAAAACGAGTGATGTGCGGCACCAGGCGTGTCAGCCGCCCGGTCAGCACGACGAGCAGCCCGTCCGCAAAGGAATCGAGCGTACCCGTATGCCCCACCTTGTTCGTGCCGAATGCATTTTTTATGGCAGAAAGAGACGCGAAACTGATCTTGCCCCGCTGCTTCGCGAACGGCACGATGAGCGACGGCGGCTCGCTATTCGGTGTCCGCATAGGTCGTGGACGCTGCGTCCGCCGCCGCGTCGGATTCCGCCGCAAGCCGGTTCAGGCGGTTCACCATGTCAAAGCCCGCCTTCATGCCCGTGTCGGCAACGAACGTGAGCCTGGGGAACTGGCGGATCGTCAGTTTTTTCGCAATCGTGCTTTGGATAAATCCCGCCGCGCTGTTCAGCCCCTCCACGCCTTTTTTTACCTGCGCCTCGCTCAGAAAACTGGAGACGTAGACTTTCGCGTACTTCAGGTCGCCCGCGACCTCCACCCGGTTGACGTTCAGAAAGGTGGAGACGCGCGGATCTTTGATACGCTGGCGCAGAATCAGCTGAGAAATCTCATCGCGCAGCTGCTCGCCCAACCGGACCAGACGGTACTCGCCCATTATTCAGCGTCCTTCTGATCCGGCTCGGCTTTCTTTGCCGCTTTCGCCGCTTTTCCCGCAGCCGCCTTTGCCTTGTCCTCTTCGGTCAGCACACGGCTCGCGGCCTTTTTGGCGGCCTTTTCCTTGGCGGCGGCTTTCTCTGCGGCTTCGACTGCCGCTGCGGCGGCGGCCTGCTCCTCTGCCTGTGCCTTAGCGGCAGCCTCGCGCTGTGCGGCCTGCTTCTCCGCCTCCGCCTTCTGATCGACGAGCGTGTCGCCCAAATGCCGCGCCACTTCCACGAACTCAAAGGCTTCGAGCGTGTCGCCCACCTGAATGTCCTGCCAGTTCTCCAGCCCGATGCCGCACTCAAAGCCTTCCTTGACTTCTTTCGCGTCGTCCTTGAATCGTTTGAGCGAGGCAATCTTGCCCGTAAACTTGACGATGCCGTCGCGGATAAGGTTGACCCTGCTGGAACGCTTGATTATGCCGTCGGTCACGTAGCCGCCCGCAATCACGCCGATCTTGGGTACCTTGAACGTCTCGCGCACCTCAACCGTGCCGGTAACCTCTTCCTTGGTGTCGGGCTGAAGCATGCCTTCCATTGCCTGCGTGATTTCTTCCACGCACTTATAAATGACGTTGTATTTGCGGATGTCCACTTTCTCCTGGTCGGCAAGCGTTTTTGCCTTGGGAGTGGGACGGACGTTAAAGCCGATGAGGATGGCGTTCTTGTCGGCGGCGGCGAGCATGACATCGCTTTCGTTGATCGCGCCCGCAGACGAATGGATGACGACCAGCCGGATGTCGTTCGTGGAGAGTTTCTCCAGCGATGCCTTGAGCGCTTCCGCAGAACCCTGCAAATCCGCCTTGATGACGACTTTCAGTTCCTTGACCTCGCTCGCCTCAATCGTCGTGTACAGGTTGTCGAGCGTGACTTTCTTGACCGACCGCGCCACCTCAAGCCGCTTGAGTTCCTGCCGCTTGGTGGAAATCTGCCGCGCGTCTTTTTCGCTCTCGGTCACCTGGAACGGATCGCCCGCGTTGGGCATCTCTTCCATGCCCAGCACTTCCACCGGCATGCTCGGCAACGCCTCGGTCACTTTCTCGCCGCGGTCGTTGAACATGGCGCGCACGCGCCCGCTGTAGATGCCCGCCACGAACGGGTCGCCCACTTTGAGCGAGCCGCGCTGCACGATGACCGAAGCCACCACGCCGCGCCCCTGATCCACGCGCGATTCGATGATTTTGCCCTCCGCGCGGGTATCCTGCGGGGCTTTCAGCTCAAGCACTTCCGCCTGCAACAAAATGGCATCCAGCAAATCGTCAATGCCCAACCCCTGTTTCGCGCTGATTTTGACGTACTGCGTGTCGCCGCCCCATTCTTCCGGCTGCAAGCCCTGCTCGGCAAGCTGGGTCATCACCTTTTCGGGATTCGCCTCCGGCTTGTCGATTTTGTTCACCGCCACGATAATCGGCACCTTCGCGTCCTTCGCATGGCTCAGCGCCTCCAACGTCTGCGGCATCACGCCGTCATCCGCCGCGACGACCAGGACAACGATGTCCGTAATCTGCGCGCCGCGCGCGCGCATCATCGTGAACGCCTCATGGCCCGGCGTGTCAAGGAACGTGATCACGCCCTTTTCGGTCTTCACCTGATACGCGCCGATTTTCTGCGTGATGCCGCCCGCTTCGCCCGCCGCCACGTTCGTGTTGCGGATTGCGTCCAATGTCTTCGTCTTGCCGTGATCGACGTGTCCCATGACCGTCACGATCGGCGGACGCGCGACCATCTCGCTCTCGTCAACGGTGTCGCCCGCAATCACCGTCTCGTCGTACAGGCTGACCAGATGCACCTCGCAGCCGTATTCGGACGCGAGCAGGGTCGCCGTGTCGCTGTCAACCGACTGGTTTATCGTGACCATCATGCCGAGCGACATCAGCTTCCCGATAATCTCGCCCGCCTTGAGGTTCATCTTGCGCGCAAGGTCGGACACAGAAATCGTCTCCATAATGTCGATTGACTTGGGAACGACCGCCGCTGCCGCTGCCTGCTTCTTGCGGTAGAGCTTGTCCTCGTCGAACAGCTCCTCCCTGTCCTTGCGGTTGTAGACTTGTTTCTTTGCCTTGGTCTGTTTCTTGGTATTCGCCTTTTCGGGGATAGCCGATGCCGCCGGTGCGCCGCCGAATCCCGGACGACTGCCAAAGCCGGGACGGAATCCGCCGCCGAATCCCGGACGACCGCCGCCCTGCCCCGCAGGACGATTGCCGTAGCCGCCCCGGTTGAAGCCGCCTTGCCCCTGCGGGCGGCCGCCATAGCCCCGGTTGCCGCCGTAGCCGCCCTGCCGGTTGCCGTCACGCTCGCGGTTCTGGTAACTCTCGCGCGCCTGCGCGCCCGTAAAACCGCCCTGCCGGTTGCCGTAACCGCGGTAGCCGTCGCGATGCCCGCCGGAGAGGTTTCCCGCCCTCACATTGGGGCGGGCAGAGGTGATTTCAAACGCCGTCGATGAGCGCGGCCTTGATTCAGTGCGGTCAGTACGGTTCGGAGCAGCAGCCGTTTGCCCGGCAGAGGCCGGCGGCGCGGACTTCTTGACGACCGGACGCACACCACCCTGCCCCTGCGGCTTTCCATCCGTCGGGGGATTCTTTTTCTTTATGATCACGACCTTTTTCTTTTCGGGCGCGTGCGCGGCAGACTTTGCCGCCGGGGCATCCGATTTCTTTTTGTTCAGCACAAAGCCGGGCTTTTTCTCTACTTCATCCGCCATACTATCCTACTATTCCTCGTCCTCTGCAAATTCAAACTCAGTACCACACTTCGGACACTGTGTCATATCGAGTGTAATTTTTGCGCCGCATTCGGGACAGAAGTATTCGTCGCCGCCCGCGCCAGCCGCCCCGGACTGCGCGTCCGCCTCGTTCTCTTCCACGAACTCGACGTTCGCGCGGATAATCTTGTTCACGGCATCAATGTCTTCTTCCGACAGCCCTTCCACCTGCCTGATCGAGCCGTCGTCGTATGCCGCCACGAACCGCTCGATGTCGTCATAGCCCGCCGTCTTGAGCACGCCCGCCACGCGCTCGTCAATGCCCGGCAGGTCGGATACGGTCGCCACTTCCTCGTAGTCGTCGCCCGCCGCATTGCCGAACAGGCTCGCCGCCGTCTTGCGCGCCGCGCTGATCTCGCTCAGATCCATATCCGCCACCTGCGCCTCGGTCTTCACGTCGATGTTCCAGTCGCACAGCCGGTTGGCAAGGCGCACGTTCTGCCCCTGCTTGCCGATCGCGAGCGAAAACTGGTCTTCGGGAACGACCGCCAGCGCCGTCTTCTTGTCCTCGTCAAGGATAAGCACGTTCGTCACGGCGGCGGGGGACAGCGCGTTCTTGATGAACTGCGTCGGGTCGGGATCGTAACGGAGGATGTCGATTTTCTCGCCCTCAAGCTCGCGGATGACGTTCTGGATGCGCACGCCCTTCAAGCCAACACACGCGCCCACCGGGTCAACGTCCTCCTTGTTTGAGAACACGGCGATCTTGGTGCGGTAGCCCGCCTCGCGGGAAATCTTATAGATCTCGACGGTCTTGTCGTAGATTTCCGGCACCTCAAGCTCCACGATCGAGCGCACGAAGTCGGGGTCGGCACGGCTCAGCACCAGCTGCAAGCCGGAATTGGTGCGCTTGATGTCCTTGATGAGCGCCTTGATGCGGTCGCTCTTCTCGTACCGCTCGCGCGGGCTTTGGAATTTTGCCGGCAGCACGCCCTCGACCTTGCCCAGATCGACATAAATCGTGCCGTTGTGCTCGCGCTGGTAATAGCCGATGATAATCTCGCCGATTTTATCCTTATATTCGCTGAACAAATTGTCCTTGAAGCTTTCGTTCAGTCCCTGGTGCGCGGTCTGCTTGCCCGTGGATACTGCCGATCGGTCGAACGTCTTCGGGTCAATCTGAATGTCGATCTCGTCGCCCTCCTCGCATTCCGTGCTCAGCTCGCGCGCCTCCTCCAGCTCCATTTCGATGACCGGGTCGTACACGCCGTCAACGATCGTCTTGCGTGAATAGACCGTCACGTCGGACATGTCGTCGGTGAATTTGACGATGCAGTTGTCCGCCGTGCCGAACGTGCGCTTGTATGCCGCCTTGATCGCGCTCTCAATAGTTTGCCTGACTGAATCCTCGGAGAAACCTTTTGTCTCAATCAACTCGCGGATTGCATCTGCCATTTCTGACATATCAAGCCCCCTTATACATGAATAAATTTTGCTTTCGCTATATCAGCATAGGAAATCGTCTGCTGCCGCGCAGCGCCGTCTTCCTGTGTCAGTTCCAACGTCAGGGATGTCTCGTCGGCGGCACACAGCGTCCCGCCGACCCACTCCGTCACCGTCCTGTCCCACACGCGCACCTGCCGCCCGACGAACAGCGGGAATTCCGCCGCGTTGCGGATCGTGCGCTCCATGCCCGGCGACGTCAGCTCCATGTAGGTGTCG
This sequence comes from uncultured Treponema sp., assembly GCA_964608445.1. Taxonomy (GTDB): domain Bacteria; phylum Spirochaetota; class Spirochaetia; order Treponematales; family Treponemataceae; genus Treponema_D. The sequence continues at coordinate 2,471 of CAZSOK010000075.1, read as the reverse complement.
TCCGTGCCAAGCCGCTCCTCCAAAAAGGGAAGCAGCGCGCGGTGTACTTTCGTGCAGTCGTCCACGCCAATCGCCGCCGCAGGATCTGCCGCCGCAATCACCGCAAGGATATGCGTCGTCCCGCCACGGGGCGTAATCTTCAGCTCCACCAGGCGGAATCCCAAAGAGGCGACCAATTTCTCACTTTCCGCGTAGTGCGGATACGAATCCAGCGCAATAAAATCCATTCGACTGCCCATATACGAAAAAAGACCCGCTTGCGCAAGTCCATTCTCAAGTTAGATGACACGTTACGGTCATACTGTAGCAGTTTGCGCGAAAAGTGTCAACAGCGGCCATTGGCACGGCGCGGAAGGCGGCACGTCCGCCCGCACGTTCCTGCGGACGGACGCGCGCTCACGGCATGCGCAACTTTTCGTTCACCAGTTTTGCGGCAAGGTCGGGGCTTGCCGTGCCCTTGCTCGCCTTCATCACCTGCCCCATGAGCCAGCCGACGACGTTGGTCTTTCCGCCCTTGAAGTCCGCGACGGCCTTGGGATTTGCGGCAATGACGGCATCGACGATCGCCTCGACCGCGCCCGCGTCGGACACGGTTTCCATGCCCTCTTCCTTTATGATGAGCGCAGGAAGCTTGCCGCTGTCAAGCATCTTCGCAAAGACGACCTTGCCCTGCGCGGACGTGATTTTCTTGTCGGCAATGGCATTCACCAGATCCGTGATGTGCGCGGGCGTAATGGGAACGTCGGCAATCGTGATGTTCCGCTCGTTCAGGACGGCGAGCAGCTCGGCAAGAATCCAGTTGGCGACTTTCTTCACGTCCTTCGCGCCGCGCGCCGCCTCCTCAAACCACAGCGAAAGCTCGCGCGTCGCCGTGAGCGTCTCCACGTCAAAGTCGCTCAGGCCGTAGTCGCGCTTGAGCCGGACGCGCTTTGCCTCAGGCAGCTCGCCCACCCTGCCGCGCGCGCGCGCGACCACATCGTCGCCCACGGTGAACGGCTTGATGTCCGGCTCGACCACAAAGCGGTAGTCCACGAACGAATTCTTGGTGCGCTGCACGACCGTCTGCCCCTTCGCCTCGTCCCAGCCCATGGTCACCTTGAAGCCCGCGTTGAATTCCTGCCGGTCGCTGATGAACTCGTCCAGCTGCCGCTTCGCCTCGTAGGAACACGCCTCGCGGATCGCCTTGAAGCTGTTCAGGTTCTTGATCTCGGAAATGGGCGTGTGCCAGAGTTTCCCGTCCTCCCACACGTTCAGGTTGATGTTCGCGTCACAGCGCATGTTGCCTTCCTCAAGGTTGCCCGCCGTCACCTTGACGTAGCGCAGGATCTCCTGCACCGTCTGCATGAACAGCGCCGCCTCGTCGGGGGAGGCCATGTCCGGCTTGGTGACGATCTCGATGAGCGGCGTGCCGGAGCGGTTGTAGTCGATGTACGAGTGCGCCCCCTGCAAATGGAGCGACTTGCCCACGTCCTCTTCCAGGTGGATGCGCTCAATGCGGACGCGGCGGTACTTGCCGTCAATGACGCACGGCTCGCCCGCAAAGTTGACCGGGCGGTGCCGCGCGCCGCCTGCCTGCTCGTCCCGCGGGAAGCGCGACAGCGGCAGGTCCACGTAGCCGCCCGCGCAGAGCGGAATGTCGTACTGCGTGATCTGGTAGCCTTTGGTCAGGTCAGGGTAGAAATAATGCTTGCGGTCAAATTTCGTGAAACGCGCGATGTCGCAGTTGAGCGACAGCCCCGCCACCGCGCCCAGCTCCACGTAGCCCCTGCTGATACGCGGCATCGCACCCGGCAGCCCCAGGCACACCGGGCACACGCGCGTGTTCGGCATGCCGCCGTAGCGGTTCTCGCACGCGCAGAACGCCTTTGTCTTAGTCAGCAGCTGCGTATGGATCTCGCAGCCGATGACGATTTCGTATTTGTCGATAGCCATAATTGCCCCACGTTGTATTCGCCCACAGTGTAGCAGATTTCCGCAAAAATGTCCGCAGGTTCAGGGAGAAAATTTCCGGGGACGCGAGGAATTCCACAGGGAACGTGCCGCCTTGACACGTCCCCGCCTTTCTTCTATTATTTTTTCCATGCAGAACGTTTGGGCAGCCAAGAAACCACATAAAACATTACCCCCCCCCATGAATACATAGTATCTTCGCCGGTAACGGCGCACGCTGCCTCTGAACATCACGCCATTATTTTTACCGCACTCACTCCGCGCACGTCGGCACTGCCGTTCCCGTGCGCGGATTTTTTTGCGGTGCGTCGTAAAACAATTTTCCGCTTGGAAGCGGACGAACTCTCTTGGAGGGAGAACACCCCTCTACTCGGAAGCGGGGGGGGTTCTCCCTCCAAACCGCCCACTTTCCCCAGCACCGCTTGGGGCTGCCGCCCCAAGACCCCGCTTCGCCCCTGTGCTTTTTCAGACGGTACGGGCGGATGCCTTTGCAGAGCGGGCAGTCGCTTTTGCGGCAACTG
>CAZSOK010000074.1:0-9400 GCA_964608445.1 uncultured Treponema sp. | reverse complement strand
GTCAGATTTTAAACAAATCGCGGATATTCTTGTCCACCAGCTTGCTGAGCTGAGCCGGCGTTTTTTTCCGCCGCGCCGCGATAAATTCGTAGGTGTACGAAATGTTCACGGGCGTGTTCGGCGTGCCGCGCAGGGGGACGGGCGCAAGATACGGCGCGTCCGTCTCCAGCAGGATACGGTCGTCGGGAACGTAGGCGAGCAGCTCTGCCATGTCGTCCATCTTCGCCTTTTTGGTATAGGTGACCGCGCCGCCGAACGCCAGGTACCAGCCCCGGTCCAGGAACGCCTTCGCCTCCGCCAGCCCGTAGGAAAAACAATGGATCACGCCGCAGTCATAGCCCACGGTGCGGATGCAGTCCATCGTGTCCGCAAACGCGTCGCGGCTGTGCACGACGAACGGCAGGTGCAGGTCGCGGGCAAGCTCCAGCTGCATCGCAAACAGCTCGCGCTCGCCGTCATACAGTGCCTGGTCGAAATCGTCCTGATTGCGCCCGTCCGCCCCGGCAGGATTCCAGTGATGGTCAATGCCGCCCTCGCCGATGGCGACCAGTTTCTTTGCGAACGTGCCGCCGTCCGCCCGGAACGATTCGATCGTCTCGCGCAGCGTCTCCAGGCAGCCGTGGCGGTCACGGATTTCGTCGGGATCGGGCCAGATGCCCGCCGTAAAATACACCATGCGCTGCGCCTTTGCGTGCGTGTTGTGGTCGCCGATTTCGTCAAGGCTTTCCTGCACAGCCTGCGCCCGCGGCAGCAAGTCGTCGCACCGCGTACCGACATCAAGGCCGAACAGCGCGTCGTTCTTTGTCATCTGCGTCAGCAACTCCGCGCCGAATGCCGCGCCGCCGGGATGATCGTCCGTGATATGCTTGAAATGAAAATGCGTGTCGGAAAACATGCCCCCATTGTAGCGGATTGCGCCGCCTTTGCAAAGGGCGAAAAAAATCCCCCGCACAACGCGGGGGATGCCAGAAACCGGAATCGAACCGGCACGGCAGGTTCACTTGCCGAGGGATTTTCTTACCACTATAGCTTTCGCTACCGACCAGTCCGCCGTTTGTGGTCTGGAGCACGTCTTTGCCTTAGGCTGCCGCCCGTAGGCATGAGGTGTATGCTCTCTACGCATTTACAGGACACACGCCCTGACTTAGTTCGGCGTTGGCACGTCCAGCGTTCGCCGAGTTAGCCTCAATCGCAGCAGGGGGTTTCCCGCCCTGTGCCTCACTGTTTCCAGCCCGTCCACCGACCGGCGGCTGAAAACGACATAAGTCCCTTGTGTCTACCTATTCCACCATTCTGGCAATGGAGCGATTATACCACGAACGCAACGGAACTGCAAGGGATGCCACGGAGGGCGATTCCCGGCAGGGCGAAAGACGGTTTCCGCGCCGCTCACACCTTGCTGTACAATCCCGCCATTTCGTCGCGCCACGCGGAGCGTTCGCCGTCGCGCTTTTCCCATTCGATTTCCTTGACGATAGAAAAATGACGCATATCGTGGATATTCTCAAAGTGAAGCACGGCGAATTTTCCGTTCCCGATGTAAGTCAGGCGGTCTTTGTCGCGCAGCTGCTCCCGCTCGGACAGCATCTTGACGATGCAGTCAAAATGCACGGGATTGCCGCTGTCTTTATGCGCCATCGCGCTCGCCACATCCGCAATCGGTTGCCCGCACAGCTCGCAGGTAGGCGCATGCGCCTTGAATTCGCGGATGGCGGCCTCGGTCTCCGCCATGTCCTTCCGCATCTGCTGCTGGATCTCAAAGCTGACAGGCGGACGTTTCGGCTCATGCCGCTGCCCGTGCTGCCTGCCGCCGCGCTCTTTCTGCGGCGTACTCTTTTTCTGAGTGTTGTTTCCGTTGTTGCGCCCGCGCCTGCGGTCATTCCGTCCCATATTCGCTCCCAAAAATCTGTTTTTCACTGCACGGCGACCGTTTCGTATTCCGTCCGCGCAAAAATCTGGTCGTCGCCCTCCACCAGCCTGCGGCTCAGCACCTGCGCAATGCGCTGCACGGCAAAATCGACCCACTCCTCATCGTGGATTTTTTTGCGCAGTTCCATTACGCGTGGGGAAAAAGTCGTCGCGGCAGCATCAGGGTTCGCAATCATACAGGCTCCGAAAAAGCATCTTCAATATGGTACACTTCGCTCCAATTCGGCATATCTACAACCAAAACATCGAACCGAACGGCGGTGTACCTATATTTTCGATGATTTGCCAGGAATAATTGAGCAGTTTCTACAATTCTCTCCTGCTTTCGCCTGTCAAGCTCATGCGCGAGCGTCTCCACGTCCCCGCTCGGAAGCGTCTTGACTTCCGCAAAGACCAGCACCCCGTCTTTTTGCGCGATGATGTCAATCTCACCGCGCTCACCGCGCCAGTTCCGCGCGACGATTTCATAGCCGTGCGCCCCCAGCCAAAGGCACGCCTTGTCCTCGCCCGCATTCCCGACCGCCCGCGTCGATGTTTTCGCCACGGCCATCAAAAGTCACGGAACGACGCACGGACGACGGACACTATTCCCCTAAACGACATATCCACGCTCCATTTTTGCGATGAAGGCAAACACCTTTGCCAGCACCTCGTAAGTCTCCCTGGGAATCAAATCGCCCACGCGCTGCACGGCAAGCACGTTCGCAAGCGCATCGTCCTGCACGACCGGCACGCCGTTTTCCCGCGCAATGGCGATGACGCGATCCGCCAGCCGCCCCTGCGCAATCGCGCTGATATACGGCGCGTCGGCATCTTCCGGATACGCAAGCGAGACGGCTTTTTTCATCAGATTTCACCTCCCACCATGCCGATTTCCTTGTCCTGTGTGCAAAAACCGTCCAGTCCCGCCACGTAACCCACCGATTTGAGCGACGCGCACAAAGGACGCAGCATCAATTCGAGCCGGGCGGAACATTCCGCCGCCGCTGCCGGAGCAAGTTCCGGATCGCACGAAAAACGCACGGACGAAACCTTGCCCTGCGGACAGTATACCACAAAATGCCAGCACGTGTCCGATTTTTTTGCGTTGACAATGATTTCGCGCAGGTTCTGCCCGCCGTCAGTCAGCAGCCGGATGTCGCCGCAATATCCGAGCGTCCACTCAAACGGCAGGATTACCCACCGCGCCGCATCGCTAGCCGCCGTCCCGCCCCGCAACGTGTTGAACAGCGTAAGCGCACCCGCGCGGTTACGCAGCGCCGCGTCATCAACCGAGGCAAGATACGATGCCAGCAGCGCACGTTCGTCAGCAGGCCGCTCACGGTCTACCGAATTCCCCGCATCGCCGACGGCATCCGAATATCCGTCCGCCGAATCGTCGCCCTCCTGCGGATTATGTCCTTGCCCGCCAGTATCCTGCCGCCGGGAACCGCTTCCCCTGCCGTCAGAAAACAACCGAACCGACTCCGCGCCGACACCTTTTTCGTCCAAAGCCAACGCCAGCTGCGCGGACTCATCGCTGCCGCCCGCAACTTTTGCCGCCGCCAATGCCCTGCGCAACTGCCGCGCGTCAATTTTCATGCCCATGCTTTCGGCAAACTGCAAAAGCCGGAAACTTTCCGCAGTGGCAGGCAGGCCGAGCGACGCGAGCAACGAGGCAAGCGGACTTTCCCCGCCCGTTTGCAGCGGAAATGCCGAAAACTGGCTCACCAGCGGCTTCGCCGTCTCCTGCGCACCGACCAACGAAAAAAATACCTGCCCGCCATGCACGGAAACGCTCGCGCTGAACACCGCGCCTGCCCGCAAAGGCATCTGCGAGCGCACGGAAACCTGCTGCCCCGCAACCGAGACGACATAATGCCCCGCATCCGTCTGCCGCAACACGCGCACACTCACCACACTGCCGGACTGCAAAGCCGGACGCGCACCCGTTTGGGAAGATTGCGATGCCTGAGAAACGATACGCACGGAAGACATACGGATACTATAGCATATCCGCCACAAAAAATAACCCCCGACACGATATGCATCGGAGGTTATGTTCATGCCGACAGAATCTTATCAATTAACTATCGCCACAAATGGACAAATACGCTTTTATTTTGCTGCGGCTTCGTTCTGTCCTGCCGATTCTGCCGCAGCCGCTTCAGCCTTACGAGCCTGCCCGGCGGCAATCTTTGCCTGCGTAGCGGCACGAGAACGCTCCAGATACGCGGTCGCCTGCGCACCCAGCAACTCCTTCACCTTCGCCGCCTTGCCGACCTTATCACGGATATAGTACAACTTTGATCGGCGCACCTTGCCGACACGCACCACGTCAACGCGCACCACACGCGGGCTGTACACCGGGAACACGCGCTCCACGCCAACGCCGTAAGAAATCTTGCGGACGGTAAACGTCTTGCGCACGCCCGTGTTCTTGATGGCGATGACAACGCCCTCATACACCTGGATACGCTTCGTCTTGCCTTCGATAATCTCAAAGTGCACTTTCACCGTATCACCGACGCTGAAATTCAGCGCGCCTTCTGTTTTCTGCTGCTCTTCTATGGTCTTAATCAAGTCCATCATATTCTCCTTGATCCGTCCGCGCACGTGCGCGGCGGCGTTTCTTTCGATCCAGATGCTTCTCAAAGCACTGTTCCGTCAGTTCCTCAATCATTTTTTCGGCTTCCGCATCAAGCGTTCCGTACAGACGAGCCGTGGCGACCAAATCCGGTCTGTTCGCCAAAGTCTTCTGCAAGCGCTTTTTCAGCCGCCACTTCCGAATATGCTCATGGTTTCCGTTGGTCAGCACCTCAGGAACTGCCATGCCCCGGTACACAGCCGGACGAGTGTACTGCGGGTATTCCAAAAGTCCGTCAGCATAGCTTTCTTCGTCCAACGATTCATGCGTGATAACGTCGTCCACCAAGCGATACACCGCATCGATGATGACCGTCGCCGCCACTTCTCCGCTGGACAACACATAATCCCCCACGGAGATTTCGTCGTCCACGTACAAATCGATAATCCGCTGGTCGATGCCTTCGTACCGACCGCAAATCAAGACGATTTCGTCTTTCTGACTCAATTCCTGCGCCTTCCGCTGCGTAAACGGCTTGCCAGACGGCGTGACGTAAATCACGTGTTTCTTGTAAGCCTGCACGCTGTCAAGCGCACGTCCGAGCGGCGCGGGCAACAGCAGTTGTCCTGCCCCGCCGCCATACGGTTTGTCGTCACACGTCCTGTGCTTATCAAAGGCAAAATCCCTGATATGCACCAAATCGTAGGCAATAATTCCCCGCTCAACCGCCTTCGCCATGATTGAGGCCTCAAAAAAGGCGCGCGGAATTTCGGGAAATAAGGTCAGCACGGTAAATTTCATGGAATTACTCCAGAATCCAGAGGTGCATCAACTGTATCTGCCTGCGTACAATGTCAACCTCACCGACAAACGCGTCCTTAAACGGCACCAATACCGTGCGCGTCTTTCCGTCCGCGGCGAACCTCACGTTTTCTGCAAGCAACGTACAGTCCTCGGCAAGTTTAATCTGCAAGAGATTTCCTGTACCGCCTTCCAATACGTCTGTGACCGTTCCTACCGTAACAAATACAGCAGGAGAAGCTTTTGCTCCCAACCCGTCTTTGCCCCAGCCATCTTTCGGATAGACCAGGGCGCACTGTTTCAGATCTTCTACGTACCAGCTGTTCTCATCCAGCGGACACGCAAACTCGCGCGGAACGATTATCTCACACCCGTTGATCTTCTTAACTGCTTCGGGCGTGTCAATTCCTGCAAGTTTCATCAGCAAGGTCTGACCGCTGACCGTCACGCGCTCTATCTTATGGAGCGATTCGATGCCAGTCCTGCCATTCCTCAAAGTCACTTCGGTCATCCGCGCAAAATGCCCGTATTCGCCAGAAGTGCTTTCCACTTTACAATTACCCGTCACCCCATGCGAGCCACGGATAATGCCGACCACAAACCGTTCGTTCATCAGAACACTGAAAGCCGGTCAGTCAAGGATGTCAAGGCTGTAGTGCCTGCCTTCCCTGCTTGCCGAAGCCGACAGAACGGTGCGCAACGCTTTCGCAATACGGCCGTATTTGCCGATAACCTTACCAATATCACCCTGGGCAACACGCAACTCCAGTACCGGACCGCGCTCGCCTTCGGTTTCGTTCACCGAGACTGCACTGGGATCATCGACCAATGATTTCGCAATGTATTCAATCAGGTCTTTTTCCATTCCCCGCCACTCCCGTAACTTATTTGGTAAGACCTTTTTTGCCGAACAGCTTCTTTACGGTGTCGGTCGGCTGCGCGCCAACGCTCATCCAATACTTTGCGCGTTCCTCGTTAAAAGAAACCTGCTGTCCTTCCGCGGAAATAGGAGCATACGTTCCGATTTCTTCGATGGTCGTGCCATCGCGCGGTTTGCGGACATCCTGAACGACGATACGATAGAAGGGCCGCTTCTTCGTACCGAATTTCTTGAGCCTGATTTTGACCACGATATTCCTCCATAGGACAAAGCCTAAAATATGCAAACATACACAATACTACCAGTGTAGATTAGGAAGTTATCATAAACTATTCAAGGATTTTGGTCAAGGCGGGAAGTCCGCAAGTACTTCCGCAGCGTATTATTTTCTCAATGAGAAGCGACGGGTTTTCGTGAGGAGGAAATCCTCCGTTTTCAAAGTACACACATTCGTCAGAATGCCGTTTTTCCGCAGACAACGCAAAAAAATCGTCAAAAAAGTGACAAAACAGGGCAAAAGGGGTTGACATGATAAACGGGGGGGGTAAAATCGTACATCTTTATTCAATCTGGAGGTATGATGATGAAAAAGATGTTCGGAAAAAAACTGGCGTTCCTGCTTGCAGCTTGCGTACTTGCGGCAGGGATATTCGTTGCTTGCAAAAACGAGGAGGAAGCGGAGAACAGCGCGGCAAGCTCGCTCGCAGCGCCGGTCGGCGCAGACCCGTTCAAAACGGGAACGTATAAAGTCGTTTTCACCTGTATAGATCCCGCAAAAGGCAAGTTATACACCGACACATACATCAGGAAGTTTGACACCAAGCAGCGCATAACGACCCAATATCTTGACGAAACAGAAACATTGGATTGGGCAATTCAAATGGCATACACGTATAACAATACTGAAAAAACGGTCACCATGGCATATTACCGCTTCGCAATCCCGGCAGATATAGACGCATATATTTTCGCAGACACGAAGGATACCCATTATACCGGCGAATGGAAATTCGTCACCCTAGACGACTACATCACTTTTTGGAAAGAAGTCTGCAATGCCCAAATCGCCGAAAAGCAGAAAAAAATCAACGATAAAAGCACATCTGAGGAAGAACGAAAAAGGCTACAAGCGGAAATTAAAGACATAGAAGAAAAGGATATTGAGCATATAGAAAAAGAAAAAACAGCATTACTCAAAACGCTCGTATGGTCCTATGCGACTGACAACGGCACCATAACGCTCACCCTTAACGACGCAAGAGACGGGGATAAAGAGGTGCTGACCTTTATCAACTAGCAGCAATCCGCACCGCAGGGAAAACAAACCGAACCGCCGCTCACGGCGCAAACCCGTCGGGCAGCGGGGCGGTTATGGAAATCGGCTCGTGCGTCACGGGATGCGGGAACGAAAGCGTCTGCGCGTGCAGCATGACGCGCGCATGCCGTTGCCCGCCGTACAGCACGTCGCCCAGAATCGGCGCGCCCAGGCTCGCCAGATGCACGCGGATCTGGTGCGTCCTGCCCGTGTGCGGGCGGCATTCCACGAACGCGACGGGCTTTCCGCCGAGGTCGCCCTGCGCCACCACCGCAATATCCGTCCGCGCGTACACGCCGCCGTCCTGCTCCGCGACCGCGCCCCATTTTGCCGGCTGCGACTTGGGGCTGATCCTGCCCATGAACATCTCCACCGAACACTGCCCGCGGCACGGCGCGGGACTCACCACGGCACGGTACGTCTTCTGCGCGACACGCTCCTCGAACAGCGCGTGGCAGGCGGCGTTGACTTCCCGCGTCTTGGTAAACAGAATGACCCCGCTCGTCTCGCGGTCAAGGCGGTGCATGATGCCCGCATAAGGCGGATTGCGCAGGTTCGGGTGCGCACGGCGGGCGTTCGCGAACAGATACCGCACGACCGCCGCATGCAGGTTGTCCCGGCTGGCGACCATGCCGGCCTCCGTGGGAAAGCACGCCGGCTTGTTCACCACGACGATACAGTCGTCCTCATACAGCACGTCGCGCGCGGTCAACTCAAAGGCGACATCATTGACCGGCTTCTCATAGAACAGCCTTTCGCTATCAATGCGCACGGAGACAGACGCGCCCGCGCGCACCGGCGCGGACGGATTGCGGCACGGCACGCCGCCCAGACGCACCGCGCCCGCCATGATGAGCCGCCGGATCTTGCCGTTTGAGACGTCCCGGCACAGGCGGGCAGGAATCTCCGCGCGCAGCAAATCGTTCAGCGCACACGGCACGGCGGCCGTTATAACGATGTCCCTCACGCCGCCCGCCGGCAACGGCGGACGCAGGCGGCGGGCATCAGTTGCCGCAGATTTTCCGCTCGCATTCCGCATAGATTTCGGCAGTCTTCGCCACCACGTCCGCCGGAATGCCCGTGATGCCCGGGTCTCCGGCAAGCCCGTTCGCCTTGAGCCAGTCGCGCACGAACTGCTTGTCGTAGCTGGCAGGACTCGTCCCCACCGCATACGTCTCCCGGTTCCAGAAGCGGCTCGAATCGGGGGTCAGCACCTCGTCCGCAAGCACGAGCGCGCCGTCATCGTCCAGCCCGAACTCGAATTTGGTGTCCGCAATGATGATGCCGTTCTTATACGCGTGCTCGTAAGCCTTGCCGTACAGGGCGAGCGCGGCCTGCTCAATCTGCCCCGCCAGGTCCGCGCCGATGTCGTCTTTCATGTACGCGAGCGACACGTTCACGTCATGCCCCTCCTGCGCCTTCGTCGAAGGCGTGACGACCGGCGCGTCAAGCCGCTCGGCAAGGTCGTAGTCTCGGCCAAAACGCACGCCGTCGGGCAGGTTGCCGCCCTTGAGCGCGTCGTACATGCTGCCGAACATATAGCCGCGCACGATCACCTCATACGGAATCATCCTGAGCTTCTTGACCAGGACCGTGCGCCCCTCGTAGTCGGGCTGCCGGAATTCGGCAGGCATGTCGCGCAAGTCCGACGAAATCAGGTGATTCCGCACGATGTCCTTGGTATAGTCGAACCAGAACGCCGAAAGCGCGTTCAGCACCCTGCCCTTGCCCGGAATCATCGTCGGCAGAATCACGTCGAACGCCGAAATACGGTCGGTCGTCACGATCACCATGCGCCCGTCTTCCAGATCAAACACCTCGCGGACCTTCCCGCTGATACTCTTCTTCATCGCACACCTCGCCATTCCAGTAAAGCGCATTTCCGCGTTTTTTTCAACCGGAGATTCTC
>CAZSOK010000073.1:0-9436 GCA_964608445.1 uncultured Treponema sp. | reverse complement strand
CGTATCATCACGATAATAATTCCCCCAATCCCATCGCAAATCAAGTCCTTGTCGGAAAAACATGGCTTCTTCACCTACCGTTCCATCTCCATATAAAACAAATCCAATTTTATTTTCTTTAAAAGCATCCTACCTGCAATCGCATTTCATCAACTAAACTGCTATAATTATATTTATCAACGGCATACCATAATTTCTACTCCGCTAAAATCAGTTTCTGAAACAACGAAATCATTCAAAAAAAGTTGTCGGTTGCCTGCTTTTGGAAGCGTTGTACAAGAAAAGAAAAAGAATAAAAATGTTCCGTAAAACAAGATTGATTATATTCTTCATAATTTTTATCCTTGCATTCTATATTTACAATAATTATACAATTTTTCTACGTTATTTTGCATTGATTTTTCCCAGCACGCTTTGTTGCAGGTTCGCAGATCCTATGGTACAATGGACGGCACAAGAAAAGAGGTCGTTGAGGGTACATCGTATGTTTGCGCATTTGTATGACGGCAGTACGCCTGCCGCAGTCGCTATTATCTCTATTTCGCTCGTGCTGCTTTCCGGGTTTTTGATGACACGGCTGACAAAGCGGTTGCGCTTGCCCAACGTGACGGCATACATCACCGCAGGCATACTGATTGGTCCGTTTTGCTTAAATCTAATTCCGCAGTCGATTATTGACGGCACGAGTTTTTTGCCCGACATTGCGTTGGCGTTCATCGCATTCAGCACGGGCGAATTTTTCCGCCTGGACACGCTCAAAAAAAACGGCGCAAAAGTGCTGATTATCGTCGTGCTGGAAGCATTGCTCGCATCGGTGTTCGTGTTTATCGTCACGTATTTTGTGCTGCGACTGGAACTGGCGTTTTCTATCGTGCTTGCCGCGCTCGCGTCCGCCACTGCGCCTGCGTCCACGATGATGACCATACGGCAGACCGGCGCAAAAGGCGATTTCGTGGAAACATTGCTGCAAGTGGTCGCACTTGACGACATCGTGGGTCTGCTTGCGTATAGCGTGGCGATTTCGGTCGCGCTCCATTCGTATGCGGGCAGTGCGTTTTCCGTGAGCGGTATTATCACGCCGCTTCTGACGAATGCCGGAGTTCTGCTTTTGGGCGGCGTTTTCGGCATTCTGCTGATGCTGTTGTTGCGGCCTAAAACGCGTTCCACGGACAACCGGCTGATTATTGCGGTCGCGCTGCTGTTTGCGTTTTGCGGCGTATGCACGGTGTTTGAGGTATCGCCGCTTCTCGGCTGTATGTCCATGGGAACGGTTTACATCAATATGACCGACAACGACAAACTTTTCAAGCAACTGGGTTATTTCAGTCCGCCCATCCTGCTGCTTTTTTTTGTGCGTTCTGGAATGTCCTTCGATTTGCACGCGCTCGTCAATCCGTCCGGGTCTATCGGGACGACGCCGCTGTTGGTCATCGGCATTCTGTATTTTGTCGTCCGCATTGCCGGAAAATATGCAGGGGCATTTTTTGGCTGCCTGCTCGCAAAAAAGCCAAAGACAACGCGCAATTACCTTGGCTTGGCGCTTATTCCGCAGGCGGGTGTTGCCATTGGTCTTGCGGAACTGGGCGCACGAACCTTGCAAGGCGAAGCCGGCGCGGCATTGCTGACGGTTATTTTGGCCTCAAGCGTCCTGTACGAATTGATTGGACCGGGCTGTGCAAAACTTGCCTTGTATTTAAGCAAATCCTATTCCAACAAGCTGGAAGATTTGGTGACCGTGCCGGAAAGTACGCCTGACGGCAAAACAAAATCGCAGTTGGAATTGCTGATCGAACGTATCCAAAAAATCCAGCAGGAACTTCCGGCGCATACGATAAACGAAGAGGAACAGGCTTTCAATGAGGCGGCGGAATATCATCGGGCAGTCCTGATTGGTGAGGCGAACAGAAGCGACCTCAAAAAACCAGGAAGAAGATAAACTGACTTTTACGGGAGGACATTATGACAGGTATTTCAGATCCTATTGCGTCGCTGCTCGGCGAATGGTCAGTCGGCTTGAACGCGGCATCTATTATCCTTCGTTTTATAACCTCGTTGCTCATCTCTGCCATTTTGGGCTGGGAACGGTCGAGCAAACGGCATTCTGCCGGATTCCGCACGTTCATCGTCGTCACGCTTGCCGGAACGCTCGTGATGATGCTCGACTTATATATCAACACGCTGTTCCAAGGGCATCTGTTCTTGCTTTCGGCGGCGGCAATTGTCTCTGCGGCGCGCATTGCAACCCGAACGCTTTTTTTCACTTCGCGCAACCAAATTATGGGACTTACCACGGCCGTCGCGCTGTGGGCAAGCTGTATCATCGGGCTTGCGTTGGGAGCGGGATTTTACACGATTACCGCCGTCGGATTTGTAATTCTATTGTTCTGCCTGTCGTATCTGCCCGTGCTGGAATTCTACTTGAAAAACCGATCCAATCATTTTGAAATTCATCTAGAACTCAAAAACAGCCTGAATTTGCAGAATTTCGTCACGACAATCCGAAAACTCGGACTGCGCATTGACGCAATAGAAATGAACCCCGCCTATGCGAATTCGGGCTTGAGCGTGTATTCCATTGCCATTTCAATCAGCAGCGCAGAACTCAAACTGTACAAGACGCACAAAGAGATTATCGAAGCACTGCGCACGCTCGATTACGTGTATCATATAGAAGAGATTTAGCTATTTATGTTTGGCGATATTTTGCTCGCGGGGCTTGGCGGTTTTTTGGGAAGCGCGTTGCGTTGCGCAGTCGGATTTGCGCCCGTAAAAAATCCTGCGGGTTTTCCTGCAAAGACTTTGCTTATCAACGTGGCGGGCTGTTTTCTTTTTGCGCTTGCGGGCTGCCTTGCCGCAAAGAACCGGGTGTTCAGCCCGCGTGCGCTCGTCCTGATTCGGACGGGATTCTGCGGCGGCTTCACCACGTTCTCGGCGTTCGCAGCCGAAACTGCCGCCCTCGTCAAAAATGGGAACTATGGAATGGCAGCGGCATACATTGCGGCAAGTGTCACGCTCGGACTGCTCGCCGTATTTGCGGCAGAACGAATGTTCGCAGACTAATCTAATCCTGCCTGTCGGGTTTTGTTTCGCCCGGAATTCGTCCAGCAAGGGCAACACGACTCGTTGCGTTTGTCAGATTTCGCCTGGCGGATAAAAATTTGGTTTGCAAAACGCATAAAAAACGCGCAACGCTGGCTGTCAGCATTGCGCGTTTTTTATGTGTTTTGCGGATAACGTGAAATCCGAATGCTTAGTCGTCGCGTTCGGTCAGATAGATGAGCCAGTAACCCATACCGACCATCACCGAACCGCCGATGATATTGCCGACCGTAACGGGGAGCAGGTTTCTAAACAGGAACGACCCCCAGTGCAAGGCTTCGCTCGGAATGTTATAGACGTGCTGTGCAAAAATTCCGGCGGGAACAAAGTACATATTCGCGACCGAATGCTCAAATCCACACACGACAAAAAGCACGATGGGCAGATACAAGCCCAAAATCTTTCCCATGATGTCATCAGAGGCGAACGAAATCCACACGGCGATACAAACCATGAAGTTACAGAGCGTACCTTTTATCAGCGCGTCGGTAAACGGAATATTTACTTTTGCCGTCGCCGTCGCTACGACTGCTTTTGCCAGTTCGCCGTCAAACAACGTGAGCACGTGTCCGAAATTCACCATCAAAGAAATGAATACCGAACCCGCAAAGTTCCCCAAGAAGATAACGAGCCAGGTGCGCAACATTGCCGAAAGATACGTGTTTTTGGAAAGCACCGAAATAAAGATAAGACAGTTTCCCGTAAACAACTCGCCGCCCGCAATGATAATCATTACCAGGCCGATGGGAAACACGATCGCGCTCAACAAACGAGCGGCAGCCGGCGTTTCTATGCCACAAGATACAATCTGACTTGCCAACGCGCCCAACCCGATGTACGCGCCCGCAAGGAATCCAAGCAAGAACAACTTCCACAACCGCTGGGTCGTCTTGCCGTCGCCGACCATAATGTATATGTCAGCAATCTCTAATGGTGTATTCATGTTTCACTTCCCCATCATGTGAATGTAATGTTTATTATACTATAAAAAAGCCTGTCTGACTAGGTGCAAGTTGCGTGTATTTTTGTGCTTGACATAAAAATCGCTTTCGCCAAGAATAATCGTATGGACACACAAAAATCGCCGTTGACCACGCTCTGCTATATCCAGAAAGACGACTGCTATCTCATGCTTCACCGCGTAAGCAAAAAAAACGACATAAACCGCGACAAGTGGATTGGCGTGGGTGGACATTTTGAGCCGGGCGAAAGCCCCGAAGACTGCCTGCTGCGCGAGGTGAAAGAAGAAACCGGGCTGACGCTCACGAAATGGCATTTCCGCGGCATCGTCACGTTCATTTCTGATGACGATCCTGCCGAATATATGTGCCTGTTCACCGCCACGGAATTCACCGGCAACCTCATCGACTGCGACGAGGGAACGCTTGAATGGGTACCGATTGCCGCCATTGATTCGCTCAACCTTTGGGAAGGCGACAAGATTTTTTTCCGCCTGCTGCAAAGCGACGCGCCATTTTTTTCGCTCAAACTGGTATACCGCAACGGCACGCTGACAGAAACATCGCTTGACGGCAAGCCGCTGTAACCGGTGTCATCGTCTTTGCCGTGCTTTTCCCCTGACATCCGGGTAAAACTCAGATATTTGCCAAACCGTGTCAAGTGAATTTTGAAAAAAAATACGCCGTATTTTAAAAATTTTACGGCGTGTTTTTAAAAAAGTACGGCGTATTTTTGGGAAAAATACGCCGTACTTTTTTTGCCCTGCGGCGCAAACGCAAAAGAGAAACGCTATTTAATGAAGATTTTAATGCTGTTCTGTGATGCATAGCGGAACGACACGACCCGTTGCCTTCGTCAGATTTCACTCATCGGGGCGATTGGCTCGGACTGGACGCTATTTTTCGGATTTTGCCAGCAGTTTTTCGTACTGGCGGTCGGCGGGTTTTTCTGCCGGGCGGTACAAAATCGCCACGTTTCCGATAATCCGCACGAGCGTCGCGCCTGTCTGCGAGGCAAGCTGTTCGGCAAGCGTGTGCTTGTCGTCCTTGAATTCATTGAATTTTACCTTAATCAGCTCATGGTCTGCCAGGCAACGGGCGACGTGCGCGGTCTGCGCTTCGGTCACGCCTGCTCCGCCGATTTGGACGAGCGCGGGTAACGGGTGGGCAGCCTTTTCCAATATTTTTCGTTGTTTGCTTGAAAGTTCGGTCATACCGAAAGTATAGTTGAGGACGGCATCTTTTGCAATAATCCGCGTTTTACAAATCGACCGACTTATGCGATAATGGGACAGAAAAAGGAGCCGAGTATGGCAAAGACAGACAAACTTCCCTGGGCGTTTTTGGACAATTTCCGGGGCGCGGATTTTTCGGGTGAATGGCCGACGCTGCCGGAAATGTTCACGATTACGACAAAGCGATTCGGCTCGCGGCCGTGCTTTACCGACTTTGAGGGCGCAGGTGGATCAAAGCAGACGCTCACCTATGAGCAGGTGCTTTTCCGTGTGCGGACGCTTGCGGCGTGGCTGCGCGCAAATGGCGTGGCAAAAGGCGACCGCGTGGCAGTGACGGGAAAGAATTCCCCCGAATGGGCGACGGTTTATCTTGCGGCAATGTTCGCGGGCGCGACGGTCTGCCCGATTGACTACGCGCTTTCCCCGGCGGAAACCGAAAATTTGCTGAATGCCGCCCAGCCAAAATTCCTGTTTGTTGATGAGGAAAAATTCGCCCATTTTACGGAGCGACCGTTTTCTTATCGTGTCTATTCGCTCAGTCCCAAACATGCGGACGTGTATGCGTACCATCTCAAAACGGACGATGATATGCATACACGGCTTGCCGCCAACCGCGTGACGGAAAATGATTTGGCGGTTATCCTGTTCACGAGCGGAACGACGGGTACGCCCAAAGGTGTTATGCTCACGCATAAAAATTTGGTGAGCGACGCATATATCGCCACTACGCGCATGACGCTGTACGAAACGGACGTATTTTATGCGCTCCTGCCGATTCATCATGCGTATACCATGCTCGCCGTTTTTATTGAGGCGATTTCCGTGGGCGCAGAGGTCGTGTTTGGCAAAAGTATGGCGGTTACGCGCCTGATGAAAGAACTCAAAGAAGGACAGATTACGATGCTGCTGGGCGTGCCGCTGCTGTTCAACAAATTGCTTGCGGGCATTATGAAAGGCATCCGCGCGAAAGGTGCGCTCGTTTACGGGGTCATCCGTACCTTGCTCGCGCTGTCCTACGCCGTCAAAAAAATCTTCCATATAAATATCGGCAAGGCACTTTTTAAGGCGGTCTTGCAGCAGGCGAACATTTACTCGCTGCGCATTGCCATTTGCGGCGGCGGTCCGCTCGCGGCAAGCGTGTTCAAAGTCTATAACGAAATGGGCATTGATTTTGTGCAGGGGTACGGTCTGACCGAGACGAGCCCGATTATCACGCTGAATCCCGTTGACCATTTTAAGATTGAGAGCGTCGGTCAGTATTTCTTCCCGTGGATGGAAATGAAAATCCTCGACCCGGCAGACGACGGCGTGGGCGAAGTGTGCGTCAAAGGACCGATGGTTTTCCAGGGCTATTATCATCTGCCCGAAGAGACCAAAAAAGTCTTTACCGAAGACGGCTGGTTCAAGACGGGCGATTTGGGCTGGCTTGACGACGAAGGCTATCTGATGCTCGCGGGGCGCGCAAAGAATATGATTGTGACCGAAGGCGGCAAAAACGTCTACCCGGAAGAAATCGAAAATGCCTTCCAGCTTTACACCGACATCGAGCAGATTACCGTGCGGGGCTACATTGCCGATACGGCGACCAAAAGCGAACAGATTGAGGCACTTATTTATGCGAGCGAAGATGTTTTCAAACGGCTGGGCATTGAACGTGCCGGAAACGAAACAACGGACGTCGTGTTCGCGCAGATTAAGCCGACGGTGGATGCCGTAAACAAAACGCTCCAGCCGTATGCACGAATCAGCAAGATTACGCTGCTCGAAAAACCGCTTGAGATGACGACCACGCAAAAAGTAAAGCGCACGTACACAACCTAAATACTTCTCAACGCGGCAGAATTCTGCTACACTGTGCGTATGAAACATCTCATGGAACAATTGCAGGAAGCGGCGGCAGAGCGTGGACCGCTGTGTGTGGGGCTGGACACTGACCCGTCATACCTGCCCGCGCCATTGCTATCAATTTTTGACGCTCCTGCCGACGCGGTTTTGGCGTACAACAAAGAAATAATCAAACGCGTCGCCGCTGAAAAAACGGCGTGTTGCTGCAAAATCCAGATTGCCTATTACGAGGCGATGGGAATTGCCGGGCTAAAAGCATACGCGGAGACAATCCGCGCGGTAAAAGATGCCGGGCTGATTGTCATAAGCGACATAAAACGCGGCGACATTGCGGACACGGCAAAAGCATACGCCCGCGCACATTTTACCGGCGAATTCGAAAGCGACATCATCACGGTGAATCCGTACATGGGCTTTGACACGCTCAAACCGTTCACCGATTATTGCATGCCGAACGGCGATACCGGCGGCAAAGGCATTTTCGTCCTGTTGCGCACGTCAAATCCCGGCATGACTGATATTGAGCAACAGGAACTGAAATCGGGCGGACGCGTACTGGACAAAACGGGCGAAGAACTGGAACGCATCAACAAATCGTTTAAAGAAACGTACCCCGACCAAGCATGTTCGCCCGTAGGTGCGGTCGTCGGCTGTACCGAAGAAAGCGACGCGCGCGAACTCCGCGATGCCCATCCTGAAATCTTTTTTTTAATTCCCGGCTACGGCGCGCAAGGCGGCGCGGCGCGGATTGCGGCAACATTGCTCGACAAAGCGGGCGGTGTCGTTAATTCCTCACGCGGAATTCTGTGTGCATGGAAAACCGCTCCCGAACTCGCCGACAAAGTAGAAAGCGGCAACTTGTGCCTCAAAGAAATTGCGGATGCGGCGGGAAATGCCGCGCGCGCGGCAAAAGAAGATTTGCTCAACGCAAAAAAAGCACTGGATGGTACAAGCGCATGATTCAGGCAATCCGCGACCGGCGGAGCATCCGTGCTTTTTTGGATACGCCCGTAAATCGGCAGGATATTGAAGACATTCTGCAAAGTGCCGTGCTTGCGCCGTCGTCAAAAAATCGTCAGCCGTGGAAATTCGTTGTGGTGCAAGGCGCGGCAAAAACCGAAATGCTCAAAGCCTTCCGCACGGGCGTTGCCCGCGAAGAATCAGGCGATGCGCTCCTGCCACAAAGTCGAAAATACATTGAAGGTGCCAAATATACCATTCAAATTTTGGAGCAAGCACCCGTCGTCATCTTTGCGATAAATCCGCTCGGAAAAGGTGTGCTCGCGGATTTGACTCCCGAAGAACGCGTCTATGAAACGTGCAACATTCAGTCGTTAAGCGCAGCCGTGCAGAATATGCTGCTCGCTGCCACAGAAAAAGGTTTGGGCAGCCTGTGGATATGCGACATTTTCTTTGCCTACCAAGAATTGTGCGCATGGCTCGGCGACCAAGGAGAACTGATAGCCGCCGTCGCCATCGGTCATCCGAACGAAACTCCCAACGCACGACCGCGCAAACCGCTTACGGATGTCGTTATATGGCGGAGCGACCCTGTATCTTAACAGCCGCACGAATGACGCGGCATTTCTTAAGGAGGCATTTATGCATGGACCGAACCCCAACGCAGTACACCCGAACGAACATATTCCGAGCGTGTGCTATATCAAAAATACTATCACAAGACCCAACATAATCGTGGGCGACTACACGTATTACGATGATCCCGTTGACTCAGAGCATTTTGAAAACCACGTCACCCATCACTACGATTTTGTGGGAGACAAACTTTTTATCGGCAAATTCTGCGCCATAGCAAGGGGTGTTGAATTTGTCATGAACGGCGCAAACCATCGTATGAACAGCGTTTCCACCTATCCGTTTAATATCATGGGAGGCGGCTGGGAAAAAAGCACTCCCGAAATGAAAGACCTTCCTCTTAAAGGCGATACCGTTGTGGGAAACGACGTGTGGATAGGACAAAACGTTACCGTTATGCCAGGCAGCCACATTTGCGACGGCGCAATAATCGGCGCAAATTCCACCGTCGCGGGAAACATTCCCCCGTACTCGGTTGCCGTCGGGAACCCCTGCCGCGTGGTAAAAATGCGGTTCGACGAAAAAACAGTGGACTATCTTTTGAAGCTAAAATGGTGGGACTGGAACGCAGAAACGATTTTTGAAAACCTCGAAGCCCTGACATCCGCCGACATTGCAAAAATCAAGAATATTATTTAATCGTAATTTTTATCTAACATCAATTCTATTACTCGCGATTCCCAGAAACTGTGTTGTAGATAA
>CAZSOK010000072.1:0-9492 GCA_964608445.1 uncultured Treponema sp. | reverse complement strand
GCCGTTCGTGCGCAAAGTGTTCCGCACCATGTTCGCCAAAGACATTGCCGCGCGAAAAACCGTGTCAAGTGAATTTTGAAAAAAAATACGCCGTATTTTAAAAATTTTACGGCGTGTTTTTAAAAAAGTACGGCGTATTTTTGGGAAAAATACGCCGTACTTTTTTTGTCCTGCGGCGCGGCGCAAACGGTCAATACTGCGCATTTTCCTGCGCACGGGCATTGACGATTGCGGATTTGTGATTTATTATAGAAAAAATATGTTCGCCGGGCATTTTTTGGTGTTCGGGCGGATGACAGATTTGGAGGAATCAGAGCATGGCAGAATTCAAAATGAAGGATTTTGACCTTACGGGAAAAGTCGCTTGGGTAACGGGCGCTTCTTACGGAATCGGTTTTGCGATTGCAAAGGCTTTTGCCGCGGCGGGCGCAAAAATCGTGTTCAATGACCGTGGGCAGGAACAACTGGAAAAAGGTCTTGCAAACTATAAAAACGCGGGCATAGACGCGCACGGCTATATCTGCGACGTTACCGATGAAGCGGTCGTGCAGGAAACCGTCAAGAAAATCGAAAAAGACGTTGGCGTGGTGGATATTCTCGTGAACAACGCGGGTATCATCAAGCGCATTCCGATGCTGGAGATGAAGGCGGAAGAATTCCGGCAGGTCATTGACGTGGACTTGAACGCTCCGTTCATCGTGTCAAAGGCGGTTCTGCCGGGAATGATCAAGAAAGGTCACGGAAAAATCATCAACATCTGTTCTATGATGTCTGAACTTGGCCGTGAGACGGTTTCTGCCTACGCGGCGGCAAAGGGCGGTCTCAAAATGCTGACGCGCAATATCTGTTCGGAATACGGCGGAGACAACATTCAGTGCAATGGCATTGGACCGGGATACATCGCCACGCCGCAGACCGCCCCGCTGCGCGAAAAACAGCCCGACGGCTCACGCCATCCGTTCGACCAGTTTATCTGCGCAAAGACGCCGGCAGGACGCTGGCTTGACCCCGAAGAACTGGCAGGACCGGCAGTGTTCCTGGCTTCTGACGCGTCAAACGCGGTGAACGGACACATCCTGTACGTTGACGGCGGTATCTTGGCTTACATCGGAAAACAGCCGTCGTAAGCATAACCCGTTACCGAAAGCCCACCCGATGTTGAGTGGGCTTTTTTATTGGGGGCAAACCATGAAGAAAATCATTGTTGCGCTGGCGGTGCTTTGCGCAATGACGGCAGGGTCGTGCCGAAAAAACAACGCGACCGCAAAAACTCCGACCGTGCCGAACATGACGGCGGCGCGGCTTTCTGTTCCCGCGTTCACGACGCAGGATTTGGACGGGAACACGGTGACAAACGCTCTTTTCGGCCGGGCGGACGTAACGGTACTGAACGTGTGGGGAACATTCTGCCCGCCGTGCATTGCCGAAATGCCCGAACTGGCCGCCTGGGCGGACGCAATGCCGGAGAATGTGCAAATCGTCGGGCTTATCAGCGACGTGCGGGCAAAGACTGACGCGGACGGCATTGCCGACGCGCGGAGCATTCTTTCTAACGCGCGCGCCAATTTTACCAACCTGATTGCGAACGCAGATTTTTCGTCGTTCTTGCAGGGCGTACAATTCGTGCCGACTACGTTTTTAGTTGACCGTGACGGCGTGATAATCGGCGAGCCGATTGTAGGCGCACAAGTCCCGCGCTACAAACAGGCGGTGGAGAACTACCTTGGAACGTGACGCATTGCGCGGCAAGACGATATTTCGGGCGGCACGTGCGCTCGTGCCGTTTTTGTTGCTCGCGCTTGCCGCCGTATTCGTGTGGGCAGGCATACAACGCGGCGAGTTGCGCCTCGTGCTGAACAAGGCAATCCGAATCTGCCTGGAATGCGTGGGGCTTGGCTGATGCGTACTATTACGAATCCTGTCCGCCGAAAAATAATTCAGATTGCCGCATTCGGGTTCTGCAATCCGCACGTGCGTAATTTTGCAGGCGGCAAACTGTACACTGGCTCGTGGAAGAATTTCTGCGCGCCCGGTCTGAACTGTTATTCCTGCCCGGCGGCGACGCTTTCCTGTCCTATCGGCGCGCTTCAGGCGGTCTCCGGATCGATCAAATTCGACTTCAGTTTTTATGTGGTCGGCATATTGCTTGCGTTCGGCGTGGTACTCGGTCGGGTCGTCTGCGGATTTTTGTGTCCGTTCGGGCTGGCGCAGGAACTGCTGCACAAAATCCCCTCGCCAAAAGCGCGGTTGCCCAGAGCGCTGCGGTTCGTCAAATATGCGATACTCGCGGTGTTCGTGCTGATTCTGCCCGTGGCTTCGGCAAACGGTGACCCGGCATTCTGCGAGTACGTCTGCCCCGCAGGAACGCTGGAAGGCGGCATTCCGATATTGCTGACACATGCGGAATTACGCCCGATTATTGGCGGACTGTTCGCGCTCAAATGCTCGATTTTAGTCCTGACGCTCGTCGGATGCGTGTTCATCAGCCGATTTTTCTGCAAGCTTTTGTGTCCGCTCGGCGCAATTTACGGACTATGCAACAAAATCTCGCTGTACCGCCTGCGTGTGGACGGCGAAACATGCATACACTGCGGCAAATGCCACGCGCAATGCCCCATGGATGTCAACCCCGTGCTTCACCCGCAGTCCGCCGAATGCATCCGTTGCGGCAAATGCGCCCAGGTTTGCCCCAAAAACGCCATCCGGCTCGGCTTTTCGCTCCGTTAAATCGCCCACCGGCGCGACGACTACGGCTCGTCGGGTTCGTCGGTTGAAATCGCGCGGGTTTTTCGCTACACTAATCGTATGAAAACCTCTCAGTATTATATTTCTACCTTGCGCGAAGCTCCGGCAGAAGCGATTATCGCGAGCCATATCCTGATGCTCCGTGCGGGTTTGGTGCGCAAGCTGGCAAACGGTCTGTACGCATACCTGCCAATGGGCTTGCGCTCCCTGCATAAAGTCGAAGCCATTATCCGCGAAGAACTCGACCGTATCGGCGCGATGGAGATAAAGATTCCCGTTGTTCAGCCGGGCGAAATCTGGAAAGAAAGCGGCCGGTGGGAAACGATGGGGCAGCAAATGCTCAAGGCGAAGAACCGCGGCGAGCAAGATATGGTTGTCAGCCCGACGGCAGAAGAGGGCTACACCGCAATCGTGCGCGACGCGCTCACCAGTTACAAGCAGTTGCCCGTCAACCTGTACCAAATCAACACCAAATACCGCGACGAAATTCGCCCCCGCTACGGCGTAATGCGCGGACGCGAGTTCACGATGATGGACGCGTACACGATGCACACAAACGACGAATCCCTGGACGAATCGTACCGCGCGTATGAAAAGGCATATTTCCGCATCTTCAAACGGCTCGGACTGAACATTATTCCCGTCAAGGCGGACAGCGGCGCAATGGGCGGCAGCGGCAGCGAAGAATTTATGGTAGAAAGCCCGATCGGCGACGACACGCTTATTCTGTGCGACAAATGCGGTTACGCGGCAAACGCCGAAAAAGCCGCCTGCGCCCCCGATGAGGCAACCGACAGCGACGGCAATCCGCAGGTCAAAACCGACTTGCCCTATGAGGACGTGGCGACTCCGAACGTCTTTTCCATTGCCGACATGGAACGGTTTTTCAGCGCGTCGTCCAAGACGTTCATCAAATCGCTCATCTACAAGGCAGAAAACTGCGCGCTCGACCTGAGCGCGGACGCGCACGGCAAGCAATTTAAACAGGTCAAAGATTCAAGCGGCAGTTACTATCCCGTCGCCTATTTCTGCGTGCTGATTCGCGCGGACTTGGACGTAAACGAGGCAAAATTGGCTTCCGCGCTCAAGGCAAGTGCCGTCGAACTGGCGGACGAAAAGGCTGTCTTGCAGTATGCGGGCGCACCCCACGGATTCGTCGGGCCGACTGCCGCCACCGTGCCGCTCGTCGCCGATTATTCCGTCATCGCCACGCAGGAAGACGGCTCGTTCGCCGCGCAAATGCACGACGCAATCACGGGAAGCGGCAAAGAAGGCTACCATATCAAGCACGTTGAGCCGTTGCGCGACTTTACGCCGTTTCTGAATGCGGACATCCGCATGGTCAAGGCGGGCGACCGTTGCCCAGTCTGCGGCAATCCGTTCCACACGACCAAAGGCAACGAACTGGGACATATCTTCAAGCTTGGGCAGAAATACACCAAGTCGATGAAAGTCACCTACCTCGACGAAAACGGCAAGGCGGCAACGCCGACTATGGGCTGCTACGGAATCGGCGTGGACCGGACGCTTGCTTCGATTATCGAAAACCATAACGACGACAAGGGCATCATCTGGACAATGAGTACCGCACCGTTCCAGGTCTGCATTGTGCCGATAAAGTACGAGGGGCAGATGAAAACCGTCGCCGACCGGCTGTACGACGAGTTGACTCGCGCCGGTATTGACGTGCTGCTTGACGACCGCAACGAACGCCCCGGCGTGAAATTCGCCGACATGGAGCTGATCGGCATTCCGCTGCGCATTACCGTGGGCGAAAAAACGCTCCCCAACGTGGAATGCAAGCCGCGCGACGCTGCGGAAGCAGAAATCATCCCCGCAGAACAGGCAGCGGAAAAAGCCATCCAGTTCGTGCGCGACGCGCTTGTGGCACTGAACGCGGAGTAATCAGAAATACCGTGCCGACAGCGCGTCGGCAAGCACTTCGGCACGGCGAATCGTCTGGATAATCAGCGGAATGAACAGCGGGAACAGGATTCGTATCTTCGCAAAAAATCCTTTCGCGCTGCCCAGTCCTCCGCGCTCAAGCTGTGTCTTGACAATCGCCGACGCTTCGTCTATCAGAATGGGAATAAAGCGGAACATAATTTCCACCACCACCACGAGCGGACGCACGGGAATATGCAGCGCGGCAAGCGGACGGACGAGCGTCGAAAATCCCTCCAAAATTTCTTTTTCACCCGTGGAATACACGAACACCTGCACTGCCGACAGCGCACCGAACACGCGGACAAGCGTAAAAACGCACAGCCATATCTTAAACGGCGTGACCATAAACCATTTCCACTCGGTAAAATGCGGCTCGCCGTCACGCGCGGGAATAAAAATCATCTGAATGGCGCAGTACAATAGCATCCAGGGCAGGATTTTGGCAAACGACGTAAAGAGCCGACGGACGGGATACTTTGCGAGCACGGTATACGCCACGGAAGCAAGCACCACGCCTGCCGCGAATATCGTATGGCGCACGCACAGCGCGCCCACAAACAACGCCAAAAACACGACATATTTCCACGCCGGGCGCAGTTTCTGGACGATGCCACGGGCATGTACGCCAGCCGTGCCGAACCGGGCAGCCTTGCGCAACGTGGCAAGGATTGGCGCACCTGCGAGCGGCGGCATTTCTTTGAGCGGCAACGAATCTGCCAGCGGCTGCCCCGCAGAATCGGAGACAATCGCGCCGTTTTCCATGTGGATAGCACGATCGGCAAACGCCGCCTCGTCCATGCGGTGCGTGCTGAACACCACCGTCTTGCCGTCCTGCGTCAAGGCGCGCAACATCTGCATCACGCGGTGGCGGCTCACGGGGTCAAG
Organism: uncultured Treponema sp.; assembly: GCA_964608445.1. Lineage (GTDB taxonomy): Bacteria > Spirochaetota > Spirochaetia > Treponematales > Treponemataceae > Treponema_D. Next base: position 3,915 of record CAZSOK010000072.1, on the reverse strand, counting down.
TCCTGCCGTCGGCTCATCGAACAGAAGCACGTCGCCGTCCATCGCGATGATATCGGCGAGGGCGAGCTTGCGCTTTTCGCCGCCGCTCAGCCACTGGGTCGCCCGGTCGGCAAACGCCTCAAACGGCAGACCGACCGTTTCCATTGCCGTGTGCACCCGCGCTTTCAGTTCCTTGCCATGGATGCCCTGATTCTTCGGACCGAACGCCACGTCATCGGCAGCATACGGCTCGAACAGTGCCGCCTGACTGTCTTGCAGCGCGAGCGACGGATATGAATCCGCGTACACCGCGCCCCCGTGGGCGAGCAAGCCTGCCGCCACTTCAAGCAGCGTGGATTTTCCTGCGCCGCTCACGCCGGTAATCGCGGTCAAGCTTCCCTGGAAAATATCCGCCGAAAAATGCTCCAGCACCGTGCGGTCGTCATACGAAAAACTGACATCGCGGAACGCAAGCGCGACTTCCGCATGGGAAAAATCCTGCGCCGACCGTTCCTTTGTGGCAAGCGGGCTGCCGAACAATCCGTCCGTCAACGCCGTATCCGCCGCAAACGCCTCGCGCGTTCCGTCAAATACGACCGCCCCTTCCCGGAGGACGATAATATGCCGCGCCCGCATCGCCTCGCCGTAATCGTGCGTGATGTGCAAAATCGTCTGCCCGCGCCGATTGCACGCGTCCAGAAATTCCATAACGTCCGCGCGGGATTCCGGATCGAGCATGGATGTCGCCTCGTCAAGCACGAGCAAGTCGGGACACAGGGCAAGAATGCCGCTCATCGCCAGTTTCTGCATCTGCCCAAGCGAAAGCGCATTGGTACGGTCGTCCGCACGGTCAAGCAAGCCGGAGACTGACAGGCTTTCTATGACGCGCTGCTCCACTTCCGCGTCCGAAAGCCCCAAATTTTCCGGGCCGAATGCCGTGTCACGCGAGACAATGCCCGACACAATCTGATCTTTCGGATTCTGGAACACGATTCCCGCGCGCACGCCGTCCGCCAGCCGCACGATTCCTTTCTGCGCCGACAAAAATCCCGTGATAATCCGCGCGAGCGTACTTTTTCCCGAACCGTTCGTGCCAAGAATGACCGCATATTCGCCCGGCTGCACGGAAAACGACACGTCACGCAACACGTGCCTCGGCGATTCCGGGTAAGAGAACGAAATATTTTCGACAGAAAGCAACGACATTATCCCCATACTACCGAAAAACACGCTGCGTTACAACAAACACAACTGCGCGTCACGCAGGCTCACCTGCTTTGCCTCGTGCAGTTCGTCGCCATCACGTGCGTCGCCAATCAAAAACGACGACTGCGGATCATGGAGAGCGGCATGCTTGCGGATGAGCGCGGCATCGTCGTTGGCGTAGCAATAACGGCATCCATGCGGGCAACTGTTGTACGCGCCGATGTCATGCGTGGCAATACACCCACAATGCCGCCGCAGATGCTGAGCGGGAAGCGACGCGACCAGCGAAAATCCCGCCGCTCGCTCAATGACCGCGCGAGAGACACACGCCCCCGCCGCCACGCCGAATGCGCTCAAATCGACCTGTTCCGCGCACGTCTCCAGGCAAATACCCGTCTGCGCACCGACCCGCGAGAACGCCTGCGCCAAAAACTGCTGATCGGCAAGGCGCACTTCCTGCACACCGGGAAAATTCCGCTTTGTCTTCTCATATAAATCAATAAAACTGATAATGCACCGCCCGGTCGCCGGGCGCAACTGTTCTGCCATCTGCCGAAAACTGCGGATATGCGCGGAGACGGAATACGTTTCGTCCACAAAAATCGGGTCGTATCGCCAGCATACGTTGGGCTTGCCAATCGCCGCGCCCAGGGCAAGCATCGCGTCCACCACCGCCGATTTGGGGGGAACGTTCGGCTCGACCTCCGCTCCGTAAGGGGTAAGCGTCACGAAGACATACAGGGCAAAGCCACGCTCGCGCAGTTCAGGCACGTGCGGAAGCAGGGGAGCGGGGTTTTTCGTGCAGAACACCAGGCAATCCACCACGTCCGGGGACAGGCGGTAGCGCGTTACCTGACGGGCATAGTACGGATTGCGCACGTCCACAAAGCCCGCACGAACGCGGTTCATAAACCAGTCGGCATAGAACGCGGGAATGTCGGTGCGCCCGCTGACAAAAAGGAGCATATCAATAGTGCGGCGGACGGCGGGCAGGAATGTCGATGTTCTGCGCCAGTTCCTCATAGCGGCCGGCAAGCATCTTGTTCTCCTCGCGCAGAACCGCAATCTGCTTTGCGTTCGCCACGGCTTCCTGCTGCAACTGCGCCACAAAATCTTCAAGGTACGCCAGTTTTGTCTCCAGCGCGATAAAGCGATCTTCGGTTTCCATGCGGGTATTATAGCGTTTTTGCGCGGAACATGATACACTGGCAAAAAGGAAAAGCCATGATACAGGGAAAGACAGTTGTCCTCGGCGTGAGCGGAAGCATCGCCGCCTACAAGATTGCCGGACTTGCCCGCGCGTTGGTACGCGAAGGCGCAAACGTTCAGGTGATTATGACCAGAAACGCCGTGCATTTCATCAATCCGATTACGTTCGAGACGCTCACGGGCAACAAATGCCTCATAGACACGTTCGACCGCAACTTTGAGTACAGCGTGGAGCATGTCGCGCTTGCCAAACGGGCGGACGTGTTCATGCTCGCGCCCGCCACCGCAAACGTCATCGCCAAAGCGGCGCACGGACTTGCCGACGATATGCTCACCACCACGCTGCTCGCCTGCCGCTGCCCCAAGCTGATTGCCCCCGCCATGAACACGGCGATGCTCGAAAACCCCGCCACGCAAGAAAACCTTGCCACCTGCCGCCGCCACGGCATGACCGTCATTGAACCTGCCACGGGCAGACTGGCAAACGGCGACACCGGCGCAGGAAAGATGCCCGAAGCGGAAACCTTGTTCGAGTGGATCGACTTTACGATCGGGCATAAGAAAGACCTTGCGGGCAAAAAAATCCTCGTCACGGCAGGTCCCACGCGCGAATCGCTCGACCCCGTGCGCTACCTGACCAACCATTCAAGCGGCAAAATGGGCTTTGCGCTTGCAAAAATTGCCGCCGCCCGCGGCGCGGACGTAACGCTCGTCAGCGGACCGGTCACGCTGCCAACCCCGCTCGGCGTGCGCCGCAGAGACGTGACCAGCGCGCGCGAGATGTTCGCAGCGGTAACGGAACAGAGCGCGGCGCAGGACATCATCATCATGGCGGCGGCGGTGGCAGACTACCGCCCGGTCTCCTACAGTACGCAGAAAATCAAAAAATCGGACGGCGCGCCAAACCTCACGCTGGAACGCACGGACGACATTCTCGCCTGGCTCGGCGAACACAAAAAACCGGGGCAGTTCCTGTGCGGATTCTGCATGGAGACGCAGAACCTCGTGTCGAGCGCGCGCGAAAAACTCGACCGCAAACACGCCGACCTCATCTGCGCCAACAGCCTGACCCAAGTGGGCGCGGGATTCGGCGGCGACACCAACATCATCACGCTCGTCACCCAAAACGGCGACCGCCCGCTGCCCCTGCAAAGCAAAGAATCCGCCGCACAGGCGATTCTGGACGAAATCTGCGCCGCACTTTGACAACGCCCCGCCGTTCTGCTATCATACAGGCATGACGCAGACGGCGCACACAGACTTCCGAATCTTTACCCCCCCCCGTTCATAGTTTTTGCCGCCACCGTCGGCGCACAAACCCGCTAACCCGTCCTCCCGCACGACAGACATTTTTCCCCCACGCAACGCCCTGCAACGCACGACCAGTGCGCTTCTTTTTCCCCAAACTATCCGCCGACACAAGCGCACCCCCGCACAGAACACAATCCCGTAACCAAAATGCCCTGCCCGCAACGAGCGCAAAGGCATCCACCACGCAGAATACATTGCCCGCAAGCGACA
>CAZSOK010000071.1:6838-9522 GCA_964608445.1 uncultured Treponema sp. | reverse complement strand
GTGAATCCAGGTCAGCTCGTGCTTGTTGTAGTTCAGGTGCAGCACGCGGCTGCGGGGAATGGCGGCAAAGCGGGCGACCAGCGGCCAGTCGATTGCGCCCTGCATTTTTATCGTGCAGATCATGTTCCGCGCGCGGCCGCTGGCAAGCCAGCCCTGCACCCAGCCGTACAGGCGGTCGGGGTAGCAGATGACATCGCTCAGCACCCAGTCCGCCGCCGCGCACCGCAGGCGTTCGCAGACTTCCTGCGGCGTGAGCGTGAACGCGTCGTGCGCCGCAAAGGTGACGTGTTCGTCTGCCATGAGCGCGGGGGCGAGCGCGGCGCGGTCAACGGCGAACACGTCCGCGCCCAGCTGGCGGAGCACCCAGGTCCAGCCGCCGGGAGACGCGCCCGCCTCAAAGCATTTCTGCCCCGCGCCGGGGAACGGCACGTCAAAGAAATGCCGCGCCATCACCAGCGCCTCCTGCAACTTGAGGTAGGCGCGGCTCGGCGGATGGTCATGGTCCTCCACAAACTGAACCGTGCCGGCAGGGAGCGCGCTCGTCGTCCGTGCGCCTGCGAGCAGGGTATGCTCGTCGATGAGCGTGTACAGTCCCATGGGGCTGTGCGGGATTTCTGCGGGGAACGGGCGCGGCTTCAGGCTGAGGTGCGGCAGTTTTTCCTGGATGAGCGCGGCGCGACGGAAACACGTGTACTGATACGGCGCCCAGTTGCGCTGCATGCCGCGCAGGGTCTTTGCGGCTTCGCCGATCGATTCAAAATGCACCAGAAATGGCTCGGCAAGCGCGACCCGCGCCCAGTACGGCGCGGCGAACGCACCGTCGGCATCGGCCCGGAGCGAAAAGTCGGGGCAATGCAGCAGGTCGCCGTACCAGCGGACTGCCCTGCCCGAAAACGCCAGCCCCGCGCCCGTGGCGGCAGGAACGACCGCGCCGTACCCGAACCGCCCGGAAAGCTCGGACGCAAGCAGGCCGTGCATGTCGGGAAACGCCAGGAACGCCGCCCCCGCGACGCGCTCTACACGAACAGGCATCGCTCCCCTTCCTGCGGGAGTCCGTCGTCGTCGATTTCCTGTTTTTCTTGCCGCAGCTGCGCGACGAATGATTCAAGGCGGACGGTATCGGGGGAACGCAGGATAAAAAAGCCGATGGTGGTCGTGCCGTCGTCCTCGCGCGACCACACGGGGTGGCAGATGAGCGACAGCTCCTCGGTCGGAAAGCGCGAAAGGCGGAGGCGGACTTCGTAATCGGCCTCGAACGAAAGCGTCACGGGAACGTCAAAATGCACCCGGCAGCCGTTTATGCTGATGTCATCGAGCACCCCCACCACGGGGGACAAGTCATCACACGCAACGTGTCCAAAATGCTCAAACCGCGCGTTCTTACGCAATTCAACGTGCATAGCCCACAGTATGAAACAAACGCGCACAAAGGTCAAGGTTGGGGCTATCGTTGCGGATCGACGCGGAACTTTGCCCAGCAGGGCTGCATCGGAATGTCGGACTCGTCGAACACGGTCACGACGAGCGTATATTCACCCGGCTTGTCGTCGTATTCGTCATATAAAATCGTGCACGTTGCTTCCGTGGATTTCAATTCTGCCGTGCCGCCGTCGGAGCGGAGCATCCATTGGTATGACGAGCCGTGTGGCGCGGTGAACTCAAAACGGTCGCCAGTTTGATTGAATTCCATTTCCGGCGATTTTTCTGTCATCTTGAACCGCGGTTCCCATTGCGCATACAGTGTCGTGTCCTGCGTAAACGAGGTGTTTTGCCCGTTCGCATACGTCGTGCTGCCATTGCCGTCTTGCGCCGTATTCCACCCGACAAAATCATAACCAGGACGCGCAACGCTCGCAGCAATCGTCCCTGGCTGTCCCCACTCGAAATCTTGCGTCTGCGGGCTGACGCTACCGCCGTTCGGGTCGAGCGTGACGGTGACTGGCAGCCACTTCCACTGCGCGACGAACGTTGCATCCTCATTGGGATAATTGGCTTCGGTGAGCGTATCTTCGTCAGCAAACAACTCCGCCCTGCCATCCCATTTCCAGCCTGCAAAACGCTTTCCGTCTGGCGCGGTAAATGTACACGCTGGAAGCGACTCGCCCACTTTCCGCGTCACGGTCGCGCCTTCCATTGTCCCAGTGTCTTCACCCGCCTCAAACGTAATCGTTATTTCCTTTTTGAGCCAGCACGCATACAGCGTCACCACTGCGCCCTCTTCGTCCGCCAAATGTTCTGTCAGCTCCTCGCCGTCTGTATAATCATGTGTCGTTTTGTCCTTGTTTTCCGCAACATTCCACCCGTTAAAATCATACCCGTTGCGCACAAACTCATTTTTCCACAAGGTCAGTTCGACAGATTTGCTACCGTCAGATTCGCTGTACGAGTAGATTTCCGAATGATTAGAAGTGTTGCCATCTCCGTTGAAGTCAAAGACAATCGTATACGTAATCGGCTTCCACCACACGACCTGAAAGCTGAGCGGAATTGAGGTTACCGTTACGGAATCGACGATGCCATTGTCATCTTTGACCTTGACATTCATCGGCACATCATACTTGGCGTTCGTTTCTTTCTGATAAAACCGCCAGCCGCCGACCAAGAATCCTTTTCTGAAGGATTTTTTCGGCAGGGAGTCCGCCGGCAAAACCGTGCCGATTCGGTACGGACAGGCGGTAAGTTCC
>CAZSOK010000071.1:0-6738 GCA_964608445.1 uncultured Treponema sp. | reverse complement strand
TCGTAAAACGTGAGCGTCGTCGTCAAATCGTCCGTCAGGCAGTCGTCCAGGTTCTCGCAGCCGACGAGCGCGGTCACCAGCAGGGCAAACAGCAGCAATCCTTTTCTCATACCCATCCCCTACAGCCGAACGCCGACGCAGACATACGGCGTGACGCAGCCCGTCGGCATTCCTGTGATGAACAGGTGCGAAAAATCCGCGCCTGCTTCCAGCGAAAGAAACTGCGCCGGATTGCAGATAATCGATGCGCCCGCCGTCACTGCCGGATAGAACAGCTGCTTGCGCCCCGACGGCTCGCGCCGGTCATCATCGCCGCTGTACGTGTATGTGGTCGCATAATCGACGACGACAACGCCGCCGCCGCCCTTGATCGCAAAGAACGACTTTGTGCCGAACAGCGTATGTTTCCACACGGCATTCGCCCCGAACTGCATGAACGTCAGGTTGACCGTGTAAAAATCCGTTTTCGTCCCAAAATCGGCATACGATCCGCACAGCTCAAAGCCGAACCGATGTTTTTCCCGTTTGATCGGGAACGCGGCAATGCGCCCCAAAAACGCAAGGGCAGCCGCATTGCCTGTCATGTCCTTGACCGTGCCGTCATACGGCATGAACGCCAGCCCGATGCCGCCCGCAAACGTGATGTCCTTAAAAACATAGGGCGGACGCGGCGGTTTCTTCTTTTTTTCTGCCGCCAGCCGCTCTGCGGCTTCCCGCGCGGCGCGTTCTGCCGCCTCCTGCTCCTCACGCGCCAGCCGTTCTGCCAGCTCACGGGCGGCTCGCTCCGCAGCCTCCTGTTCCTCGCGCGCCAAGCGTTCTGCCAGTTCAGCCGCTTCACGGGCTGCCGCGTCTTCGGCATCGTCCTTTTCGACGGCAGGCGGCGGGGGCTTTACGGCACTGACAATTTCAATCACGTCAGATTCCGTGGAAAAGCCGCTCGCATTCGTCACGCGGAGCCGCCATTTGCCGGGCGGCACGTCTTGAAAATATACTTTGGAGACGCGTTCTTTTTCGTCCTTGCCGCTGCCGCTGATCTCCAGCTCGCCCGGCACGTTCTCGCTCACCAGCTCAACCACGCTGTCTGCGGAGACGTTCGCAATGTCCACGGCGATCTCCAACCGATCGTCCGCGTCCGATGCCGTCACGTTCTTTTCTATGCGGCGGATTTCCGGCTTTGCCGCCTGAATGACCGAAAACGCCGTCCATGCGCTCGTGGTCGCCTTGCGTCCCAAAAAATCGTACACGGTCACCCGGTAGCGGTAATTGCCCGGCGCGAGCGAGAGGTCGGCAAACGTTTTTTCGGTCGTGAACGACGACACCGCATTGGTCGCGGTGTTCTGGATTTCCACCTTGTATTCAAGTGCCTTCGCATTTGCCCGCCATTCGATACGCTGGGAAAATTTCGGCTCGTCCGCAGGCAAAAGCACGACAGACAGCAGGAGACCGAGGACTGGCAGGAATTTCTTAACGCCGCTCGCCATACATAGTCCCCGGACGCACCGTATCTACCCGCGTGGGAGCGGTAAAGTCGATTTTGAACGCGCCAGTCGCCGTCCTGCCCCGCTGCTCCTCGTATCCGTCGCGCGCGTAACTCGCCGCCGTCACCGTCCACACAAAATCGCCCAGGTCAAGGACGGACAAATCGTTTATTGTCACAGATGTCCTGGTCGTGTTCCGTTCGGTCATAATGACGGTCAGCGAGCCGTTCGCGTTGCGTTTTGCCAGCGTGAACGTGTATGCCGTCGCGCCCGCGACCGACCGCCAGCGGCACGTAATCGTGCGGTGTGCGCGCAGATACGCGCCGTCCATCACCAGATTCTGCGCAGGCTCGGTCAGCACGGGCGCGGGGAGCAACGAAATCGCATCGACAATCACGCGCCGTTCGGCAGAATCAAGCGGAATGCCGTCAGCCGTGCTCGCGGACACTTTCCAAAGATACGTGCCTGCGGTCAGCCGGCTGAAAGACGCGCTCGTGCGGCTTCCGCTCACCGTCTCTACCAGACGCGCCGCGCCGTTCTCCTGTTGCCGCCACAACTCAAAGCGATACTGCCCCACGCCTTTTTCCTGGCTGCCCCAAGAGAACACCGTCGGCGTGCGCAATGCCGTCAGCCCCGCAATATGCGTACCGTCGGCGGGCGCAATCTGCTGCACGGAACGCGGCGCACGCACGCTGAACCCGACCGTCGTCACGGGACTCAGACGCGGGGCAGCAGTTCCGGCGGACTCCGCCACCGACTGCACGCGCACCGTGTAGCGGTCTTCTGGCAGCACGAACGACACGCTTTCGCCCGCAACGGAAAGATTCTGCGCAACGATGTCGTCATCGCTGTTCAACACGCGCACCGCATAATAATCCGCGCCGCCCACCGCGCTCCAGGACAACGTGACGGGCGCATTGTTATAAGAAATTAGTTCCTGGTTCATGCGCGGCGAAACGAATTCGGGCGCGCGCAGTTCCGCAAGCACCGTGAGCATCCGTGGCGGGGTCAGCCCGTGCAACTCGCCGTCAGCCGATCTCGCGCCCACGCGCCACCACCAGGTTCCCTGCGGCAACGTCACGTTGTCGATGACCGTGGCATCGCTCGTGCGCTCCACCCGGACGCTGGCAAAATCGCTGCTCGCCGAAAATTGCAGCACCGACTGCGCCGCGCCGTCCGCGTAATCGTCCGAAAGCTTCCACATGAACGCCGTGCCCGCAAGTTTTGCCTGCTCCGTGCTGAAATGCTCCGGCGGATACAGCAGCTTGTTGTCCTGCGGCACATACGTCGCCACCGTAAAGCGGCGGATGGCAGAAACGGGCGTAACGTCGTCATCGTCGGGCGCATTCCGCACGATTTTCCAGTAATAGCCGCCGTCAGGAAGTTCCTGCGTCGTGAATTCGCGGGAAAAACGCGTCTCGCTCGTCTGCGTCTGCCACACGATGTCCGCAAAATTCGCGTCGCGCGCAACCTGCAACGTGTAGTCCGCGTCCCTGAGGTCGCTCCGCCACATAAAATTGACCTGCACCTGATCGCGGCTGACCAACTGTGCGCCGTCGGCAGGCGCGGACAGTTCCGGCGGACGAATCTGGTCGTCACGGAACACGGCAAACTGAGACACGTCGCTCGCCGCCGCATAGCCGATGTTGTTCACCGCATAGTACGGCGTGACCTGCCACCAGTATGTGCCCTGCTCCAGCGTGTCCACCGTGGCGAACGTGTCGCCCACATTGCGGTCAACCACCGCCTGCCGCATATCGGGCGTGGTCGAAATGAGCAGGCGGTAATGGTCGGCATAGTCGTTGCCCGTCCAGCGGAAGCCAACCCTCGGCAGGCTGGTACGATAGCGGAAATTCGTCGTTGCCGCCGGGGCAATGCCCTGCACACGCGCAATCGGCTCCACGCTCACGCGCCCCGCAACGGGATTGTCCTTGGTCGCGTCCGTAAAAACCCGCCAGTAGAACGTGCCGTCGTCCGCAAGCAGTTCGGTACTGGTCTCGCCGCGCACCACGCGCTCCGTCTCTATCACCGCAAAATCTTTGGTGCGCGATGTCTGCACCGTCACGGCATCGTCGTCGCCCGAACGCCATTCCATGGTGACGGGAATCGCCTCGCCGCGCACGTCAAACAGCTTGAGTTCCTTTTTGGGCGAAATGACCGTCAGCGGATTCTTCCTGATTTCTCCGCCGCCCTGCACGCTGACTGACTCGCCGAATGACAGCGCGGCAGCCGCGCCCGATTCCGTGGTGACCTGCGCCGAGCCGCTCTTGACTTCCACGTTGCTCGCGCCCGCCGCGTCCGCCGTGACCGCAAGCGAGCTTCCCGCGTCCATCGCCACCTGCAAGCCGTCGGACAGCTTGACCGAAACCGCGTTCGCCTGCGTGGAAGCCGACGCATCCACCTGAATGTCGCCGCCGTCCACGTCGATTTGCAGCCCGTCGTCCTCCGTCCAGAACACCTGCACCATCGTGTTCTCATACAAGTCGAGCGTCGTGCCATCGGCAAACGTGATCGTCGCCTGTGCAAAATCCGCCGTGCGGATCGTGTCGCCGTAATACAGCTCGGCATTCTGCGCCACGCGCTCCCACACCACGCGGTCATCGTACTTGCGCTGCGCCACGCGCTCCTTAAAAGAGATCGTCCCGATTTTCGGCTTGTCGTTGCGCGTCGTAAAGGCGTTCAGGTCCTGCCAGAACAGGCGCAGGAAGAATCCCGCGCTCACCAGGCAGAAGAGAACGACCAGCACGTCACGGCTTGGCGACTTGTATCTTGTTCTCTTCCGCATCAAGGTTCACCTGACCAAAATTCGGCTCCGCGATTCCCAGCAGCCGACGCATTTCCGAAAGCGTCCGCGGACCTTTCGGGCCGACCGCCTTTTCGCAGTCCGCGTCAATCGCAAACAGCGGGTCGGTCGGGCCGAAAAATTCCTGTATGTCGAACCGGGGCATGTTCACCACGCCGTAAAAATGCTGCTTTCCCTTGCCCTTCACCTCAAACGACACGGGAATCCGCTCCACGATAATCTCATGCTTTTCGTTTTCGGGCGAAAGCGTAAAATGATTCTCCTCGCAGCGGATATAATCATGCTTGAGCAGCGCGAGCGTGTCCTCCGTAATCAGGATGTCCGTCCCGCACGGCTTGTTCGACGCTTCGGTGCGGCTCGCGAAATTCACCGCGTCGCCGATCGACGTGAATTCCATTTTGTCAAAGCTGCCCATAAATCCGACCGTGGCGCGCCCGCTGTTCAGCCCCGCGCCGATCTGAATGTGCGGCTTGTACTGCGCGGCGGGATCGTTCTTGTGCGCCTCCGTAAAGGCAGCCGCGTCCTTATTGTACTTCATCAGCGAATACCGCATGGCAATGCAGCACGTGATCGCGCTCAGCGCGTCCTCGCGGACATAGCGGTCGTGCGCGTCCTGTTTTAGCGCCCGCGTCACGGAATGCGCCCCCAGCTGCTCCCATGCCAGGTCGTCATTGCGCAGCACGCCCCATGCCGCCATGATCGCGTCGCCCTCGAATTTGTCCACCGTGCCGCCCGTGCGCGTGATGCAGGTGACCATGCGGCTCATGTAGTCGTTCAGGAAGTTGATGATTTCCGCCGCGCTGTGCTCGGCAAAGCGTTTCTTGAAACCGTCGCTGATTGCCGTAAAGCCCCGGATGTCGCTGAAGAAAATCGTCACGTCTTTCAAATGCGGCTCAAAGTCGATTTCCTTGGTGATGACCGCCTTGGTAACGCCCTTGTTGGTCAGGCGCGAAACCATGTTCAAAATCTCGCGCTCGTTCATCGTGCTTTTTGACAGCACGCCGATTTCGTCCATGCGGTGCACCGGCACTTCGTCGAACAGCTCCGTGTTGAAGTTCCCCCGGTTGATTTCGTTGGCGATGTCCGTCAGCAGTTTGAGCGGGTGGCTCAGCGACTTGGAGAAAAAATAGACGACCATGAGCGCGATCGCCAGAATCGCCAGCATGATGTACACGTTGCGCACCGTCTGCCGCCGGATACCCTCAAGGACGACCGCCGTCCTCACCGTGGTGATGACCCCGCCGTTCCCCATAGTCAGCTTGCGGAACGCGCCGATGTATTCCTCGCCGTCGTCCGCCTTGTAGGTAATCTGCCCGCCGCCCAGCACGCTCTCCATCATCGCCTGCACGATCGGATTCCCGCTCTCGTCCGCGCCCGCCATCTGCAACGCCAGGTCGCCGTGCACCAGCACCATGCCCTCATCGTTCACAAAAAACGACTGGTTGATATTGCTCGAAGAAAAACTCTCGCCCAGCGCGTCGGCAGAAAGCAGCACACCAATCACATTGTCCGCATCGCTGTACGCGACCGGGTAAAACAGCGCGAGCGCCGGCACGGAGAAAAACGCCGACGCATTCAGCAGCTCAAACGACCCGTTCCGCGCGCGCTCCGCCGCGTCCGTCTCCTGCCGCATATACGAGCGCACCGTCTCCTGCTGGATTTCGCGCGACAGCAGGAACGCGTCGCTCGCGAACAGCGTGTCCGACCCCAGCAGGTACACCGCGGCAATGTCCTTGTTGCGGGCAAAGAACATCGTCATCATCGCGCGCGTTTCGGCATCGTTCTCGCCCGCCGCCTTGAGCAGGTCGAGGAACATGCCCACGCCCGACACCGTAGTGTCGATATACGTCTCCACTGAAGCCGCCGTGCGGGTGTTTATGGCAAGGTTGTTCTCCTCGGCGTTCGTGCGGATGTCGCCCGTCATAAAATATGAGACGATGCAGGTAATGCCGCCCACCGCCGTGAGCAGCAGCACCGAAATAATCACGATCATCTTCAGGCCGATAGGATTCCGGATGCGGCCTTCCTGCGCCTTCTTCTTTGCCGCCCGCTTCTCTTCTTTTTTCAGCTGCTTGATCCGCTTTTTTTCCTGCGCCAGCGCGTCTTTTTCCGTCGCGAGCATGTCGCGGATCTCATCCCTGCGCGTAACAGGCTCGTCAGTGTCCGTATCCAGCAGGAAATCGCTGACGCTCACTTCCGTTTCAGCCGGTTCAGGGGAGACCGGCTCCGCCGGGGGCGTCGGAATTTTCCGCACGGGAGCAGCAGATGCCGCCGCCTGCCGCTGCACTTTCGCGCCCGTCGTCGAAACAAAGACCCCGTAATCAAGTATACTTTCTGCCGTTACTTTTATCTGCACCTGCGCCATACCCATGCTATCTCTTTTTATCGGCATATTTCAGCACGCAATAAACCGCATTGTACCAAGTATCGCAATATATTTCTATGCCGCTTGGAAGC
>CAZSOK010000070.1:4105-9558 GCA_964608445.1 uncultured Treponema sp. | reverse complement strand
ACACCATGCCCCAGTGCTCCACCAGATACGCCGCGTCGCGCCGGAAGCGGTACTTGTTCTGGGCGACCCACTGGCGCGCGTCGCCGAACTGGCGCAGCGTCTCAAAGAAACCGCAGGACGAGCGGCGCAGGTACACCCAGAACGCGGAGCGCGGGATCACGCCGTGGTCGTCCACAAACTGCGGCACGAGGTTCTTGAGGTAGAAGCGCGACGAGCCTAAGTTCGCCGTCACGTCCCCGGACGGCGGACGCTCCGCATACGCCAGGTTGAACGCCGTGGACACGGTAATGCGCTCGCCCCACAGCCAGGCGCGGAACGACAGGTCAAGGTTCTGCCAGTACGGCGACGTGATCGTGTAGTCGTACCCGCCGAGCCGGATGAACGCCTGGCGGTCGTACAGCCCGATGTTGTCGAACGGGTAGAGCGTGGGCGCGCCGTCGGAGATGACCATGCTCGGCTCAACGTCAAGCATGGCATCGCGCACGGACGGCGCGAACACGACCGGGAACGGCGGCGCGGACGGGCACAGCAGGCGCGGGGCGACGCAGAACGGGCTTGCGGCGAGCAGCTTTTCGGCAAGGCGCGCCGTCAGCGCGTCGCGGGCAAACAGCAGCGTGTCGCGCAGGACAAGCACGTGCGGCTCGGTCACCTCGCTCATGCCGATGTTGATGAGGTCGCCGTCGGTCACCGGCTCGCGCGGAATGATGAACTTGACGAACGGGAACATCCGCGTGAATTCGTCGAGGCTGTAGTTCTCCGGCACGGATTCGAACGACACGATCGACGAGAAGCCGCATTTCGTCAGGTTCTCCAAAAGCGGCACGCGGCAGTGGTTTCCCTGGCTGTTCAGGAGCAGCACGGCAATGTTGAGCGCGGCGGACGGCACCGGCTCCTTGCCGCCCAGCACCGTGCGGGTTATCTGCCGCTGGTTAAAAATTGAAGGTATAGAATTCATCGCACGTTTCGCACTCCGGCGGGTAGTCTTTTTTGACCTGCGCCGCAAGCGGCCCGGAAAACCGTTCCCACACGGCGGCAATGCCCTCGCTCAGCGCATTCCCCGCCGCAGCGCCGGCCGCCCGCGACACGCAGAACGGGACGCTGCCGTCGGACAGGATCGTCATGTCGCGGCGCAGATGCCAGCACGGCATGCGCACCAGCGGGGAGAGGTCGGCGGACTGCTCGTCGGGAAGCACGCCGCAGAAGCGGTTGTATTTCTGGACGATCAGCTCGCCCGCGCTCGCGCTGTCCTTGTCCTTCCAGTGGCGGTAGAACTGTTCGAGCTGCGGCTCGTTCGCCTTCATGCGCGTCATCTGCGGATACACCCGGTGCGGGAAATGCCGTTCAAGCAGCCCCACTGCGGCCACCGCCCTGGAAAAGTCGCCCTCGTCGCAACGGTGCAGCCGCGCATACAGCGCGCGCTCCGCCGCATCCAGCAGCACCACCCAGACGATACGCCGCGCATCCAGCCGCGCAAGGTCGGCGGCGAGCGATTCGGTCACGAGCGTCCCGTCAGTCTCAATGAACACGGACAGACCGGGATACGAAAGCACTTCGCGCACGCAGTCGGCAAAGCGCGGATGCAGCAGCGGCTCGCCGAACGCAGAGAGCGACACCACCGCCGTCTCGGACAACGCCGCCATCTGCGCCACGAGCGACTGGAAGTCCGCGAACGCCATGTCGTCAAGCGGGTGCGCGGCGGTCAGCTGCCGGTACGGCACATACACCAGGTCGTGGTTGTACCGCGCGGCAACCTGCACGTTGTAGAACGCGGGGACGGTCCGCAGGACGGACTCGTCTGCCCCGGCGCGGTCGGAAAGCGCACACGCGTCAAAGTCCGCCCCCGCAAGAGCGCAGGCATCCCGCGCCACCGCGTACAGCCGCGCACACGCGAGGAACGGCAGTTTTTCGCCGCAGGAAAAGTCAAGGCGCAGCATACGGTAGTCTTTGGGCGCGATGACTGTCTCAATCTCAAACGCGTTGATGTCGCCGCTCATAATGGCGAACAGCGCGTCACGGGCGGCAGGACGGTCGCCCGCCGCCTGCTGCACTCCCTTGCCCAGCCCGGCGATGATGCGCGCCGCGCCCGCGTCAACCACTTCGGGGGTCAGCCCGTAGGGATAGCCGTCGGCGAACGTGTATTCGGCACGGTATTTCGTATGCGTCTCAACCAGCTCGGCGGTGAGCGGCGCGTTCAGGAACGGGCAGTCCGCCCAGGCGAACACGGCGCAGTCCGCCTGATGCTCCGCGCACGATGCCGCAAGCGATTCCGCAACGAGCGCGTTCGTCCAGTCATCCTGCTGCACGAACGACACCGCCGCGCCGCCACACGCCGCCTCGGCTTTCGCGCGGTTCTCGCCGTCCGTGAACACGACCGTCCGCACCGAGCCGGGTACGGATGCCGCCCAGGCAAGCGCACGGTCAAAGGCAGACTTTCCGTCAAACGCGGGATCAAAGGCATGCGGCATCTTCGCGCCGGCAAACAGAACGGTCAACAACGATTTCATAGCGATGTCAGTATACACGATTTTTCGTGCCGTGGGAATACGACCATCCCCGCGCCGCCCGCCAGGTTCGACCGGGGCGATTGCACATCTTGCGCATTGCGGGTACACTGGACGCATGGCATTTGGCACGACGGCTTCCGACACTGTTTTTTCTGTATCCTCGCTCACCGCGCGGCTGCGCGACCTGCTGGAGGGGGCGTTCCCCGCGATCACGCTGGAAGGCGAAATCTCAAACTACCGCCCGAACGCGTCCGGGCACTTGTACTTTACGCTCAAGGACGAGGGGGCGCAGATAGGCGCGGTGATGTTCCGTGGGCGGGCGGCGGCACTGACGTTCGCGCCCAAAGACGGCATGAAAGTGCGCTGCAAAGGCTCGGTTTCCGTGTACGCGCCACGCGGGAACTATCAGGTCATCATCACGGCAATGGAAATCGCCGGAGAGGGCAACATCCTCCAGATCCTGGAGAACCGCAAGCGGCAGCTCGCCGCCGAAGGACTGTTCGCGCGCGAGCGGAAAGTGCGGCTGCCGTTCTTCCCGCGCACGGTGGGCGTGGTGACCAGCCCCACGGGCGCGGCACTGCGCGACATCCTGCAAATCACGCGGCGGCGCAACGCCTGCGTTTCCGTGGTGATTTTGCCCGCGCTCGTGCAGGGAGACGGCGCGGCGGAGACGATTGCCCGCCAGATTGAGACGGCGAACGACTTTGCGCTGTGCGACGTGCTTATCGTCGGGCGCGGCGGCGGATCGCTGGAAGACCTGCTCCCGTTCAGCGAGGAGCGCGTGGTGCGTGCCATTGCGGCATCGGAGATTCCCGTGGTGAGCGCGGTTGGACACGAAATCGACTGGGCACTGAGCGACTATGCCGCCGATGTCCGCGCCCCCACCCCGTCAGCGGCAGCGGAACTGGTCGTCCCCGTGCAGGGCGACATCGTGCAGCGGCTTGCCCTCTGCCGGACGGAACTGTACGACGCGATGCGCGCCCGGATCGATCGCATGAAGCTGCTCGTCAAATCGTTCGACCCGTACCACCTTGAAGTACGCTTCCGCACGATCGAACAGCCCCTGCTCGCCCGGCTCGATGCCGCAAAAAACGCGCTTTCGGAGCAGATTCGGCGCAAGACGGCGGACACGCGCGAGCGGATCGCGCACTGCGTGCAGATGCTGGAAAGCGCAAGCCCCCAGACAATCCTCGCGCGCGGCTACGCCATGGTACGCGACGGCGAAACGAAAAAAATCATCCACCGCGCACAGGACACCGCCGCAGGCAGCACGCTTGAAATTATCCCCGCCGAAGGCATTATCCGCGCGACCGTAACGGGGTGCTGACAAACGCGCAGAAATCGTGCTACACTGTCCGCATGAAAGACTTTGAGGCGAATCTCGCTCACCTTGAGCAGCTGACCAACGACATAAAACGCACGGACATATCCCTTGAATCTGCCCTCAAGGATTTTGAGGAGGGCATCACGCTGGCAAAAAAACTGGAGAAGGACATCGATAAAATCGAAGGCAAAATCCAGATACTGATGAACCAGCCCGCGCCGAACACAGCGGACACGCCCGAACTTGACCTGTTCACGGCGGCAGACGCAGGAACGGGAAGCGCGGGCGCACCGAGCGAAGGACTGCGGCAGCATGGGTAATCCCGTCCGGGCGCTGAGCGCCGAAGTGGCGCGCAAGATTGCCGCCGGCGAAGTAATCGACCGCCCTGCCGCCATCGTGCGCGAGCTGCTGGACAACGCCGTGGACTCCGGGGCAGACGACATCAGCATGGAAATCGTGGGCGGCGGCATCGAACGAATCCGCGTGGCGGACAACGGCTCCGGCATGAGCCGCGACGACCTTGTGCATTGCGCCCGCCCCCACGCCACGAGCAAAATCACCGACGCGGAAGACTTGCTGCGCCTGACGACGCTCGGCTTCCGGGGAGAGGCGCTGGCCTCCATCGCCGCCGTGAGCCGCCTTTCCATTATGAGCGGTACGCACCGAATGCGCGCGTCGATTACTGAAGACCATATCATCGAGACAGTTCCGCCCGTGCAGAACGGGCGCGGCACGATCGTACAGAGCGAGGGGCTGTTCGAGAATTTCCCCGCCCGCCGCCAGTTCCTCAAACGCGCGTCGAGTGAGACCATGCTGTGCCGCGAACTGTTCGTCGAAAAAGCCCTTCCCCGCACCGACATCGCGTTCCGACTGACGGTTGACGGCGCAATCCGTGCCGACCTGCCGCGCGATGTCTCCCTTGCCGACCGCTTCACCGCCGCGCTGGGCATAAAAGAAAGCCCCGCGCTGTTCTCCGAAATCAAGGGATCGGGCAGCGACTGGAAATTCCGCCTGATAATCGGCGAGCCGGGCGTATGGCGGAACGACCGAAAGCAGCTTTTTATCTACGTGAACGGGCGGCGCGTACAGGAATACGCGCTCATGCAGGCGGTCGAATACGGCTGCCAGGGATTCTTTCCCAACGGCACGCATCCCGTCGCCGCGCTGTTCGTGGAGATGAACCCCGCGCTCGTGGACTTCAACATCCACCCCGCAAAGAAAGAAGTCCGCTTCAAGGACAGCTCCGAGCTTCACCACGGTGTCAGCTCGACCGTCCGTGCCTTTTTCCGCGCCTACGGCATCAAAGCCGCGCGTGAGTACGAGGCAGACACGGACGACGCGCAGATCGCGCTGGACTGGCAAAAAACGGCGCACCATGACGCGGAACAGCCCGCACGATTCCCCGCCACGGCGGATGAACCGACGACCGCCGTGACCGAACAGCCGAATCATGCCGTCACGTTATCCGCAACAAAGCCGGACACGCCGGATACACCTGTCCCGGAAAAAAACGATTCCTTTCCCCCGCCGCGCGCCGCGTCATTTGCCGCCGTGCAGGCGGCATTCGACCGGCGGAATGCGGCAGAAAAAGCCGTCGCCGAGCCGGAACGGACGCAGACGGCGGA
>CAZSOK010000070.1:0-4005 GCA_964608445.1 uncultured Treponema sp. | reverse complement strand
GCACCGCGCGAAGGTCACTTCCAGCAGCGGTATGTCTATGGTCACCGGCCTGACGGTAATCGCATCGTTCAGCGCAACGTCGGACACGCCCGCCAGCACCGTCTCAAGACCGAGCGCGGGAATCAGAAAGACCGACTGCTTCGGCTGCCGGTCAACGCAAACCGCCGTGCCCGTCCAGCCGGGATTTTGCAAGAGATAGACGAGCGTCCAGTGCATATTGCTCTGGCGTTCGGCTTTGTGCGTGGCGGCGGCGGCGGCATCTCCCTCGCTCATGCGCAAGAGCATCGCCGTCTTGTCGATGAGTTCCCGCCCGCATAAGAACGCCCGCAGCTGCTCATGGCTGATCAAATCGCCGTACCGACGCAGCGGGCTGGTCACCTGGCTGTACATTCCCAGACCCAGCCCCGCGTGCTGACTGGGCGTAAGCGAGACCGTGCGCTTGCGCATACATTTGCGCAGACGGAACTGCCCCGCGTAGCCGTCGGGAATGTCCTGGGGAATATCGGGCGCTTCCTGACTGACAAACGGAAACGGGATATTGTTCTTGAACGCAAAGCGCGCCGCGCCCTCGCCCGCAAGCACCATCGCCTCGCGCACCACTTCGGCAGATAGTGTCTCCGTGCGCGGCTCAACCGACACCTGTTTTGTCTCCGCATCCACGGTGATATGCACTTCGGGCAGGGAAATCTGCACCGCGCCCGCCTTCCTGCGGCGTTCGGCATTGCGCGCGGCAATCGAAAACAGCGGCGCAAGCCCCGGCTCGTCCTTCCGCGCGTCGGCCTGCTCGTAAGTCAGCCGCTCCACCGTCACGACCGTGCGCAGCACGGCACAGTCGGCGACATCACCATGCTCATCAAACGTGATTTTAAAGCTGAGCGCACGGCTTTTCGGGGTGAGACCGAGCGCATAATCGGCAAGGCTGTCCTCGCTTAGCATACGGCTCGCGCCCTCAGGAATGTAGAGCGTCGCGCCCCGCGCACGGGCGGCTCTGTCAATGGGGCTGTCGGGAAAAACAGTGCTCGCCGGATCGGCGATATGCACCCACAGGCATTCCCCGTCAAAGGCAATCGCGTCATCGGGATCGTGCGACCAGATGCTGTCTATCGCATACGACACGCCGGGCACCTCAAAGCGATCCTCGTCGGGCGGCGTGGCAAGCCCCTCGCGCGCACTCCTCGTGCTCAGCCCCCAGCGCAACGGGTACGGGTTGCGCGTCATGTCCCACACGCCCGTGTCAAGCAGCAGTTTATGGGCGCGTTCGGGTGTCTCTTTCAGGTGCGCATCGTGCATCGTGCGGCTCTTTTCCGTCTGACCGAGCGCGAGCGACTCCACGTCGCCCATATACTTCGCGTCGTCCGGCAACAACGCCCCGCTTTTGAGCCGCGCCACGAACGCCGCCCGGACTGCCCCTGCCTGTTCTTTTTCCTGCTGCCGTGCCTGAAGCGCGGCGACCTCATCGGCACGCCGGGGAACAAAAGTGATTACGCCGTCACGCGGCTTCTCCTCAAAAGCAAGGCTCGCCTTGACCGCCACATAGATTCCCCACGCCTCGTCCGCCCTGAGTTCCCCGCAGGCAAGCGCGGCAAGGTCGGCAAACGTGATGGGGCTTGCCGCCGTCCCGTCATCGCCCGCCAGAAGCTCATACGCCTCCGCCACCTGCCGCCGTACCGTGCTTCCGTCCGCAGCCGCCTCGTCGGCAAACGCAAGGACGGCATCAATGCCCGTCGCCGCGTCCTCGCAGAGCAGGAGCACGTCTTTCTCGCGCACTTTCTGCGCGGCATACACGGCTTTTTTTCCCGTGTCCGTCGCGCGGCTCACGCACCATGACACCAACCATTTGTCGCTGTCCGCACGGTCGGTCACAATCGCCGGAAGATTCTTATAGATGACAACGGAATTCTTTTTCATAGCCCCACCGTGTCCTATTCTATCCAAAACAGGCGGCTTCTGCAATAAGATATGGCAGCACAAAAAAACACCCGCCATGAAGACGGGTGCCATGCCACAGCATCACGCGGCGCAATGCGCTGAAAACGCCCGCCCCGACGGCAACCGCCGCCAAAACGGGCATACCTCAGACCGCAATTACCATTTTCTTTCGATGTTCTCGCACAAGTTCGGCTCGTCGCCGCCTTTGCCGAAGAATTTCGCCTTCTCCATATCGGGAGCGAAATTCACCGTGTCGCCCAGCTGGAAGTCATATTCCGGGGGAACGCGCGCGACGATGCTCTGCTCCTTTGACTGCAAGAACACGTGCGTGTCCGCGCCCAGCGGCTCCTTGTTGGTGACCTTCAGCTGCATATTGTTCTCTGCGGCAGGAGCCTGCAAGTATTTCAGGTCTTCCGGGCGGATACCGAACGAAACTTCCTTGCCGACGTGCGCCTTCAACGCCTTCTGCTGCTCTTCGGTCGGAGTGAGGACAAACGAGCCTTCGTCCGCCAGCACCTTTCCGTCTTTCTCGATGAGCTTCACGTTCATGAAGTTCATCGGCGGCGTACCGATAAAGCCCGCGACGAATTTGTTGATCGGATGGTTGTACAGGTACAGCGGCGCGCCGATCTGCTGGATACGCCCCGCCATCTCGTCACCGGCATCCGTTCCGCGCATGACGACAATCTTGGTGCCCATCGTCATCGCCTCGATCTGGTCGTGCGTAACGTAAATCATCGTTGACTGCAAGCGGTGATGCAAGTCTGAAATCTCGGCGCGCATCGTAACGCGGAGCTTCGCGTCAAGGTTGGACAGCGGCTCGTCAAACAAGAATACTTTGGGATTGCGGACGATAGCACGTCCGACCGCAACGCGCTGGCGCTGACCGCCGGACAACGCCTTCGGCTTGCGCTCAAGGTACTGGGTCAAGTCAAGGATACGGGCAGCCTCGTCCACGCGGCGCTGGATTTCCGCCTTGTCAATCTTGCGGATTTTAAGACCGAACGCCATGTTGTCGAACACGGACATGTGCGGATACAACGCGTAGTTCTGGAATACCATCGCGATGTTGCGGTCTTTCGGCGGCACGTCATTCATCAGCTCGCCGTCAATCCACAGCTCGCCTTCGGAAATGTCTTCCAGACCGGCGATCATGCGGAGCGTCGTTGACTTGCCGCAGCCAGATGGACCGACGAACACACAGAATTCGCGGTCTTCAATCGTGATGTTGGAATCTTTTACGGCGTGCACGTTGCCGTCGTAAATCTTACCCACATGCTTCAGTTCTACCTTTGCCATTTGTGGCCTCCAAGGGATTATAGTATGCTTTCATTATATGGCAGGGCGCGCGGGAAGTCAACCAAAAACGTGCCGATTATTGCGACCAACAGAAAATCGGGCGAAGCGCAAATCTCCACATGCATGTCGCGTTGATTGCATTTCCGGCATCAGGAATCCAGCCCAGTAAAACCTGACTCATCGTTCTACCGGCCGTAGAAGCCGCAAAAAAAACAAGTGCGGCTATTGTCGCGACCGCAACACCGGCAGCATTTCCATGACATTTTTTCTTTTGTCCGTCGGTCATGATAAACTTTATCCGTATGTTGCGCCGCAACTACAGATTATGGGAAAAACCTGTATGCGCTTTCCCCCTACTGTCAACAGTTTTCAATTTCTGATTCTATCCTGGCGTTCAAAGATTTTGTTATAGGAACGGAAAGTCCATACAGGCGGAACTCTTGGCGCGAATCGAAAAGGACGTGAAAGATGTCTGCGAAAAAATAGGATGCTTTCCGCAGATGGAAACCGCCTAAAACATGGCGCAAAAATCGCAGAACGCCAGACGAGTTTTTATTTTACAAGTGCAAACCCGTTAGAAATCCCTGGGAAAAACCGTTAATCCCTGTGCAAAACTGTTCTAGTCATTTAGGTGAAATGGCGAGAAATCCTCAAGTGTTTTCGCGCGCTTCATCGAAATCGCCCCGGGAAAATTCGAATCGCGGATTGTGAACAAACATAAATAACGAAGCGTCGGAAGATTTGATTGTGACCGTTGTGGATTGATTTGAAGGCAAT
>CAZSOK010000069.1:0-9630 GCA_964608445.1 uncultured Treponema sp. | reverse complement strand
GTGAATACCCCCCCCCATTCACGGTTTTTCGCCACGGAAAGCGTCACTGCGCCTGCGGCTACGTGTGCGGCATGGAGTTGGTCTGCTGAACGGCTCGTACTCATAGCCCGCAGTATACCACACCGCCCCCGCCCGTGGCAAGCGGGGCGGGCAGCTGCTACAGGATATACACCCCGCCCGCGTCAAAGTCCAGGAATGCCGTCTCCCCGGCGGCGTAAGTCTTGCGCCCCACCGGGTTGTAGTCGGTAATCTGGATTTCCTTGCCGCCCACGTCCACCTGGTAATACTGGTATGACCCCATGAACGTGGAGAGCGTCACCGTGCCTTGCAGCGCGCCCGTGTCGGCAAGCCTGACGTTCTCCGGGCGAAGCACGAGCGACACCTTGTCGCCCGGCTTTGTGCCGACGTAATCCTGCACGGTCATGCGGTTGCCGTTCACGGTGATCGCCGCGCTGCCGCCCGCCGACGACACGACCTCCGCGTCAAGGAAATTCGCCTCGCCAATGAAGTCCGCCACGAATTTATTCTTTGGGCGGTAATACACCTCGCGCGGCGTGCCAATCTGCTCCACCTTGCCCTTGCTCATGATGATGATCTGGTCAGAAATGCTCATCGCCTCGCTCTGGTCGTGGGTCACGTACACGGCGGTAATGCCGATTTTCTGCTGAATCTTGCGGATTTCCGTGCGCATCGTCACGCGCAGCTTCGCGTCAAGGTTGGACAGCGGCTCGTCAAACAGCAGCACGCCCGGCTCCATGACGAGCGCACGGGCAAGCGCGACCCGCTGCTGCTGCCCGCCGGAAAGCTGGTTCGTCATCCGCGTCTCCATGCCGTCCATCTCCACCAGCCTGAGCATGGCGAGCACTTTCTCCTCAATCTGCGACCGGGGCAGCTTGCGGATTTTGAGGCCGTAGGCAACATTGTCGAACACGTTGTAATGTGGCAGCAGCGCGTAACTCTGGAACACCATCGCCGTGTCGCGCTTGTTCGGCGGCAGCGCGTTGATCGCCTCGTCGCCCAGATAAATCTCGCCCTCATCGGGACTCTCAAAGCCCGCGATCATGCGCAGCGTAGTCGTCTTTCCGCAACCGGACGGTCCGAGCAGCGTCACGAACGTGCCCGGCTTGATTTCCAGCGTGGTATCCTGCACCGCGTAAAAGTCGTTCCCCGTCTTGGGATCCTGATAGATTTTTGATATATGCTCCAAGCGCACGCCCTTTTTCTCTTTCATAATCATGCCTCCTTGTATTTTACGGGTCGGCTGGTACCGAAATACGCGATGAGCGCATTCATAATCAGCACCGCGCCATAGGTGATGACGATCAGCACGGTGGCATAGGCACAGGCAATGCCGTAGCTGCCCTTCTCCGCCTGCTCGTTAATCTGACACGTGATGAGCAGATACTGCGGCGTGACCAGCAGGATGATTGCCGAAATCGCCGTAATCGAGCGGACGAACGCCGTCACCAGACCGCTGAAGAACGAATCGCGGATGAGCGGGAGCGTCACCGTCATGAACACGCGCCCCGACCCCGCGCCCATGTCGTAGGCACTTTCTTCAATAGATTTGTCAATCTGCCGCAACGCCGAGATGCCGCTGCGCGTTCCCGTCGGGAGCGAGCGCACGATGAACACGATGACCAGGATCAGCCCCGTGCCGTACAGCCCGCTCATCACGCCCGTGCGGAACAGCCCGTTCGCGAACCCGCGGATATAGCCTATGCCCAGCACCGTTCCCGGCACCGCCATCGCGAGCATCGAGATGAATTCGATGAACCCCTTCGCCTTGAATTTCTTCTTGACCACCAGATACGAAATGACCATCGAAAGGAACGCCGTCAGCGGCGCGGCAATGAGCGACAGCAGGAACGAATCCTTGAACGCCTTCAGCCCCGAAGTCCTGAACATATAGTTGAACCATTTGAACGTCAGGTGATAGTCGCGCCCCCACAGCGTAAAGAGCGCGCCGATCGGCACCATGATATACATCAACAGCACGAATGCCGACGCAAGGCCGCAGAACACCGAAAGCGGATAGCGGACGGAATTGTCCTCGATCAGCATACGCTGGCGAGTCGCCTTGCCGCTCAGCGTGGCGGCAGTCTTTGCCTCCAAATAATACTTCTGAATCAAAAACAAAATGACCGTGAGCGAAAGCAGCACGACGCTCATCGCCGCCGCACCCGTCGAATCGTATGCGCCCGTCACCTGCAAGTAAATCGTCGTGGCGAGCGTGTCATACGAGCCGCCAATCAGCATGGGATTCGCAAAGTCCGCCACGGACTCAATGAACGTGACCAAAAACGCGTTCCCCAGCCCCGGCAGCATGAGCGGAAGCGTGACGCTGCCAAACACCTTGAAGCGGCTCGCGCCCATGTCCCGCGCGGCTTCTTCCAGCGACGGGTCGATGTTCTTGAGCAGCCCGCGCAACATCAGGTAGCAGACGGGAAAGAACGTCATTATCTGCACGATGGCAATGCCTTTCAGCCCGTACACGTTGCTGTCGTAAATGTGCAGCAGCGACCGCGTGATGATGCCACTGCGCCCGAACAGCATAATCATCGAAAGCGAAAGCACGAACGGCGGCGACACAATCGGCAGCATGGATACCAGCTTGAACAGCGTGGAAAGCACCTTGCTGCGCAATTTGACATAGACTTCCACGTAGGCAAACAGCAGCCCGACCGCCGTAGAGAAAAGCCCCGTAATAAAACCGAGCACCAGCGTATTCGTGAACGCCGTCTGAAACCGTTTCAGGCTCAAGACCCGCCGGAACACGTCCAGCGACACCGTTCCCCCGCTGAAAAAACTGTCAATCAGCACCATCAGAAGCGGATACAGGATGAACAGCGTCAAAAACACCAGCAGCACGCCGATCATCGAAACCATAATCGGGTCTGCAAAAAACTTCCTGCGCTCCAGCCGTGCGCCCTGGGTCGTCGCCATAAGCCCCTCCTTGTCCAGAGGATTAGAAATGCCTGAAACTTTGTCCGCACAGACAAAACGCACGGGACGGCCAGCGCGAACGCAAACCGCCGCCGTGCGTCATCTGCTTATTTTGTCTGGAACTTGCCGCTTGAACCGCTTTCCAGCGCGGCAAAGAAATCCTCCACATACTTCGCGCTGTTCGCCTTCGCGTCCTCAAAGTCGTAGTCGATCGTGTTGTTCATGTCCAGCCCGAACTGCGTCGCCTCCTGCGGCTGCTCCGCGTTTGACAGCACCAGGAACTGATACGACCCCGTGTCCTTCGCGAGGTTCACGCAGTCGGGAGAGAGCGCGTACTCGACCCACAGTTTTGCGGCGTTGGGATGCGGCGCACCCTTGAAGATTGCCGTCGCGCCGATTTCGTATGACGTGCCGTCGCTCGGAACAATCAGGCCGATATTGTCGTAGCCCTGCAAAATCTGATAAATGCCGTCATGCAAAAAGCCCACGCCGATCACGCATTCGCCCGGACCGACCATCTTTGACGGACCGGAGCCGGATTTGGTGTACTGGTTCACGTTCTTGTCCAGCTCCTTGAAATACTCCATCGCCGCGTCATGCCCTTTCATCTGCACCATCGTGTTGATGACGAGCTTCGCCGTTCCCGCCGTGTTCGGGTTTGACAGCATAATCAGCCCCTTGTACTCAGGCTTGAGCAAGTCGTCCCATGACTGGGGCGCTTTCAGTCCCAGGCGGGCAAGCTCCTCGTCGTTCACCATAAAGCCGAGGATGCCTTTGTAGATGCCGTACCAGCAGTCAGTCGGATCTTTGTAGCTGTCGTTTATCAGGTTTTTCGCGTTCTCCGCAGCGTAGCTTTCCAACAGCCCTGCCGCGACAGCCTCGTTGTACGGGTCAGTCGTGCCGCCGAACCACACGTCAGCAGACGGCTTGCCGTTCTCTTCGGAAATCTTGGTGTACACTTCGGACGTGGACAACCGCTGGTGATGCGTTTTGATGCCGTACAGCTTCTCAAACCGCGCGACCGCCGCCGCAAGATACTCTTCCTCACAGGAGCCGTACACAATCAGCTCGCCCTCTGCCTGCGCCGCCGCAATCAAGTCGGCAGAAACTTCGCTCGCCGTACCGCCGACCGCTTTCGCAGCCTTTTTGGTACAGCCCGTACATGCGAGCACCAACGCCGCGCCCGCCAATACCGCCACAACCTTCTTCATAAGATACCTCCACCGGGAACATCCCGTTCATTACAGTATCATTGTAAGGGCGATTTTAAAATAACGCAACTGCTATTTTGCGGGCTACCGCGCGCGGCCAATCTGCTGTCCGGCAGACACTTTGTATTCCGCGCCGTCTTTCGTCGCCTCCGCAACCTGCGGCAACAGCGCGATTTTGTCTTTCTGGAAGAGCATGGTAATCGTCGATCCGGCAAACTCAAAGCGACCCATCTCGTCGCCCTTCTTCATGCGCACGTCCTCATGGTAATTGACGATGCCGCCCACCACGAGCGCGCCGATTTCCGTCTGCACCACCTTGCCGAAATGCTCGGTCTCAAGCGGCGTCCACAAGCGGCGGTTGAGCGTGTAAATCGGGTAGGTCTCGGCGCAGATTGGCTGCACGGAATGCAGTTCGCCCTTGACAAAATGGTTCTTCCCCTGAAACCCGTCATCGATATACAGGTAGCGGTGATAGTCCGTGGGGCAGAGCCGGAAGATGAGGCACGTGCCGCCCGTAAAATCCGCCGCCCGGTTCTCCGTATCGCCCGCGAGCAAGTCCGCCACCGCGTAGCGCGAGCCTTTTATGGCGAACGACGAATCCGCGTCAACGGGATACACGCTCAGCCAGGAATCGCACGGGCTTATCAGGTGCGCCGGGTCAGCGTCGAACGACACGTCTTTTTTCCGAATGAAGAAATCAGCGAACGAACGGAACTGCTGCCCCTGCCAGGGCGACAGGTCGATGCCGTGCTTTTTTGCGAACGACGGAATGAACAGCGCGGAAAGCCGCGTTCGGAACAGCCACGCCGCAAAGCCCGAATAATTGCAACGCAACAGCAGCCACAGGATCGCGCGCCCGAACGTCGTGGCATACAAGAACCTGACGGAAGAATCGTTGTTGTCGCTCACAAAAACCGCCCGCTAGTCAAACCAGCCGATAGAAATCGCCGCCCACACCATGAGCACGACATCCATACCGCCGACGAGCATCAGCACGGCTTTGCCCACCGGACCCGGCTTGACCACCTTGAACGGCGTGATGAACGCAAGCCCCACCACCACCGCAAGCACGGAAATGACCACGCTCGGATCAATGACGGCGCTCACGCGGCACTGCAACAGCACCGCGAGCGCGTAGAAACCGGGAAACCACAACGCCGCGCTCGTAATCGGCATGCCACGGAATTCCTTGCGCCGCTCGTCAGTCTGGCTCGAACGCTCCTCTTCCTCCACGTTGAAATAGGCAAGGCGGATCAGCCCGCACAGAAGATAGAACGCGGACACCGCGAATTCCAGCTTGCTGCCGATGCGCATCTGATACACGAAAATCGCCGGCAGCACGCCAAAGCACACCAAGTCGCTCAGCGAGTCAATCTGCACACCGAATTTCTTTTCTTTTATCGTGCGGTTCCTCTTTGTGGAAGCGATCTTCCCGTCGAACATATCGCAGAAGCCCGAAACCATCAGGCAGACGAGGGCAGTAAACAGGTGCATCCTTCCGCCGTCAACAGCATAGCCCATTCCCAAAAAAGCGAAAATCGTGCCCACGTAGGTCAAGACAACGGTATAATCGTAAACGCCTAACAGTCCCATATCAGCCTCTGCGTTATTATATGATAACTTTCGCGTTGTGTCTATCAGCACTGCCGTTCCAACGCGCCCCGTTTTCTGCTATGATGATGACACTACGGGAACACACTGATGAAAGAACCCTTTGACCTTTCCGCGCTGCTCGCGCAGGACAAGACCTTTCCGCTGCGGCGGCAGCTGCGCTTTGTGTGGCGGCTGTCCGTGCCGGGCATCCTCGCGCAGATTTCTTCAATAGTCATGCAGTACATCGACGCGGCAATGGTCGGGTCGCTCGGCGCGCAGGCTTCGGCGGCGATCGGGCTGGTCGCGTCAAGCACCTGGCTGTTCGGCGGGCTGTGCGACGCAATGGGCATGGGATTCGCCGTGCAGGTGGCGCAGGCAGTCGGCGCGGGGGAGAAGCACCGGGCGCAGGAAATCCTGCGGCAGGCGATCGTCGCGTGCGCCCTGACCTCGCTCGCGCTGGCGGCGGCGGGCATGGCAGTCAGCGACGCGCTTCCCGGCTGGCTCGGCGGCGAAGCGGCAATCGTGCCGGCGGCGACCGCGTATTTCTTCGTGTTCGTCGCCGCGCTGCCCGCGTTCCAGCTGTTCATCCTCCTGTGCGCCGTCATGCAATGCTCCGGCGAAATGCGCATCCCCGGCATCCTGAACGTGGCGGTCTGCGTGCTCGACGTGCTCGGCAACGTCCTGTTCATCTTCGTGCTCAAACTGGGCGTGCTCGGGGCGGCGCTCGGCTCGGCAGCGGCGACCGTCACCGTCACGGCGGCGGCAGCCTACTTTGCCTGCATCCGATCGCCCGTGCTCAACGTGCGGCAGAAAGGCCGCTGGAAGCCGCAGCGGCAGACCCTGCGCGAGGCGGCGCGGATTTCCGTTCCCATGGGGCTGGAGAAATTCGCCCTGTGCGGCGCATACGTGATGAGCACCAAAATCATCGCCCCGCTGGGAACCGTCGCCATCGCGGCGCACTCGTTCAGCATCACCGCGGAATCGCTGTGCTATATGCCCGGCTACGGCATCGGCGAGGCGGCGACGACGTTGGTCGGGCAGAGCATCGGCGCGCGGAGGGGCGACCTGGCAAAACGGTTCGCCTGGGTCACCGTGGTCCTGGGCATGTGCGTCATGGCGGCGGCAGGGGCGGTCATGTACGCACTCTGCCCCGCCGTGTTCCGCTTCCTCACCCCCGACACCGCCGTGCAGGCGTTGGGCGCGCGCGTCCTGCGCATCGAGCTGTGGGCAGAGGCGTTCTACGCCGCGTCCATCGTCGTGTCGGGCGCACTGCGCGGCGCGGGAGACACCTTCGTTCCCGGCATCATGAATTTGGTGAGCATGTGGGGCGTGCGCCTTACCCTGTCCGCGTTCCTCACGCCCCGGCTCGGACTGCGCGGCGCCTGGATCGCCATGGCGGCAGAACTGTGCTTCCGGGGCATCATCTTCCTCACGCGGCTGTGGCGCGGCAGGTGGCTCAGACGGCAGGACGACCCGACAGCGGACGCGCTTTGACACCCCGCCGCCGCCCGTGCTATCATACCCCATGACCCCATTGAATTTTTATTGTAACGGAAACCAGGAGAATAGCATGAAAAAGACGGGTATACGAAATGCGGTGGCGGCGATCATGCTGTGCGTAATAATGGCGGGCGCGTATGCGGACTCGAAGTCGGACGCGCTTTTGAGAGCGACAGAAGAAAACAATACTGTGGAAGCGATTCGGCTCATCAAGGCAGGGGCGAATGTCAACGCGAAGAGCACCAGCAACATGTCCATGGGTGTAACTCCGCTCATGTGGGCGGCAAAGCACAACGCCGCAGATGTCGTGCTGGCACTCATCGCGGCAAAAGCGGACGTGAACGCAAGGTCGTATCGGAGCAACACGGCACTAATATATGCGGCGGAGAACAATTCAGTAGACGCGGCGAAAGTGCTCCTTGCGGCGGGCGCGGACGTGAACGCGGAGAACGACTACCTCGAGACAGCACTCATGGTTGCGGCAGACCAAAACGCGCGGGAAGTGGGATTGTTGCTCATTGCTGCAAAGGCAAATGTGAACAGGAAAGCCGAACTTGACAAAACCGCACTCATGTTTGCGGCGGCTAGCAACGCGGCAGAAATCGCAGACGCGCTTATCAAAGCGGGTGCGAATGTGAACGTGGCTACCGGATTTGATATTGACGGACGGCGGGGCGGTGAAGGTATTACGGCACTCATGTATGCGGCGGAGAACAATTCAAAAGACGTGGCAAGGCTGCTCATCGCGGCGGGCGCAGACGTGAATGTACAGACTCTAGGCCACAAAAAGACTGCGCTTATGATTGCAGCAGAGAACAAATCGGCAGATGTGGTAAAACAACTTATTGCGGCGTGTGCTGACATAAAGAAAGTTAATGATGACGGCGAAAACGCGCTCATGATTGCGGCGCAATACAATTCGCCAGAAATAACAAGGCTGCTCATTGCGGCGGGCGCGAATGTGAACGCGCAAATACCTATTGCGTATGGAGATGGAAAAGGCGGCGAGACGCCTCTCATATTTGCGGCACAGAGAAACGCGGTGGATGTGGCAAAGCAACTCATCGTAGCGGGAGCGGACGTAAACAAAAAGAGCTTTGCCTACACTCCACTCACGGCGGCTACAAGTAGCGAGGCATGGGATGTGGCAAAGCTGCTCATCGCGGCCAAGGCGGACGTGAATCCAAACCCGGAGGACATAGTCTGGGGCACTTCACCGCTCATGTATGCGGCAGAATACAACGCGGTGGACATAATGAAACTGCTCATCAAAGCCGGGGCAAAGGTGAACGCACAGGATCTCGACGCGCTGGGGACAAAGAATCAGACTGCGCTCACATATGCGGTGAAAGACAACGCGGTGGACGCAGCAAGGCTGCTCCTTGCGTCAGGGGCAGACGTAAATATAAGACCTTCGGGTGGCTATACGGCACTTTACCATGCGGCATCAAAAAACCACCCGAAGTTGGTGGATATGCTCATCGCCGCCGGAGCAGACGTGAACGCAAATAATATTGGGATTATTAACTTTGGTTCAATACTCATGTATGCGGCAGAAGCAAATAACACTGACATCATGAAAAAGCTCATAGTGGCAGGCGCAGACGTAAATTTAAGCGACACTTACTATGACGAAACGCCACTCATTTGGGCGGCAAAGGGCAACGCTGTGGATGCGATACAAGTGTTGCTTGAAGCCGGCGCGGACATAAACGCCGTAAGCCGCGATGGTAGCAACCGTCGCTCAGGCACAGCGCTCATGTGGGCAGTAAAGAAAATGAAGCTGGACGCGGTAAAGGCGCTCATAAAAGCGGGCGCGGACTTGAACATGCGGAGCAACAACCTTGATGGCCAGACGGCACTCATGCTTGCGGCGAGTGAAAGCGGCAAAGTCGCCGTGGACATAGCGCAAGCACTCATCGATGCCGGAGCGGACGTGAACGCAAAGGACAAGAACGGCAAGAGTGTTATCGAATACGCGAAAGACAGTACGATGAAAAAAACACTCAAAAAGGCGAGCGCGGCACAGTCGAAAGACAAGTCAAAGGAAAAGGCAAGGCGGCAGGCGGAAGACGAGCATCTGCGGAATGTTGCGAATGAAGAAACTATGGTATTTATCAGGGGACTGGACAAGAACCGCGATGAAGTATACAAGACTTACCAAAAAGGCGTTGAGCAATGGCTGAACTTTCCTTCGGAAGTCCTGTCGAAGTCTGCGAAAGTGTTGAGCCAGCACTTTAAGGAAAAAAATATTGACGAGAATTTGCCTTTTGACAAGAAGACGGAATTGTACGCGAGCTTCATCAAGGACTTAGAAGGAACATATGCCGCGCAGGTGAAACAGCTCAATCTCGGAATAACCGTGACAGGTCTAAAAAAC
>CAZSOK010000068.1:0-9693 GCA_964608445.1 uncultured Treponema sp. | reverse complement strand
GCCGGTCGTCAAAATTCCGCTTGGACGGGCAACGTTTGAAAAACTCGAAGTTAAAATCCGCACGTTATTTTAGTATGAAATCGCTGTCAACAAGAGCGGGAAGTGTGCGGACAAGCGCGTTCGCATCCTGCCAAAACATACACGGGGGCGGCGGATTCTCCGATTATGGAAGTTGTATCAGCAGAATTCCGCCAATGTCAATGCGCTTTCGTTTGCTTGACAGACCCCGCTTGTCTTTGTATCATTTTTTGGTAACCCGCTATGCAAAAAGCAACCACAGACATGACTATCGGGGCGATTCGTCCGCTTATTCTCAAACTTGCGCTGCCGCTTGTTGCAGGTAATCTGTTCCAGCAATTATACAACATGGTTGACTGCGTAATCGTGGGGAATTATGTCGGCAAAGAGGCGCTGGCGGCTATCGGCGCGACCAGTTCGCTCATCAACGCGATTATCGGCTTTTTTATGGGGCTTGCGGCGGGCGGAAGCGTCGTCATCTCGCAGTATTTTGGCGCACACAACACGGAACACGTTCGGCGAACCCTGCACACGATGATCCTCGGCAGCGTGATTGCGGGCGGATTTTCTATTTTTCTTGGGCAGATTGCCTCGCCGGTCATCCTGCGGCTTGTAGGCACTCCCGACGACGTTTTTTTCATGGCAAACGAATATCTGCAAATCTACTTTCTGGGCGCACTGTTCCAAATGGTGTACAACGTGGGCGCAGGAATTTTGCGCGCGCTCGGAGACGCGACCCGCCCGCTCTATTTTCTGATTGTCTCCTCCGCCGTGAACATCGCGCTCGACTTTCTGTTCGTGGTGGGATTACGGCAGGGCATTGCGGGGGCGGCATACGCGACGATTATTTCCCAGGCGGTTTCCATGGTGCTCGTGCTGTGGGTGATGATTCGTACCGACGAAATATACAAAATACGATTCCGCGAGCTGAAAATCCATGCGGATTCGCTGCGGCGCGTGCTGAAACAGGGGCTTCCCGGCGGCATTCAGATGGCGATTACGTCGTTCTCCAATGTGTTCGTGCAGGGATACATCAACCGATTCGGCTCGGCGTGTATGGCGGGCTGGGCGTGCTTCAACAAAATCGACCAAGTGTCACTGCTTCCCATTCAAAGTATCGCGTTGAGCGTGACGACGTTCGTGGGACAGAATTACGGCGCACAAAATTTAGCGCGCGTCAAAAAAGGCGTAACGACCGCGCTTCAACTGGGATTCATCTGGAACGCGGTTCTTGTGCTGACATTTGAGCTGTTGCCAACGCAGATGATTGGCATTTTCAACCGGGATGTGGATGTCCTGTACTACGGCAGATTTTTCCTGCGCGTGGGCGCACCGTTCTACGCATTCCGTGTGCTGAACCAAATCTACGGCGGCACGTTGCGCGGACTCGGCAACGCGCTCGCGCCCACGCTGGTCATGCTCTTTTCGTTCGTTGTGTTTCGGCAAGTCTACCTTGCCATCGCGACACATCTCAGCGCAAGTTTTATTCCTGTTTCGCTCGTGTATCCTGCGGGCTGGTGTCTAAGCGGCACGTTAATGGCAATCATCCACGCGCTGTACAAGAAAAAACACGCGTATCATATTAACGCCTGATTTCTACGTTTCCGTCCTGCGTACTGTAAAACACGACCGGGCGGTGCTTGGTAAAAAACCCCGTCTCCACCACGCCCGGAATGCCGTTGATTGCGTCTTCCATTTTTTCGGGATCGACGGGAATCTGCCACAGACAGTCCAAAATCTGATTGCCGCAGTCGGTAATGACCGGGCCGCATTTGCGCACACCCTCGCGCAATGTGCAGGACGCGCCCATGCGCTCCAACGCAGTGATAATGCTCTGCCGCGCTTCGGCAATAATTTCCACGGGAAGCGGAAACTTCGTCCCCAAATTCGGCACGATTTTTGAGCCGTCGGCGACAATCGCATAATTAGTAGAATTATACGCGACGATTTTTTCGCGCAGAAGTGCCGCGCCGCCGCCCTTAATCAGATTGTTCTTCGGGTCAATCGCATCCGCGCCGTCAATCGTCAAGTCCAAATGCCCGCCAATGCTGCGGTGGTTCAGACTGTACACGGGAATGTCCAAATCCTGACAATAATTTGCCGTCTGAAAACTCGTGGGCACTGCTTCAATGTCGGTAAGCGTTCCGTCGGCGATGCGCTCGGCAAGCCGTTTGACTGCGGGCAACGCCGTCGAGCCAGTTCCCAAGCCGATTTTCATGCCGCTGAAAATCTTTTTTTCCGCAATGAGCGTGTCGATCGCCGTTGTCGCAACCAAAATTTTCTGTTCGTCCTGGTTAAGCATTCTCGTATATTTCCTTGTACAACAGGAACTGCGCGTCACCCTGATACTGCAACATCGTCAGTCCGTTGCTCACTTTGCAGCCGGCTGCTTGCGCACGCGCCATAACGGGCGTAACGTCAGGCACGTAGATAATGTCATACAGCATTTCTGTGCCGTCAAAATCGTAGAAATAAAGCGGATCGTTGTCCTGATTCGGCGCGTCCTCCGCGCCCATGCCTTTTGACGTGGTTTGCACGATAATGTCGGAATATTCGTGCAGTTTTCCCAGCGATTCTGCGCCCAATGTGGCATAGGAAAAACCGAACTGCTCCGCAATCGCGCGCGCGCGGCTGATCGTCCGATTGAACACACACGCCTGCGCACCCAGTTTTTTTACGGCAAAAGCAACTGCCCGTGACGCACCGCCCGCACCGATAATCGTGACTTTCTTGCCGTTTAAATCAGCCAGTTCCGTAAATGCGAGCAACGCCTTGGAAAATCCAGGCGCGTCGGTGTTATAGCCTTTCCATATTCCATGGTCATGCACTACCGTATTGCACGCGCCAATTTTCTTCACGTCGTCGTCCACTTCGTCAAGCAGCGGGATAATATGCTCCTTGTGCGGAACGGTCACGGAAAATCCTTTTACGCCAATCGACTTTGCAAAAGCGAACGCGTCTTCTACGGTCTCCGACGGAAACGGCGAAAACACCGCGTTCATGCCGTTCGTCTCAAATTTCTTGTTGTGGATTTTAGGACTTGACGTCACTTTGAGCGGCCAGCCCGTAATGCCAAAAATCATCGTATTCTTGTCAAGCTGCCGAAAATGATACACATCATGCAACGTTTTGGGATCGATATGCCCGATTGCCTGCCCGGACAGGGAAACCATTTTGTCAAGCAGTTCCGCGGCCGTCGTGTACGTGAGATACGAATGTAAGGTGTGCGCCAGAATACGCGTCGGAAAGCCAAGATTTCCCATGGCGCACACAATCTGCTGGGATTCGGCAAGGGCGGACGCTTCCGCAAACATCTGCGTCACATCGGCGAGCGAATGCGGCATACAGGCGACTTTCGGAATCTCAAAGCCTGTCGTGCGCATGGCATCCAACTTTTCCGCAAGATTGCGCACCGGATTATGCATATCATGGAACGAGCGGATGATTTTCGTACCGAACGCGAGCGCGGCATCCTGCAAACAGGGCACATGAAAATCCTCTTCAAAATCGACATAGGCGAAATTCTTTTTGGAATTCGTTTCGGCAAAAGCAAGCGCGCGGGCAAACAGCATCGTGCGGGACGCTTCGCCTTCGCGGTATTGCCCGCCGTCGCTCACGCGCCGGATAGTCAGAATGCACGGCACGTTTATCATCGACGGAAATTCGCGGATATTCAGCCGCTCAGTTTCATCCAAAAAATCGACGCGCAACTCCGCCAGGTCGATAAAATGACTGTACTGCTCCACCAAGTCCACGTCTTCTGCAAGCGTCCTGCCCGTCAGGCACAGACAAATTAACGGTCGTTCCATTTAATTCACCTTTATATGCCGGATTTCGCGTCCTTCAATCGAAAAGACCAATTCTGTTCCGTGCGGAACGGCATACGGAATGGTCACGTTGCCACCCGTATGTTTGAGCGTTACCAGCGTGTACCGCGCACCGTCGGCAGGAACGGCATCAAGTGTCATCGTAACCGGATACGGATACTGCGTCACGGTCTCGGAGAACAGCCCCATGCGCGGGTCGTCCTGCTGCCGCTGCGGAAGCGCGATTTCCACGCTCACGTGCGTATAATTTTTCACGAACGAAGAGCTGAATTCCTGTTGTGCGGTGACGATTCCCGCGCGCTCGTCGTTGCCCGCCGTATGCGCCGTAAAATCGAACACCAGCCGGGAATTGCTGATTTGCGAAAGCACTTCGGCTATGCTTTTGCCCACCAGCTGAGGAACGCGCGTCTGCTCGTACTCCGGACCGCGGCTCACCACCAGCCGCAAAGTAACCGGCTCGGAAATAATCGTGCCTTCGGGCGGATCCTGTTCCAAAATCGTTCCCGCCGCGCTCGTGTCGGGCTTGTACACGGGATTTGCCAGCACGATAAGCGGCCTTGCTGACCCCGTGAACATCGTCTGCAATTTGAGGCGCACGTCGTCAACTTTCATGCCCACATAACTTTCCACATGGTCAATAATCACGCCACGGCTAATCGTCAGCGTGACACGCGTTCCCGCCTTGACGATTGCGCCCGCCCCCGGATTCTGCGCAAGGACTTTTCCTTCGTCAGCAGGGTTGTCCGTGTAACGCATCTGGATTTTGGGATACAGCTCTTTTTCTTCCATTTCCAGCATCGCCGTACTCCATGATTTGCCTTCCAAATCGGGCACCATCACTTGTTCGGGAGCTTTGACAAACGCAAAAAACACCGCAAGGCAGACCAGCAACATCACGACGAACGCCACAAGCACCGTCAGCGGAAGCACCTTTCCGTTCGCCTGCAACGACTGCATTGTCTCCGTAAAATTGACGCGACATTTTTTCAACGAAAAATGCTTAATGGAATCTTTTAACGACATACGAAATCCTTTTTGCTACTGTACCATATTTTTGCCCAAGAGACTAGCCCAGCGCCGAACCGACGATTCCGCGCGCGCCGTTCATAAACGACGCGTAATCCATCGCCTTTTTCGCCTGCCACTGCAATTCCGTCACCACCAGCACCGAACCGCCCCCGCACGCAATCTCAATGCCGACCGATTTTCGGTAGGGCAACACCGTTCCCGCAGGCGCATCCGTTTTTTCTGCGCCGACTTTTGCCGTGAGAATCAGCAGATTTGTTCCGTCGCGCACCGTAAAACAGAGCGGAAACGGCGTGTAGGCGCGGATTTTTCGCTCGATATGTTCTGCCGGCTGCCGCCAGTCAATGCGACCGTCCTCTTTTTTAAGAAATCCCGTGTAACTTGCCGCGCCGGACTGCGGCGTTCCTTGTATCATAACGAACGATTGTTCGTCGCATGAATTATCCGCCGCCGTCACAATCGAGCGCAGAACGCCGTCCAACAATGCCGTTCCCTCGTCAATCACCACGCTGTGCGAGCCGTCGCCGTCCATCAGGCTTTTCGTCGTCTCCGTGCCGTCAAGCGCGACCGTCGTCCTTGCCAAAATGTCGCCCTCATCCGTCTTGAGCGCGAGTTTCTGCACGCTGATTCCCAGTTCGCGGTCGCCGTTCAGAATTGCTGCCGGAACAGGCGTACAGCCACGATATTTCGGCAACGCGCTCGGATGCAAATTGATGCCGCCGAGCGGAAACATCGACAGGAATTTTTCGCCAAAAATGCGCCCAAAGTCAAAACAGAGCAAAAGGTCACAGCCGAGCGGCGACAAAGCCGCTCGTGCCTCGGACGTAAGATGATCAAACGAAAACACGGGAATACCGAGCGATTGCGCCGCACACGCCACTTCCGTGGGAATCAATTCCTTGTGCCGCCCCCGGCTGCTTGGCGGGTTGGTCAGCACGGCGGAAATCTCGTAGCCGTTTTTTTTGCCCAGCGCGGCAAGATTTTTCAAGACGATGCCCGAAGCCAACGGGCTGCCCGCATACAAAATTCGCAATGTTCGCATGAATCAGTATAGCACGGATGCCCGTTGTTTTCTACCGCAAAGAAAATCGGCGGTCAGCGCACCGACGAAAGCAGTTTTTCTATCGCCGCGCGATTTTCTGCGCTTGTGGTCATCGTACTCAACCGATAGAACGTGCCGTCGCGCTCCCAGTCGCGCACAAACGACGTATCCGCGGCATCATCGTCGCCGCCAGCAAACGGGACAGACTTGCACTCAATCACCGCATCCACGTCATTGCACCAGCGCATGACAGAAATATACTTTTCCGTTCCTTCCATCGTCTCGGACAAAAACGTGCTGTCGCCTTTCGGAAGCCGCACGGAAAACCCGACTTCCTTGCTGAGTTTTCGGTCGGAAACGCCCGTGCGCAATTTCATCACGTGCAAGGGCGCGCCTTGTGTCTGGTGCATCCACTGCCACTCCAGTTCCGACAGCTTGTCCAAATCTTTTCTGCGCCAACTGCCAAAACCATGACCCGCGCCGTCTTCCGTCTGAAAGGCAATATGAAAATTGCCGTCGGCTTCAGGATGCAAGTCGCTGCGGAACGTAATCGTGCGCGTGTCAGCGTCATAGACGTATTCATAGCCCGCAATGGCAACGCGGTCTTTGAACAGGACGAGCAGATCGCTTTCCGCGCCAGAAAAATCGGCAATGCAGAACTGCTCCGGCTGCACGACAGTCCCCTCAACATGGACGACAGGATCGGCGAACGGCAACGGCTCGGCAAAATCAAGGCGCGTCGTCCGGCGGTCATAGGAATATGAGCCAGGCGCAAGATGTTTTCTCCGCCCGTGGTTTTTGCTGTCAATTACGACCACGGACGAAATGTCTTTGAACACGCGCACCGTATACACGTCGCCGTTTTGGTTCGGTCCCGTATTGACCGGCCACACATCACTGGGGCGGGCATGGACGGCGCGCGCAATCAGCACCGACCCGACAAGCAGCACGAACGCCGCCACAAACGGCAGCACTTTACGAACAGGTTTCATAACAACTCCTCTGCGCCCGCGAGCAATGCGCGAACGCTGTTTCATTATCAGCCGATTGCGACGGTTTCTATATCGGGAGAAAAGATGATTTTGCCGGGAAAGACATCGGCGGAACGGATGATTTTTTGTGCAGAAGCCGTCGCGGGGTTTTAGGGGTGTCCCCTAGGCGAAGGGGGGGTATGGCGAAACGGCAGTTGAGCCTAGGGGGAAGACCTTCCCCCTCCCATATATCGCGCGAGTTCTGCCCGGTTGCGCACCCCGGATTTTTCGTAGATGTGCTGCAAATGCGTTTTGACGGTGGCGACGGATATGCACAGGGCATCGGCGGTTTCCTGCGTGGTGCGCCCCTGCAAGATGAGCGAGACGACTTCGGTTTCGCGGGCGGAAAAAGGGCTTTGCGCGGGGACGGTTTTTTGGGCGATGGCACGGACGATACAGATGACGCTCGCGGACACCAGCACGGCGCACACACAGGAAGTGACGATCGTAATCGCGTTGACGCTGACATCCGCAAGCACTGCCGCACTGTACAGGACGACGGGAAAAAACACGGCGACGAACAAATGCGGGCATCGCTTCTGCCGCCGTCCGAGCAAAAGCCGCAGCGAAACATACCACAGGCACAGCGACACGTACAATTGCAACGCGGTCAGCAACTCATACACATAAATGAGTGCGTTGGTCGTGAGAAACAGCATGTTCTGCGCAAGAAAGAGCACGAAAAGCGCGGCGGCACACGCCAGGGCAGCAAACAGTTCCGACATACGCTATGCTTTTTCTGCTTTTTTCGTCTGCTTTGCCGCCAGTTTCGCCGCGATGCTTGCGGCCTTGCGGGCTTTTTCGGCTTCTTTTTTCTGCGCGCGTTCCTGCCGCTTCCGCATCTGCTCGGTCGTCTTTGCGGCGAATTCGGGGTCGCCCCGGTCGATGTAGACAATGCCGTCCAAGTGGTCATACTCGTGCTGAATGACACGCGCAAGCAGACCGTCGGCTTCCAGCGTGAACGGCTTTCCGCGCTCATTGAGTGCCTGCACGGTGACTTTTGCCGGGCGGGTAATCGTCTCCGAAATACCGGGAAGCGACAGACAGCCTTCCTCAAAATCGCACACCTCATCGCTGGTGGCAATAATCTGCGGATTGACGAACACGCGGCGCACGTCGTCATCGGCGATAATGACGAAAAACCGCTGGGAAATGCCGACCTGAGGCGCGGCAAGCCCCACGCCGTCCGCCTCCGTCATCGTCACGAACATTTCGTCAAACAGCGCGCGCATTTCATCGTTGATTGCTTCCGGGGCGACCGGCTGCGCCTTTTTCCGCAACACATCCTCGCCCAACTTGTAAATTTTCATATCCGCTTCCTATTCAATCCTGATTCTTGCCGCGCGGGCGTGTCCTGCCAAGCCCTCCGCGTCACCCAAAATTCCCGACATCTGCGCCGAAGCGACCGCGCCGGAACTGCCTTCTGTTGTGCGCAACGTCGTCACGGTCTTGAGGAACATTCGCACGCTCAATCCGCCCGTAAACCGCGCGCTCCCCGACGTGGGCAGCGTGTGATTCAGCCCGGCGGCGTAGTCGCCAAAAACTTCCGCGCTCCCATGCCCGATGAACAGCGAGCCGTAATTGTGTACCAATGCCGCTATCCTGTCGCGCTCCGCGCCGTCCGCCATCGCCAGCTCCAAATGCTCAGGGGCTTTGCGGTTGGCGACTTCTGCCGCCTGCTCCAGCGAATCGCACAGAATAATGCGCCCGCAGTTTTTGATGCTTTCTGCCGCCGTCGCTTTTGTCGGCAGGACGGCAAGCTGTTTTTCGATTTCCTGGACGACGGCGTGCGCGAGGTCGGCGGAATCGGTCGCAAGGACGGGCTGTGCCACCACATCATGCTCCGCCTGCGCGAGCAAATCGGCGGCAACCCAGGCAGGATTCGCCGTCTTGTCCGCAATGATGAACACTTCGGTCGGACCAGCAATCATGTCAATGCCGACCGTGCCGTACACAAGTTTTTTTGCCTCGGCGACGAATTTATTGCCAGGACCGACAATCACGTCCACGCGCGGCACAGACTGCGTACCGAACGCCATCGCCCCGATTGCCTGCGCCCCGCCACACGCGAACACTTTGGTCACGCCGCAGATGTATGCCGCCGCCATAATGCCTTCATCGGCGTAAGGTTTGCCGCCGACAAACGGCTTCCCCGGAACGCCTTGCCCTGCCTGCGCGGCGGCTGCCCTGTCGTCGGGATGAACGCGCGGGGGCGTACACAATACGATTTCCCCCACACCGGCGGCGACGGCAGGCGTAACGGTCATCACGACCGTTGACACGAGCGGAAAACGTCCCGCCGGAACATATACGCCCGCACGGTCAACGGGAATATTCTTCTGCCCCGTGAACACGCCCGGCGCAAGCTCCGTCTCAAAATCATCGAACGACTCACGCTGTTTTTGCGCAAAACGAAGCGCAAGGTCGTGGCTGTACTGAATCGCCTTGTACAGTTCGGGATTATTCTGCCGCAACGAATCGGCGGCGGCCTTGAGTTCCGCCGCAGGAATCGCGAGCGTCGCGGGCGAAGCAACGTCAAACCGGGCGGCGTATTCGGCAAGCGCACCGTCTCCCCGCGAGCGCACATCGGCAAGCACCATTTTCACCGTATCTATTGAGCCGCCAAAATCGCGCCCGTCAAAAAACGACGGCTCAACCTCGGCGTATTTCTGGATCAAAATCATACGCTCACTATACCGATTTTTCCCCGTTTTATCTACCGCCCATCAAACCCGCACGGAGAAAATCA
>CAZSOK010000067.1:0-9906 GCA_964608445.1 uncultured Treponema sp. | reverse complement strand
AAGGGCGCGAACCGTCAGCGGATCGTGTAGAGCGTTCCGCCCGTGCGGCCGAAGATTTCCGGCTCGTACATGCATTCGGCGGAGACAGGGGGCGTGGGGTACACGCCGCGGCGGACGGCACGGAATGAGAACTCGGCGGTGGTCGTTCCCTTGCCGAACGAATCCCAGAAGAACTGGATTTCGCTGTTGTAGATCGCCTGGTTGCTCATGTAATGGTCGCTGCCGAAGCCGCTGCTCGCATCGTCCTGGTATGCGCCGCGCCCGCTCGCA
Source organism: uncultured Treponema sp. (assembly GCA_964608445.1). Lineage (GTDB taxonomy): Bacteria > Spirochaetota > Spirochaetia > Treponematales > Treponemataceae > Treponema_D. The sequence goes on along the minus strand of CAZSOK010000067.1, from coordinate 9,636 downwards.
TTGGCAGGCCCGTCCGGGGTGGTCACGAACGTGGCGTCCAGGATTTCCGCGCCGCTCGGCACGGGGGCGCGCAGGGCGATGAACGCGCGGTCGTAGGACGATGACAGGGTGAGCCTCGCCTTGTAGATTCTGCCGCTTTCCAGCGCGACCAGCGGGCTGTCGCCCGGTGCGGCAAGCTCCTCGCCCGTCACGCCGTCAAACAGGCGCATGGTCACGCCCAGTCCCTCGTCGCGCGCGCCCTGCAACTCTTCGGGAATGGCGTAGCGCAGGCTTGCGGTGTAGTAGAGTGCGCCCGTGCCGTTCCTGACGAACTGCAAGGGCAGCTCCGCGTCCCTCGGCTGCGCGCGCAGTATGCCGCCGTCAAAGGGCAGCGTGACGGTGACGGGCTTTGCCGCCGCGCCCCTGAACGTTCCCTCCGCGACGCTCTCGCCGCCGAGCAGCGCGCGCGCGTCTATGCGGGTCTTGTCCAGCTTGTTCACCGTGATGACGGTATGGAACGCCTCTAGCGCGCGCGCCGTCGTCGCCGTGTTCTTCCAGTAACCGGCCCGCTGGTTTGCGAGCAGCGCGGAAATGAGGCGCGTGTTCATGCTGTCGTCCGCGTCAAGGAGCGTGAACAGCTGCACCGTGAGCGCGAGGTTCTCCGCCTCGTCGCCGTAGTACGCGAACGCCCCCCGCGGCGACTGCGGGTTGGTGATGTCCACGCCGCGCGCCGTCGGCCGCAGGTACGTGCGGATTTTTTTTGCCGCCGCCGTCGCCGTGCTCTTGCTGCCCTGCTCGTAGGCGGCCAAGCCCGCAAGCGCGAGCACGGCGATGTCCTGCCGTTCGGTGTCCACCAGCGCGGCGAGCCAGTCGTCGCTCAGGCGCACGCCGTTGAGCGCGAGCACGTAAGCGCGGTACGCGCGGATATAGTCGTCCTCCCGCCTTGCGCTGTCCGGCTCCTGCCTGACGAACGCGAGCAGTTTGTCGCCGTCTATTGCCAGCTCGCGCCTGCTGTAGCCGCGCCGCAGCGCGAGCGCGTAGAGGTGCGCTATTCTTGTGCTTACGTAGCGGTCGGAGCGCAGCGACGCGGACCAGTAGCCGAAGCCGCCGTCGGTGTGCTGCACGTCCTTCCATGCCGCAAAATACGAGCGGACGCATTTGCGCACGTCGCTCACGTCGCTTTGCAGTCCGAACGTGTCGATATAGTCGCCGAAGATGACCAGCGGCAGCATACGCGACGACTGCTGCTCAAGGCAGCCGAACGGATACTCGAACAGGTACTGCACTGCCCCGCCGAGCAGTCCGAGCCGCGTGGCATCCAGCGTCACGGTCACGTCGCCCTGCATGTCGTCCGCGAACGACGGGATGACGAGGCGTTCGGTCGCGTCGCGCTCATCGGCACGGACGCTTCCCGCCGTCGTCACCGTCTCGAACAGGTACGGGCGGGCAATGCGGAGCGGGCAGACGACCCGTTCGTTGAGCACGTCGCTCGCGACCGTGAATTCCAGGGTGACCATGCCCGCTTTCTGCGCCGCGAGGTCAAAGTACACGGGCACGGACGCGCCGCTCGGCACGCTGACGGTATGCCGGTCCGCGCCGTCCACCGCCGCCACGCCCGCGTGCGGAACGACGCCCGCTTCCGCAAACGCGGACGGGTCGTTGTCGCGCAGGGCAAGCGAAACGGTCACGTCATGGGAAACGCCGTCCAGGTTGGTGAGCAGCACGCCCAGTTCCGCCGTGTCGCGTTCGCGCAGTTCCCGCGGCAATACCTGCTGCACGTTTATCGGGTTCTGCACGGCAATCTCATCTTCCTGCAACGCGAGCAGCTCGCCGTTCACGCCGAACACCGTCACGCGGTAGGTTGTCAGCGTGTCGGGGAGCGTGAAACGGACGGTCGCGCGTCCGTTCTCGTCGGTCGTCACGTGCGGCTCAAAGACGGCGGTCGGGTTGAAGTCGCTGCGCTCGTCCATCTTTCCGTCATCGCCCGTGTCGCCGCCGCTCAGGTTTTTCACCTCGTAGGTCACGGGATCCATCAAAAGCGCGCGCGAATCGCCGCCCTTGACGCGCAGCGGAAACTCGTAGGGATCGTAGAAGAACGCGATGGGATCGGGAACATGGTAGTCGATCAGGTCAAGCACGCCGCGGTCCACCGCAAGCAGGGTCAGTTCCGCGCCGGCAAGCGGCTTGCCGCCTTTGGTCGCCACGAGGGTCACTTCCGCCTCTTCGCCCGGACGGTACGAAGGCTTCGCGCTTTCCACCGCCACGCTGAACGACTTGACGCGCGGGTTCACGAACACCGCCGTCGCCCCGTAATAGCCTTTGGGCTTGTCCAGATCGACTTCGCCGTAGCGGTGCGTCGGCTCGCCCTGCCGCACGGAATACGATGCGACGGACACGTAGAACACGGGCACATAATTGCGCGCCACGGGAATGTCGAGCACGTTGATCGCGTCGTCAAAGTGGCGGATTTCCTCGGTAAAAATGCCCTCGCGCTCCACGGTAATCAGATAATTGCCCTGCGGCAGCGGGCTTTCAAGCAGGATATGCGCCGTCTCGCCAGGATTGTACTGCGATTTGTCGGGAGTCAGCCGCAGGGATGCCGCGTCGTCCTGATAGAGCGACACCTTGCCCGATCCGGTCACGAAAAATTCGTATTCGGTAATCACGTCGCGCCCCGCGCTGTCGGCGGAGGCGACGCGCACTTTGTGATAGCCCGGTTCCTGCGGCGTGACGGTGATTTTTCCGCCCGCGCCCAGGCTGACGGTCTGATCGCTTTCGAGCACGTCGGTTTTCTCATAGCGGGTGTAGATGTCGCTGATGCCCTGCTGCTGCACCAGGTTCCATTCCTCGCGCGTCAGCGTGACGGTGATTTTCTTCGCGCCGCCGCTCAACGCGCGCGCCATCTTGTCATCGGAGACGACCGCGCCGTCGGGGGTCGCCAGTTTATACGGGATCGTGATTCTTTCGCCCTTGCGCGCGAACGCGCCGGACGTTTCGGGTTTTGCCAGGCCGATGTAGTAGCGCGCGGGATGCACCAGCGTCGTGCCGCTCGCCGCAATCAGCTGATTGGACACGTCGGTCACGCCCGCAGAGACGCGGTAGCGGTAGGGCGCGCCCTTGATGCTGTTGCCCGTCGTCTCGCAGGCAAGCGATGCCGTGCCGTTCGCGTCGAGCGTGCTTTCGTCGTCCGCAAAGTAGTTGCGGCTTTCCGCCGTGTTCGCCGGACCGAACCTGTACCCTTTCAGTTCGGGCGCATCGCTGGTAAAATACCACGGCTCGCTGAACCAGCCCGCCGTGTATGCCGCGCCCGCCAGCGCACCGCCGGCAAGGTACGACGCGCTCAGGGCCACCTGTACCCGATCGCCGGCAATGACGGGCGTTTTGGGCATCGCCACCGCCACCTGGAACGTGAGCCGCTCAAAGAACGCCACGCTGATATACAGCCGTTCCGTCGGGCCGTCCGCACCGCGCTTGTATTCAAGCACGTAGCCGCCCGGCACAAGGTCGGCGGGAATGGTGAACGACCCATAGAATCCGCCGTTTTCGCTCGTCGTCCCTGCGTCCGTGCCGAACACCTTTGCGTTGCGCCATGCGTCCTCTTTGAACGTCACGCTGTATTCGCCCTGATACGGCACGAACGAGCCGAACACCTGATCGCGGTCAATGCCCCGGAATGAGACCGTCTCGCCCGGCTTGTACAGCCCCCGGTCGCTGAACATGAAAATGCGCGGGTTGCTTTTTATGTTGTCCGGCACACTGCTGTAGGCGTACACGCCGCTCCGCCACGGATAATGGCCGTCGGGCAGGAACATCGCCTTGTCGTCGTCTTTTTCTACCAGAATGACCGGGGTATTGTCATAGTCTTCGAACAGCACTGCCGCGCGTACCGCGTCATCAAGGAGGTCGATGACGGCAAGCCCGTTTTTGTCGGTCGTCGCCGTAAGCCGATGTTCTTTTGCGTATGCTTTCAGTTCCTCGGACGGCGTGTCTTTCAGCCTGTTGGTGCAGGCATACACGGTCGCATCCGCCACGGGCTTTCCGTCGGACAGCTGCGTGACCATCACCACGATCTTATTCATCGCGTAGCGCACCGTCACGCCCAAATCGGTCACCTGAATGCTCGTCCAATTCGTCTGCCATCTGAACGGATCGGGATCCCAGTCAGTCGGTTTCCTCGGCAATTTTGCCGCCGCATGGAACATCACCCAGCCCTTGCCGTTTTTCAGCAAATGCTCAAAATCGACCGTCTCGAACAGCCGGGTGTCGCGCGGTTCAGTCTTGAGATCCACCCGAAAAGAATCGGCTGATGTGTCGTTCACGAAGATCGGCGGTATACCGTTATTGAACTTATTATACTTATAAGGAGCGTCCGTAGCAAAAATCGTGTACGCGCCCTCGTCGATATTCTGATGCTCGAATACCAGGCGATGCGGAAAGCGGCTCTCCAGCATTTTAACGCCGCTGTCGGTAAAACGCACCGTGCTTTCGGGGGCGGGCATCTCAACCGTAACGGAAGCCTGCTCGCTCAGGGTGCGCCCGTAAATGTCCTTCAGCTGGTCGGAGACCGCAATCGTATACGTCGAATGGAACGCGACCGGCAGCCCAAAGACGACCAGCGTCTGCCCGACCGCCTCCACATTGTCCTGCGTGACCGGGATAGCCGTGCCGTCCGCACCCGTCGCCGTCACCGCGCCCGCCGCCGTCGTACCGTCCACCGGGTGAGAGAATATCAGGCGCACAGGATTGGTATGTGTTCCGTAGCTCACGCCCGGACGGTCGTACTCATAGCGGAACGAACTGAGCGTGTGGAAGTACGCTTCCGCGACCGAAACCTTGCCGTCGCGTTCCTGCGACACCGCAAGCGAGACATCCGCATCAAACGGCGTTTTCTGCTGCCACGAATACGTGACCGTATCGGCAAGCTCCTGCCGCACGGAAAAATCGACCGGATTGCCGTTCACCGTAATGGCAGAGCTGTTTTTCAGCACCGCCGCGCCCACGGGATAGTTGAAGCGCACGCGCCATTCCTGCGCACATTCGGGCGGCACTTCGTTGCTGTCCACAGATTTGCTCACGCTATAGCCCGGCGCGTCCCAGACGACGGCAAGATCCGCGCTCGTGGTAGAAAAGACGCGCTCGCCCGTCAGCGGCTTGCCGTTCAGCGATGTTACGCCGTCGCTGACGGTTATCGTGTACGTGCACAGCGGATCTGCCGGTTCGGTGCAGTCGAACGACAACAGGCTCGTGCCGTTCCAGCGGAACACGCCCGCAATGGCAGGCTCAATCGAAAAAAACGCGCTCTTGTCGCTTTGCGTTCCTAAGGCAGACAACGCGACGACCGGCTCGGAAAACAGCACATAGAACGACGGATAGCGCACTTCGGCAGGAAGCGTCCCGCGCGGCCCCCAGTCTGCCACGGTGAACGGCGCGTCCTTGTTCCTGTTCTTTGAGCGGGGAACGTCCGCCGCGGCAAGCGGCGTGACTTCAGGACGCGCGAGTGCCGTGCGTTTTGTCGCATACGCGGTAAGATAATCGGCAAGCTTGCGCAAGCCCGGCACGATGCCCCGCGCTTTTTCGCCGCCCGGCGCAGGCGCGTTCAGCGTCAGACGGCGCGGCGTGTTCTCAGGTTCGGGCGCGTAAGGCGTGTAGTCGGGCGTGAAAAAAGTCCCCGGATCATACACGCGCTCTTCGGTGTTCCCGTCCGTGCCGCCCTCTTGCCGCACCGCCAGCGCAAACGATCCGTCCGCAGACGAATCCGCCGTTCCCTTTTCACAACCAAAAAACAGACCGCAAACCGCCGCCAGCAGCACCGCAGATGCCGCCACACACGCAAACCGACTTTTCATGCCGACCCCTCAGAACCAAGATACCCCCAGTATAGCACACCATCAGCGTTCCCGCAATTCCGGGTGCTTCTCCGCAAGATACCGCGCAAGATACAGGAACGGCGTGTCCAGCAGCGAAGTGACCAAAAAAATCGCGTAGCCGAACAGCAGGACCTGCGCGAGCGTCCGCGCCGGAAACACGCCCGCAAACGCCAGCACATTGAAAGCGACCACGTTGATCAGCTGGCTCACCATGGTAGACCCGTTGTTGCGCAGCCACAAAAACCGCCGCCCGTCGCCCCATTTTCGTGCCGACCAGTCCCACAGGCGGTGATACGCCCACACATCGTACTGCTCGCACAGCGCATAGGCAATCAGGCTGGCAAGCATGACGCGCGGCGTGTTGGCGAACACCGTGCGGATCGGAGCCGCCATCGTATCCGCAGGAGCCGGCACATACAGAAACCAGCTCTGGCTTATCACAATAAACGCGACATTCGCCGCAATGCCGATCTTGACGCACCGGTTCGCCGCCTTCTTGCCGAACAGCTCGCTCATGATGTCCGTGGCAAGGAACGACGACGCATACAGCACGTTGCCCAGCGTGGTGTCCAGCCCATAGGCATGCACCAAAATCAGCACTTCGATGTTGGCGGCAATCGTGCAGATGACCGTCCAGGCGAACACGCCGGTCTTGCCGAACAGGCGGAAAAACGCCACCACGCCGCCGAAAAACACGAACACGCTCGCAAGCAGCACGATCTCATTTTGAAAGGGCATACAAACCTCCTGCGCGGCAACTCAGCGGCGGCGGTCAACGGCAGAGAAAAGCCGGTCTCGGGCAGACGATTCGTATCCGCCCCCGCGCTTGGCGTACACGGCGAACGGATAGATGGCAATGCCGCCGCGCGGCGTAAAAATGCCTTCCACCTCAAGATATTTCGGGTCGAGCAGCCGCACCAAATCGTCCTTGATGACGTTCACGCAGTCCTCGTGAAAATCCCCGTGATTGCGGAACGAAAACAGATACAGCTTGAGCGATTTAGATTCCACCAGAAAGCCGTCGGGAATATAATTGATGACGATTTTGGCAAAGTCGGGCTGCCCCGTCTTGGGACACAACGACGTGAACTCCGGGCAGTTGAGCGTGACCATGTAATCGTCTTCGGGATGTTTGTTCGGGAATTTTTCGAGGATTTCCGGCGAATAGGCCGTCACATACGGCGTACCGCCGCTTCCCAGCAACGTCACGCCGTCCAGCTCTCGTTCTGAACGCATAGCAGTCTCCTAGTTTTGTTTATCGTCAGGATGGATTTTCGAACTGACGTGCCGTCATCTTACCGAAAAGATGCCTGCTTGTAAAGCGTCGCGCCGTCCACCGAATGCACGGAGACACGCGCGATGCCCTTTTCGTCTGCCTCAATCAATGCGCACGTCTTGCCGTCCGCGCATTTGGGAATGGCGACCGATCCGGGATTCAAGTACCACAGCCCGTCCGCCTCCTCCAGCACCGTCACGTGCGTATGCCCGCTCACCACCAGCGTCCCGCGCGGAAGCCACGCCGCCAGCTGCGCCCGGTCATACAGATGCCCGTGATGCACGAACACGCGCCCGTTCAGCCGCGCGCCGTCCGCCCCCGGAAAAAACAGCGTCGTGTACGCGTTCAGGCAGGGAAATTCCAGCAGCATCTGGTCAACCTCGCTGTCGCAGTTGCCGCGCACACAGACGATACGCGCCTTGTGCGCGTTGAGCAGTGCCGCCGTCGCCTTGGTGTCGTAGCCCGCCGGCAACGGGTTGCGCGGCCCATGATTCAGAAAATCCCCGCACAGCAGCAGGATGTCGGGCTTGCGCGGTGCAAAGGAATCGATTGCCGTCCGCACGTCGTCATAACTGCCGTGGATGTCAGAAATCACCTGCACGAGCATCGCCGCCCCCTACATCCGGTCAAGGTACGGCACGAGCACGAGGTGCATCGCGTCTTTGAGTACCTGCAACGTGCACTGCGCCAAGAACAGCCGCGCCGCCGCCAACGAATCGTCGCCCGCGGCAAGAATCGGACACTGCTGATAGAACTTGCTGAACAGCTTCGCCACGTCATACAGGTACGCCGCCACCACGCTCGCGTCCAGCGTCTCCGCCGCCTTGGCAACCGTGTCGGGATAGTCGCCCAGCCGCCTGATCAAGTCCCATTCCTCGCCAGCCGTCAGCCGCGCCGCCGCGTCCCGTGCCGACGTAGGCGCGATGCCGCTTTCCATGCTTTTGCGCAGGATCGACGCGATGCGCGCGCCCATGTACTGCAAGTACGGTCCCGTGTTCCCGTTGAACGACAGGCTTTCCTGCGGATTGAACACCATGTCCTTGACCGGCGTAATCTGGAGCAGGTAATAATGCAACGCGGCAAGCGCGACACGCTCCGCCACCTCGTTCGCGTCGCCCACGTCCGCCTCGCGCCCTTTCGCCCTGATTTCCGCAAGCGCGTCGTCGCGCAGGCTGTCAATCAAATCGTCGGCATCCACCACCGTGCCCTCGCGACTCTTCATGCGCCCGTTCGGCAGGTTGACCATGCCATAACTCAGGTGGAACAGCCGGTCAGCCCAGTCAAAGCCGAGTTTCCGCAGCAGGTAGAACAGCACCTTAAAATGATAGTTCTGCTCGCTCGCCACCACGTAGACCATCTGGTTGAACGCCCAGTCCTCGTGCCGGAAAATCGCCGTGCCGATGTCCTGCGTGATGTAGACCGACGTGCCGTCCTTGCGCAGCAGGACTTTCTCCTGATTCTCGCCGTCCTTGCCCTTTCCCGTCGCTTCCGTCACGTCCACGCGCACCGAACCGTCCGCCGCCCGGAAGAAAATACCGCGATCCACGCCTTTGAGGATTTCCTCGCGCCCTTTCAGGTACGTCTCGCTCTCAAAATACAGCCGGTCAAAGCTCACGCCTGTGCGCGCGTACGTCTGCCGCACGCCGTCAATCGCCCAGCCGTTCATCATGCGCCACAGCCGGTGCAGGTCGTCGTCGTCCGACCCCCGCTCCCACTGCACGAGCATCTCCTCCGCCTGCGCGTTCGCCTCCGGGTGTTCCCTGGCATAGCGGTCGAACTCCACGTAGCACTGCCCCACAAAATGATCGCCCTTCATGCCCAGCGATTCGGGCGTGTCGCCGTTCGCCTCGTGGAACAGCTTGTAGGCGAGCATGGACTTGCAGATATGCACGCCCCGGTTGTTGATGATGTTCACCTTGAACACTTCCGCGCCCGCCTTTTTGAGGATACGGCTCACGCTCTCGCCGAGCGCGTCGTTGCGCAAATGACCGAGGTGCAGCGGCTTGTTCGTGTTGGGCGAACTGAACTCAACCATGACGCGCCGCCCCGCGCAATGCGCCGTGCCGTCCGCGCCGAGCGAACCGTATGCCGAGCCTTCGTCCTGTATGCGCGAAAGCACGACCGCCGCTGCCGCCGCCTTGTCCAACTTGACATTCACATAAGGACCGACCGCAAGGAACGTGCCGACTTTCTGCGCCCGCGCAGAAAGCCCCGCGTCCGCCGCAATAATCCTGACCACCTCGGCGGCAATCACCGGCGGTGCGGCCCGCAGCTGCTTGGCAAACAGGAACATCGGCATTCCCCAATCGCCCATCTCCGGTCTGGGCGGGTTCTCCATAACCACCGCCCCCGCTTCCACCGCGCTGCTCGCGCCCTGTTCCGCCATATACACATTCAAAGCCGCCGCCACCACGGCACGGCACTCAGTCTTTGCGTCTGTCATACCGTCAGTATAGAAAAAAAAAGCGGGTTTTGCTAGTGGGAGCGCAGAGAGACCTGCCAACCGACAGCCCC
>CAZSOK010000066.1:0-10010 GCA_964608445.1 uncultured Treponema sp. | reverse complement strand
ATCTCGGCTATTTCCCGTTCAGACAGTTTGTCGTTGCCCAGCAGCTTCCGTGCCGCCACGGCTTCCTGCGCAATCTCTTCCGCTAATTCCTGCGCAAGGTCTTTCGCATCGGCACTGAACGTGTCGTTCTCCACCGTCACCGTCGCGGTGACCGGCACTGCCTTGCCCGTTTCCAGCTCTACGGCACCGCCATCGCCCACGAGTGTCAGCGTCGCTTTCGGATCGTCCGCCTCCTCATCATCGCCACACGTAAAAACCTTTTTGGGCGAAAGCCGCTTTTGTGTCAGGGAAGCACCGCCCGTTCGGGTTTTCGCCAAAATTGCGTCGGGATAGGAAAAACCTTTTTGGACGGAAGCCGCTTTCTCGTCAGGGAAGCACCACTCGCGCGGGTTTTCGTTAAAATTGCGTCGGGACGATAAAAACCTCTTCGGGTGGTGCTCGCTTTCGCGTTGGGGAAGCACCGCCCGCGCGGATTTTTGCCCAAATTGCGTCGGGACAAGGAACGGCGTTTTGCCGTTGGTGGAAATCCGTTTGGCGGGGCAACTTCCGCCGTGCCGTTCGTCAAAATTACGTTGGGGAACGAACAAATTTTTGTTTGCTGCTCGCTTTCGTGTTGGGAATCGAAAGCGACCGCGTTCGTTCCCTTTGGCGAGGTTACTTCAAACGCCATGAAAACGTCGTTTTCCTCCTCGCCGCCAACGCGAATGCCGGTTATCCTGAACCCGTGTTTCTCTCAAAGGTTTCTCAGGTTACGGACGCAGTTTGAAGGACGATTTTGTCGTGCGTTGCTTTCATTTTAGCCATTTCATGCTCTCCGCAAGCCTTTCCGCTTGTTTATTTTTTGTTTGTTTTTCTTAAATTCCTCGTAAAGTCTGTCGCTCGCCTCGTTAGCCATTTTCGCCGTAAAAATACCGCGCACAACCTTTCTTTCCCCCGTAGCCTCATTTCTTGTTACAACGCAGTTTTCCTTCCAGTAATAGACCGTGCGAAAACCGGGCATAATAAGAAACGGAGTACTGCCCAAGTTTGAGTTTCCGTTTTCATACGCGTAACGGATATTGTAGTCATTTTCCCTTATCAACTGCCTGTCGCTTTTTCTCTTTGCCATAGCATTACCGCCTCAAACTATTATAGGACTAGTCAACGGACTCAACGTACACTTCCTTTACCTTGCAGTCCTTTCCGCCTGGTCCGCGAATTACCCCGTCCTCAACCTTTGTCACCCGCACCGCGCCAACGGAAAACGTGAACTCGTCCGGCCGACCGCAGTTTGGTTTGGTGCTATTGCGGCCGTCCGTCTAGCCAACTTGTCTTTTGCTCATGCCGCCATAGTATGCCGAAGCGCGCGGAGAACTATTTTTTTACCGTGCGGACAGCGCCCATCTTGAGCCGCTGCTCGCGCGTGTGGGAAAGCAGGTCGCGCAGGCGGTCGGCATCGGAGTCGGCGATGTACGTCCTGAACCGCTCTATCTGCCGCTCGAAACGCTCGATGTGGGCGACCAGTTTTTCCTTGTTCGCGATGAACAGCTCCGTCCACAGCGGCGCATTGATCAGGGCGATGCGCGTCAGGTCCTCGAACGACCCGCCGCCGAACGCCGTGATTTCGGGGTCTTCGGCGCTTTCGACCAGCGCGCTCGCGATCACGTGGCACAGCTGCGAGGTGAAGCCAATCTTGTAGTCGTGCATGTCGCAGGTCGTCTCGGTGATGCGCGTGAATCCCAGCTCGGCGACGAGCGTGCGCATGAAGGCAAGGTTCTCGCCCTTGTTGAACGGCGTGGGACACAGGATATAATTATGGTTCACGAAAAACGACGCGTCGGAATGCGCGTAGCCTTCTTTTTCGCCGCCCGCCATCGGATGCCCGATGATAAAATCGACGTCGCCCCGCAGCAGCTGCGGCAACGCCTGCTCAAAAATCCCTTTTACGCCGCTGATGTCCGTGACGATCGCGCCGCCCTTGAAATGCTCCCGGTGCTCCCGCATAAAATCAAGCGTGGCGTGCGGATAGAGGCAGACGAACACCACGTCGCACTGCGGCAGCATCTCCGCCACGTTGTCCGCCGTGAACACCGCGTCCGCGACGCCCTCCGCCATGGCCTGCGAAAGGCACGCCGTGCTGCGGTTGCAGGCAAGCACCCGCCCGGTCGCCCCCGACTGACTGAGAATATGCTGGCGGACTGCCTTGGCGAACGACCCGCCCATAATGCCCAGCCCCACAATGCCATACGTCGCGTGTTTGAGTTCCATAGCAAGACGATAGCACATTCCCCGTTTTTTTTCTACCCGGCGGCACGGCGCATGACATTGACCAACGCCCCGCAAAAAAGTATACTGGCAGGACAAGAACAAAGGCGTTCATTCGGCAGGAATTATGTTTCCGGCGGAGTGAGCGCCTTTTTTTGAGGCAGAGCGAAATGGAAGAAGCATACCTGATCCTTGCCGACGGCACGGTGTTTGCCGGAACGCCCGTCGGCGCGCGCGGCAGCGTCATCGGTGAGACGGTCTTTACCACGGGCATGACCGGCTATCTGGAGACGCTGACCGACCCCAGCTATTTCGGGCAGATTGTCACGCAGACGTTCCCGCTCGTCGGCAACTACGGCGTTATCCCCGAAGACTTTGAGAGCGAAACATCCTGGGTGCGCGGCTATGTCGTGCGGGAAGTGTGCGACCACCCGTCGAATTTCCGCTGCGCGGGCAGCCTGCACGACTTCCTTGCCGGGCGGCATATCGTCGGCATTGCGGGAATCGACACGCGGCGGCTCACCAAACTGCTGCGCGAAGCAGGCGTGATGAACGGCATGATTGCCAGCGGAAGCGACGCGGAATCCGTCGCCGCGCGGCTCGCCTCGCCTGCCGAAAAAGAAAACCTGCTCGCCAAAATCCGCGCGTACACGATTACGGACGCGGTGCAGTCCGTGCAGACGGTGCGGGCAGTCCCGCAGGCCGTGGCGCATGACGGCACGAAAAAGCGCGTCGTGCTCGTTGATTTCGGCGCGAAAAAGAACATCCGGCGCGAGCTTGAAAAACGCGGGCTTTCCGTCATCGTCGTGCCGTGCAATGCCACCGCAGCGGCAATCCAGGCACTCGACCCGGACGGCATCATGCTGAGCAACGGGCCGGGCGACCCGGCGGCCAACGGCGGCATCATCGCCGAAATCAGGAAACTGTGCGAAACGGGCATTCCGCTGTTCGGCATCTGCCTGGGACATCAGATGCTCGCGCTCGCACGCGGCGCACGGACGGGCAAGCTCACCTACGGACACCGCGGCGCGAACCAGCCGGTCAAGGACAGACGAACCGGGCGCGTGCTTATCACCAGCCAGAACCACGGCTATGCGGTCGAAAACGACTCGCTCCCGCCGTGCGCCACGCTGCGGTTCGTCAACATGAATGACGGCACGTGCGAGGGAATCGAGTACACGGACATTCCGGCGTTCAGCGTGCAGTTCCACCCCGAAGCCTGCGGCGGTCCGCACGACACCAACTATCTGTTCGACACGTTTTTGGAGATGATACGATGCCATTAAAGCAAGACATTCACAAAGTCATGATTATCGGCTCCGGTCCGATCGTCATCGGGCAGGCGGCAGAATTCGACTACGCGGGAAACCAGGCCTGCAAGGCGCTCAGGCAACAGGGGCTGGAAGTCTGCCTGGTCAACTCAAATCCCGCCACGCTGATGACCGACCATGCAATGGCGGACGAAATCTACCTTGAGCCGCTGACGCTCGCCACGCTCAGGCGGATTATCGAAACAGAAAAACCCGACTCGCTGCTTTCGACGCTCGGCGGGCAGACGGGACTGACGCTCTCCATGGAGCTGGCAAGGTCGGGCTTCCTGCAAAGCCACGGCGTACAGCTGCTCGGCGCGCGCCCGGAGACAATCGACAAGGCGGAAGACCGACAGCTCTTCAAGGACACGATGGAGGCAATCGGCGAGCCGTGCATTCCGTCAAAAGTGGTGACCGACTACGCGGATGCGGCGGCATTCGTGCATGACGAAATCGGCTTTCCGGCGATTATCCGCCCGGCGTTCACGCTCGGCGGAACGGGCGGCGGCATCGCGCACAACGACCGCGAGCTGGACGAAATCGCGCACAACGGGCTGCACCGCTCGCCGATCCATCAGATTCTGGTGGAAAAATGCATTGCCGGATGGAAAGAGATTGAATTCGAGGTGATGCGCGACGCGGCGGGAAACGTGATTACGGTCTGTTCTATGGAAAACTTTGACCCGGTGGGCGTGCATACGGGCGACTCGATCGTCGTCGCGCCCGCGCTCACGCTCGCCGACAAAGAATACCAGATGCTGCGCAGCGCGGCACTGCATATCATCTCCGCGCTCGGCATTGAAGGCGGCTGCAACTGCCAGTTCGCGCTCAACCCCGACTCGTTCGACTATGCCGTCATCGAAGTGAACCCGCGCGTGTCGCGCTCGTCCGCGCTGGCAAGCAAGGCGACCGGCTACCCGATCGCGAAAGTCGCCGCGCTCATTGCCGTGGGCTACACGCTCGACGAGATTCCGAATTTCGTCACGAAAAAGACACAGGCCTGCTTTGAGCCGGTGCTGGATTACGTCGTCGTCAAAATGCCGAAATTCCCGTTCGACAAATTCGTGTACGCATCGCGCAGGCTCGGCACGCAGATGAAGGCGACCGGCGAGGTCATGGCGATCGGGCAGAGTTTTGAGGAGGCGATCCTGAAGGCGGTGCGCGGCGCGGAAATCGGCGTAAAAGACCTGAACCTGCCGGCGTTCGCGCGCGAAGGCGACGAAAAAATCCGCGAGCGCGTGGCGCAATGCACCGACCAGCGCATTTTTGCGATATACCAGGCACTGAAGCGCAACCTGCTCACGGTGGAAGAAATCCACGGCATCACGCGCATTGACCCCTGGTTCCTGTGGAAGCTCGACACCATCTGCCGCAGGGAATCCTCCCCCGCCCTGCTCTATCCGCCCCGCTCGTTCAAAATGGTCGATACGTGCGCGGGCGAGTTTGACGCGGAAACGCCGTATTTTTATGCCACGACCGGCGGCGAGAACGAGGCGGAACGCTTTCTTGCGGAGCGGAAACCGGGCGCAAAAGGCACGATCGTCGTGCTCGGTTCAGGACCTATCAGAATCGGGCAGGGCATCGAATTCGACTACGCGAGCGTGCAGTGCGTGCAGTCGCTCAAAAAACTCGGCTACGAAGTGGCGATCGTCAACAACAACCCGGAGACCGTCTCCACGGACTTTGACACGGCAGACCGCCTCTATTTTGAGCCGCTTACGCCCGACGACGTGATGAACGTGCTTGCCGTGGAAAAACCGCTCGGCGTGGTGGTGGCGTTCGGCGGGCAGACGGCAATCGCGCTCACCAAATTCCTGGACGCGCAGGGCATCCGTATCCTCGGCACGTCGGCGGATTCCATCGACCTTGCCGAAGACCGCGAGCGTTTTGAATCGCTGTGCGACCGCCTCGGCATCCGCCGCCCCAAAGGGCAGACCGTCTTTACCGCCGTCGATGCGCTCGAAGCGGCGGAGCGGCTCGGCTATCCCGTGCTGCTGCGCCCCAGCTACGTCCTCGGCGGGCAGAACATGATCGTGGCGCGCAACCGTGCCGACGTCAAGGAATACATGAACATCATCCTGCGCCAGAACATCGAAAATCCCGTGCTGATTGACCAATATATGGAAGGAACGGAACTTGAAGTCGATTGCATCTGCGACGGCACGGACGTGCTGATTCCGGGCATCATGGAACACGTCGAGCGCACGGGCATCCATTCCGGCGACTCGATCGCCGTGTATCCCGGCGCGTTCCCCGCGGACATTGAGGCAAAAATCGTGCGCCAGTCCAGCGACCTTGCGCGCGCGCTCGGCACGAAAGGGCTGGTGAACATCCAGTACCTGATCCATAAAAACGAACTGTACATCATCGAGGCGAACCCGCGCTCAAGCCGCACCGTCCCCTACCTGTCCAAAGTGAGCGGCGTCCCCATGATTGAGCTTGCCACCCGCGCCATGCTCGGCGAAAGCCTGCGCGGCATGGGATTCGGCACGGGACTCTACCGCAAGCCGCCCTACGTCGCCGTCAAAGTCCCCGTGTTCAGCTTTGAAAAACTCGCCGACGTGGACACGCACCTCGGACCGGAAATGAAATCCACCGGCGAAGTGCTCGGCATCGCAAAAACGCGCGGGCAGGCCCTGTTCAAGGGCATGGCGGCGGCAGGCTGGAGCATGATCCGCCCCAAAGCGCAGGAGGGGGAACTCCGCTTGAAACTTCGCACATTCGTGCTCGCCGCGAATACCCCCTCGCTCCAGCCGGCTGCGCCGTCTTCCGCTACCCCCTCTGCGGGGAACAACGCCCCCGAAAAGCACAACCACCCCTGCCCCGCAACGCCCCCGGACGGCGTGCTGTTCTCCGTGCGCGAGTCAGACCTCCCCGAACTGCCCGCGCTCGCGCGGAAATTCGCCGCGCTCGGATTCCGCCTGTACGCCACTGCCGGGAACGCCACGACAATCGAACGCTCCGGCATGACCGTTACCCGCGTGGCAAAGGCGCACGAGCATCCCACGGACAACGTGATGACGCTCCTCGAACGCGGCACGATTGCCTACGTCATCTCCACGTCCGCAAAGGGGCGCGACCCCGCCGCCGAAAGCGTCAAACTGCGCCGCCTTGCTGTCGAACGGGACATCGGCTGCCTCACCGCACTCGACACGGCACACGCGCTCGCCGACTGCCTCGCCTCGCCGTGCACGCTCGAAAACGTGCCGCTCGTCAACATCAACACGCTGGCATAATCACAGCGTCCTGCCCTCAACGGCGGCATACTGCGACAGCACGCCCATCAGGTCGGCAAACTGCGCGGGCGTGAGCGACTGCTCGCCGTCGCACAAAGCCTTTTCAGGATTGTTGTGTACCTCAATAATCAGCCCGTCCGCGCCCACGGCGACCGCCGCCTTTGCCAGCGTCGGGACCATCCAGCGGATGCCGCACGCGTGGCTCGGATCGATGATGACAGGCAGGTGCGTCTCTTTTTTGAGGTACGGCACGATGCTCAGGTCAAGGCAGTTGCGCGTGTAATTGTCGAACGTGCGGATACCGCGCTCGCAGAGAATGACGTTCTCGTTCCCGCTCGCCATGATATATTCCGCGCTCATCAAAAATTCCTTTACCGTCGCGCTCAGCCCGCGTTTCAGCAGAATCGGATTGCTGAGCTTGCCGACTTCTTTGAGCAGGTCGAAATTCTGCATGTTGCGCGCGCCAATCTGGATAATGTCCACGTCCGCAAACAGCGGAATCTGATTGATTGCCATAAGCTCGGTGACGATCGGCAAGCCCGTCTCCTTGCGCGCGATTTTGAGCAACTCCAGCCCGTCCGCGCCCAGTCCCTGGAACGAATACGGCGACGTGCGCGGCTTGAACGCACCGCCGCGCAGAAACCTCGCACCGCTCGCCCTGACCGCCTTTGCCACCTCCACCACCTGCGCCTCGCTCTCCACCGAGCACGGGCCTGCCATGACCGCGCACGTCTTTCCGTCGCCGATGCTCGCACCCGCCGCGCCCGATTTTGACAGCACGGCAATCACGGTGTCGGCAGGATGAAAACTGCGGCTCGCCTGCTTGTACGGCGCTTTGACGCGCTGTGCGCTCTCCACGATGTCGTTTGCCAGCAGCTCCTCCGGCTGAATGCGGCTCGTGTCGCCGATCAGCCCCAGAATCGTCACGTCCGCGCCCTTTGACTCGTGCAAATCCAGTCCGCGCGCTTTGAGGCTTGCCTTCAGCTCGTCCACTTTCTGCGACGGCGCGCCATTTTTCAACACTACAATCATGTCTTGCTCCTTGTGATTGTCCGAAATGTGATGTGGCACAAAAAAAGGACTTCCTTGCCCGGAAGTCCTGTCAGTGCCGTGTTACCCGCAACCATGCCGTTACCAACGGCGCGACCTTTCCGAACGCGCAAGAGAGACATCACCACCGTAATAATAGCCCGGCAACGCGCCAAAGCCCACGTCGGCTGAGTATGTCTTTCCTGTCACGCAAAAAGTGCTGCGGTTCATGCCAAAAGTATACGGCAAGCGGCGGCTCGTGTCAAGGAACGGACAGGCAGGAATACCGCCGTGAAGCATACGAAAAGGCTTTCTATAAATAAAGCGTACATACAATCCTGAAATTCAACATGAATAGGCTATACGCGATATGCGGAATAGCCTATTCCGTATATGCAGTATAGGCTATGCACGATATACGGAATAGGCTACGCGCAATATGCAGAATAGCCTATTCCTGCCATCGAGTCTTTGCGGAAATACATACAAAAACAGCAAACATACAGGCGGCTTCTATGGCAATCGTGCCGTTTTTTTGCAAGGTCTTGACAAAACGGCAATGGGGGGGGGTAAAATGACCCATCTTTTTTCTAAGGAGTGCTTACATGAAAAAAAGAGTACCATGCGCAGTTCTGCTTGCGTTCGCACTGGCGTTCGTCGGCTGTAATCTCCAAGACGAGCCGGAAAAATCGACCACGCTGCAAGACGCGCTGAATGCGGGCGGCACGGTTCATCTGAACGACTACGCATTTGCTCCCGACAAGACCTACACAATCTCTGGAACAAGCATCATCACGGGAGATGCAAAAAGCGCAAGTTTCATCATTGCGGACGGCGCGGACGTGACGTTCGACGGCACAAAAAACATCGGAACAGTCACCGCAGGCGGCTCAACAAGCCGGAACGTGGCTGCGCGGGCAGCAACTCGTGCCGGCGGCATAAAAATCACGCTGAAAGGCAGCGGCGTAACAATCGGCAAAGTCTTCATCAAAGCAGACTGCACGTTCTCTTCAGACAACGCCGGCAATTCGTTCGGAAATGTCGTCGTCGCAGAAACGGTCACGAGCCTTATCCTTGAAGGGCAAACAAGCATATCCGTACTCATTGCAACGGGCGAAGCCGATGTCAAAATCACGGTTTCCGCAGAAGTGAACATCGAAAAAGCAGACGACAAAGTGATTACATCCATACAAGAAAACAATCCTGCCATCAACAAAAGCATTCCTGCAATTCCCGAAGAAGAATTGAAAGCATTGCAAGACGCATTTGAAAAAGAATCAAACAACGATCCTGCCAGTGGCAAGCCAGACACCACAACGCCCGGCGATGACGGAGAAACAATTCCCACCGTCATTCCGCGCGGAAGCCGCATAACCGCGAAATATGTGCAAATATGTACACTTGCTTTTTACGCAGACAGCACTGCCGTTATGACTTGGGGGTGGCCCATCAGCGGCACATATACCAAAGAAGCAAACGGCGACTTCACCGTGCGTATGCCTTTAAAATCAGACGACAGAGATGAGGAGGTATACCACGCAAAATTCAACGGCGACACGATGTCGTTCTACTATTATGACGAAGCTGGAAAACCCGACGAATATACCTTCACAAAGAAAACGACGAGCAGCGACCCGTCCGCACTGACCGAATGGGAATACACCGGTCCGCTATCGCTCACCTTTGACTTGGACGGAACGGTGCAGTTCTTTGAAGATTCCGCGCTGTGCTGGACAGGAACGTATACTTTCACTGAGGACGACACCGCCATAACGGAAGACGTTCGTCAGGTCGGCAATCCGTGGGGCGATGACGATGAATCGGTACTAAAAGTCGAATTCGACTTTTCCTATAAAGATGCGTTGTCTCCCAATGTCTATACCGACGAAAGCGGTGGTTGGTCACCCTTTTTGACACGCGTAGGAAGCATCACTGTCAAAGCACCCACGTCCGGCGACAACACAAGCGGCACACCCCCAGGCGGGAATGATAATAACACGAGCGGCACGACCACCGGCGGGAACGATAACGACACGAGTGGCGACGATGACAAATCAGATGACGACGAAAACAATGGTATCATCATTCCGTGCGGAAGCCGCATAGCCGCAACGTATGAGCAGAAAGTAGCATTCGCGTTTTACGCAGACGGCACCGCCGTCTTTACCATGGGGTTGCCCGTCACCGGAAC
>CAZSOK010000065.1:0-10025 GCA_964608445.1 uncultured Treponema sp. | reverse complement strand
GTCCGACGGTAGTAGTCGAGGACGCTCTTGACGAACAGCTTGTCCTCGTGCGCAATGTGGGTGAACACCCAGTCATACAGGAATCTGACAAATTTGTACGCCGTCCCGATCGTCGAAGTCTCAAATTCGCTTGCCAGCGAGAGGACTTTCTTCCTGAACACGTCATGCTCGCGCTTGTGGTCGGGATAGTCGGGGTAGCCCGCCGCCCGCATGAGCGTCTCCTCGGTCTTGAAATGCAGCAGCACATAATCGTAGCACTCGCGGATTGCCTGCGCGAGGCTGTCGCTCCAGGTCGTCTCCGAGCCGTTCTGCATAAGCCCCCGGTGAAGACGGTTGCACAGCCCGATGAGCCGCTTGTGCTGATCGTCAATCACGGGAATCCCTATGTCAAAGCGCGGACTCCATTCGAGCACGTTGTGCATGTCGAACCCCGAATCAGAAAACATGATGCCCCCTTCGTCACCTTCTTTCTACCGCGATGCCTTTAATAAACGAAAAATAATCGTCCGCCGTAACTACCGTAAGCCCGTAGGACATCGCGCAGGAAGCAATCCATATATCATTTTCAGGAATAGGATGCCCGTCTGCTTTCAGCTGAACCTTTATATCCGCAAGCTCGCTACAAAAGCCCGCGTACACGGCAACATTTTCTGCTTTCCGTGCGGAACATTCCAGTCCGAATAGCAGCTCCCCCAACGCTATTGACGAAAAGTACACATCTCTTTCCTCAAAGAGGTCAGCCACATTGCCCTCGTTTTTTATGTAACGGATGATGACATTCGTATCAAGCAACTTACCATTCATCAAGATCTGCCTTCCGTCCTGTGGCGACGGCATCTGCAACTACGTCGGAATCTTCGCGGCTCACTTTTCCGACATATTTTTTCAGGTCGCGTTCCGGGGGAAGGAATACGTCAAGGGCAGTGATTATCACTTTCTGACGCGGGCGCAGGGCTTCCTTTGAAAACGGAATGCATACCGTGCCATCAAAATAACCATTCGTTGCGTTCATGGGCTGCCTCCACCGTTTCAGTATACGCTATTGCAAGCCAAAACACAACCGCGCCGGTTTTCCGCATGGAATCAGGGCAAAAAACTCGCTTATTGTACTGTCTGCTCGCGCAGACGAAACTCAGTCCGCAGAAAATCAAAATTCCCTGCGGATTCAATTTTAATAAGGACGAATTCCTTTTCCCCGGTCAGTTCAGCAGCATCCGGTCGCTCAGGGAATCGCCCTTCGCGCTCTGGAATTTCTGCATCAGATCCTGCACCTGCAACCGCCGCTTGTCCTCGCCGCGCACGTCAAAGACGACGCGCCCCTCCAGCATCATAATCAGGCGGTTGCCGTAGTGGATAGCGTGGCGCATGTTGTGCGTCACCATGAACGCAGTCAGCCGGTCCCGCTCCACAAACTGCTGCGTCAGGTCAAGGACTTTCTGCGCGGTCTTAGGGTCGAGCGCGGCGGTATGCTCATCCAGCAGGAGCAGCTCCGGCTTCTGCAAGGTCGCCATGAGCAGCGTGAGTGCCTGCCGCTGACCGCCGCTCAGCAGGCCCACCTTGCTTTTCAGGCGACTCTCAAGCCCCAGGTCAAGCAGGGCGAGCTGCTCGCGGTAGCGTTCGCGCTCCCGTGCGCGGATGCCCCAGCCGAGCGTGCGCCGTTTGCCGCGCCGCAGCGCCATCGCAAGGTTCTCTTCGATCTCCATGTTGCCCGCCGTACCCATCATCGGATCCTGGAACACGCGGCCAAGATACCTGGCGCGCCGGTGTTCGGGCATATCGGTCAGGTCAACCCCGTTCAGCTCGATCGTACCCGTGTCGCACTCGTACACGCCCGCTATCAGGTTGAGCAGCGTGGATTTGCCCGCGCCGTTGCCGCCGATGACCGTGATGAAGTCGCCGTCCTCAATCGTCAGGTTGATGTCGCGCAGGGCTTTTTTCTCGGTAATCGTGCCTGCGTTGAACGTCTTGGAAAGGTGCGTGATGTTAAGCACGAGATTCCTCCTCGGCAGGACGGCGGCGCAGGAACGCGCGGGAGAACCGCGCCTTGATAACGGGAATGGCAAGCGCGAGCGCGACGATGACCGCCGTGAGCAGCTTGAGGTCGGTCGATTTCAACCCCAGCTGCAAAACAATCGCGATGATGATGCGGTACACCACCGAACCGAGGACGACCGCAGCGAGCGTGAACCAGAACGGCAGGAAACGCCCGAAGAAGCCGAAAAGCACCTCGCCGAGGATGATAGACGCAAGTCCTACCACGATCGTCCCCGTCCCCATGCCCACGTCGGCATAGCCCTGACTCTGCGCCACCAGCGCGCCGCTGAGCGCAATCAGTCCGTTGCCGAGCATAAGGCCAAGTATTTTCATCGAGTCGGTGTTCACGCCGAGCGCGCGCACCATGCGCGGATTGTTGCCCGTCGCCCGCAGGCTCGACCCGATCTCCGTTCCCAAAAACCAGTAGAGTGCGGCGACGATCACCGCGCAGAACGCCACGCCGATGACGAGCGACGTCTGGTTGATGCCGAGGTGCGCCGCCCCCTGAAGCCGGGTCATCAGCGTGGAAACGCCCAAAAGCGGCGTGTTCGCCCTGCCCATGACACGGATATTTATGGAATACAGCGCGATCATGGACAGGATGCCCGCAAGGATTTCGTGTATCTTGAGCTTGGTGTGCAGGAAGCCCGTCACCAGCCCCGCGAGCGTTCCCGCAAAGAATGAAACGGCAAGCGCGACAACCGGGCTGACACCGCGCACGATAAGCATCGCACAGACCGCCCCACCGAGCGCAAACGACCCGTCGCACGTCATGTCGGCAATGTTCAGGATGCGGAACGTCATAAAAACGCCCACCGTCATAATCCCCCACAGGACACCCTGCGCCACTGCGCCCTGCATCGCAAGCAATACATTCATGCGATGATTATACCACAGAAGCCCCCGCCGTGCAAACCGCAAGCAGGGCGCAAAAAAACCGCCCGCGTCGTGCGGGCGGCCTGTCACCGGTAGTGAGGGTTTTCGGCTATTACAGTTCAGGCAGCGTCAGCCCCACGGCAGCCAGCGAATCCTCGTTGACGGCAAGGTCGCACCGCTCAAGATACTCAATTGGCATATCGGCAGGAGACGCGCCGTCGCGCAGGATCTGCACGGCCTGCGCGGCAGTCTGCTTGCCCAGCTCGTAGTAGTTGATGCCGTAGGTCACCATGCCGCCGCTCTGCACCATGCCGTTTTCGCCCACAACCGTGGGAATCCTGTTCTCGTTCGCCACCTGCGCCACGAGCGGCATTCCGGCTGCGAGCATATTGTCGGTGGGAATATAAATCGCGTCCACTTTGCCCACAAGGCTCTGCGTCACCTGCTGGATTTCGTTGCTGTTGGAGACCGAGCCTTCCACATAGCGCAGCCCCGCCTTGTCGCACGCATCTTTTGCCAGCTGAATCTGGAAGACGCTGTTCTGCTCGCTCGAACAGTACATCAGCCCTACCGTCCGCGCGTCCGGCACAATCGTCTTGAGCAGGTCAATCTGCGCGGCAACCGGGGTCAGGTCACTCGTGCCCGTCACGTTCTTGCCCGGCCGCTCGTTGCTCTCCACGAGGTTCGCCGTGGCAGGGTCGGTGACCGCCGTAATCAGGATGGGAATGTCGTCGGTGAGCTGCGCCACTGCCTGCGCCGCCGGGGTCGCAATCGCAAGGATCAAGTTGTCCTTGTCGTTCACGAATTTGTTGGCAATCGTCACGCAGTTCGCCTGTTCGCCCTGCGCGTTCTGATAATCGATGATGATATTCTCGCCGTCCTTGTAGCCCGCTTCCGCAAGCCCGTCAATGAAGCCCTTGCACGCCGCGTCAAGTGCCGGATGCTCCACCAGCTGGATAATGCCGACCGTGAGCGCGCCGCCCGCCGCCTTTTTCTGGCATCCCGCCGCAAAAAGCACGGCGACCGCCAAAACAATGCCCGTAATCTTTCTCATACTGTCCTCTTTTATTGTAATTAAAGATAGTTCCATTGTACCGAAAGACAGGCGCAAGTCAAGGCTTGGCAACGGCGCTTTAAAACGAAAAAAGGCCGACCACAGAGGTCAGCCTTTTGCAACGCAGGACGACTAGTTCGCCTTGGGCGCACCCGCATTTGCCGGCGTTACGTTGATTTTCTTGGTGACGAACCCGCTGCGCAGACAGCGCGTACACACGTTGATAGTCGCCGTCGTGCCGCCGACCTCAGTCTTCACTTTCAGAAGATTCGGCCGCCACGTGCGGCGTGTATGGTTGTATGACTTGCTGACCTTGTTTCCGCTCATCGTACCTTTTCCGCAGACATCACAACTTCTTGACATATCGTTACCTACCTTAAAAATGCTTCGTGAGTTTCTTCATTCTATTGAAAGCCCCGCCACGTGTCAAGTGCCGGTATCCAATTCCAGCCAGTCGTATGCGGGCGCGACGCTGCCCCCGGAACGCACGATTTTTTGCAGCCGCGAAAAGCGCGACAATATGCCGTCAAGGTACGCCTGGATTTCCGCATGCAGCATATCATGGTTGACGTGCGTGAGCCAGGTATGCCGCGCACCGATTTTGTCTGCCGCCGCAAGAGCCTGCGAAAAACTGAAATGCGTGGAATGCGGACGCTCGCGCAGTCCGTCTATCACCAGATGGTCGGGCGCGGGGGCATACCGGGCAATGAGCGCGAACGACGCGGCAGGAATCTCGCTGCAATCGGTCAGGTAGGCGATGTGGTGCGCCCTTCCCCGCTCCCTGCAAGAAAAAAGCCAGCCCGTCGTGTCCGTATGTCCGTGCCGCAGCGGGACGGGAATCACCCGCACGTCGCCCAGCGTGAACGGCTCTGTCCCGCAGTCCCGGAAGTCGAGCTTTGCCACGCCGCCGCCCTCTTTGTGGACGGCAAAAAGATAGGAAAAACGGGAGCGAATATCGTCCAACGTCTGCGCGTTCGCATAAATCGGCAAGCCGCTGCCCGCCGTCTCAGGGTATACGCGCGCGTCGTAATGGCACGGCTTGGTATGGCTGAAGACGCGCAGGTCGTCCAGTCCGTGCAGGTGATCGGCATGGCTATGCGTGAGCAGCACCGCGTCCAGCCGCGTGATGCCGGCGCGCAACGCCTGCAAGCGGAATTCAGGTCCCACGTCCACTGCCACCGCCGTCGTGCCGTGCGTGAGGTATGCGCCGCAGCGCAGCCGGTTGTCGCGCGGGTCGGCGGACGTGCAGACTTTGCACCTGCACCCGATGACCGGCACACCGTGGCTCGTTCCTGTTCCCGTCAACGTGAGTTTCATCAAGACACTATAGCACAAAAAATCGTTCCGTGGTAGACTAGTGCCATGAAATACCTTGCACAGATTGTTTTGGCAGCCGCACTGCTCGCGCTCGCCGCCTGCACCACGAACACGGTGATTCCCGACGATGCCTCGGCAAAAGAACTGATTCAGCGCGGACAGGAAGCGTATGAAAAGAACCGCAACAAGGAAGCGCTCGCCTACTTTACCGCCGTCGTTGACCGTTACGGCAGCGATCCCGCGCTTTACATCGAAGCCCGCTACGAAATCGCGCACCTGTATATGAAGAGAAAGAACTACGAGGATGCCGCGCCCGTGCTTCAGGAAATCATCGCGCTGTACGCAAACTACCCGATCGGCACGTTCCCCGCCTCCTACCAGAAACTGGCGCAGCTTGAGCTGGCGAAAATCCCCGATGACAAACTCGCGGCAATCAACGCAAAGCTTCAGGCAAAAGCCGAACAGGAAGACCAGATGAAAGCCGCCGAACTTGAATCCCTGATGCGGCAGGCGCAGGAAGCGGAAGACGCACGGCAAGCCGCCGAATCCGCTGACAGCGAAGCATAAACTGACACGGATACAAAACTGCCCGCCGTTTTTCGGCGGGCAGTTTTTTTTGCGCGGGCTTACTTCGCGTCGCGCCGCTTGTCATCAGGCACGATGATCGTGTCGATGACGACACCGTTTGCGCGCGCGCCGTTCAGAACGCGTTCTTTGGTGTACTGTCCGCTCGCGCGCGGGCGCGGGTGCGGCTCTGCGTCGCCAATCAAGATGATTTTCTTCTCCGCATCCGACCGCCAGTCGTACCATTCAAGAGAAGCCGCAAGTGCCTCGTACACCGCTTCGGGAGTGTCGCCGCCCTCATTGCCCCGCACGGTGAACGCATTCAGATTCCGGGCGAACTCGTCAAGACTGCGGGTAAAGTCGAACCACCGCACCGGCAGACCCCGATAGTCGAACGAATCGCCGTAGTCGCGGTACAGCAGCAGACCGATCCGCCAGTCATCGTACCCGCCGAGCGACTGCTCCAGCAGCGGAATCCATTCGTCGCGCATTTTCTGAATATCGTCTTTCATGCTTCCCGTCGCGTCAACGGTGAACACCACGTCAATCGTCTTGGACTCAACGCGCGCGAGCGAGTCGGTCACGTCGTCCACCAACGACTCCGGCCCCCGTGACCAGACCATCTGACCACCCGTCAGCCGCGCGAGGTCGGAGAACGAAATCGCCGCCGCAGGGTTGTAGTCGTCACTCAGCACGGGCGGCTTGCCCGCAACCAAATCGAACATGAACGGATTGTCATGATACTCGCCGCCGTCATAGTCCGCATATTTTTTGGAGAACGCGCGGATATTGACGAACGTGCCGCGGTCAATGTGTACCGTGCCGTTGCGCGTCCACGGATAGCCGTAATGGATTTCCGCCGGAATGTAGATATGGAACGCCTGACCGAATTCCGCGTCCGGCTCAGGGCTGGAATCGATGAGGCTGTACTGCGCGCTGGGAGAGACGAGCGGCTTGCCGTCAAGGTAGCGGATCTCGTCGCCGTTCACGGCATTATACGCGCCCGCACGGTAGGCATAATTGTCGCTCGCGCCGTCGGGATCCCTGGTCGTCTCGGTCAGCAGGACGGACTCGATGTCCGCCTTTTTCCTGATGAACAGGTGATACCCGGTCGCATTGGCAAAATTCGTCCCGGACTCCCGGATAATCCTCACGTCGTCCGCGCCGACCGACAAGTCAACCGCAGACAGCCCCGCCGCGCAGAAAAACGCGCCCGCGCACATACATACCGCTTTTCTCATACGGTGATTATCGGCAAAAATAAATTTGAAATTAACCAAACCTGTGCTATACTGGAACACGGCATCGTTATGAGTACCCAAGAAAAGACCGCATTTGAAAGCATCCCCATCGACACGTTTTTCGACAACGAGCAGCCGGAACCGCAGCACGCGTTTGAAATGGGCATCGTCGTCCTCACGCAGAAACAGAAAGAACTGGTGGACGAACTGACCCGCCAGCTCGTCATCGTCGCGCCCGACCTGCTGAACAACGTCGCCGGCCGCATGACGCGCCTTGAGGACCTGGCAAAGTCGCTCGCGGGATTCCCGTCGCTGCTGGAGCGCGCCAACCTCACCGCAGACGTGCGCACGCCGCAGGCACTCATCGAATCGCTCATCACGCACACCAAAGACGGCGACAACACGTTGCAGCTGCCGTCAAAGGCGACGCTCGGCAAAGGCTTCCTCGTCGCAAAAATCCACACGTTCGCCGCGCTCAGCAAGCTCTCCAACAACGCCGGGCTCGACAAGAAAATCGGGCAGGCGTTCAAGGACGAAACCGTGTCCATGATGTTCCTGCTCCTCGCGGAGGACGTGTACCTGAACCTCATCCGCGACGACGAACTGGACATGGACTTCCGCCGCCAGCTCGCGTTCTCGCTGCTGCTGCTGTGGGAACACCGCGCCGACCAGAACATCGCGGACATCTCGCCCGTGTTGCAGGCCGTCTGGAAAGCGCGTCGCACGCTCGCCCCCGCGTTCGGCACGATGATGGGCACGAGCGAGCTTATCATGATTTCGTTCCAGATGGACGACGAATGGAACCTGTTCATCAAGGCAAAGCTTTCCGAAACCGAAGTGTCGCAGGCAATGGAAGAATTCCTGTTCGGCATCTCGTTCGAGCAGATAAACAAGCTCAAGTCCATCCTGCGCGAAAAAGGCATCCCCGCCATCGGGCGCGACGAAGTGTCGCAGTTTTTGGGCGAGCATGTCAAGACCGACGTGAGCCTCGACTACCGCGACTTCTTCACGCAGTATTCCATCCGCCGCGACAACGCCCGCACCCGCAGGCGCATGGGACTGCCCGGACCGCACCGCACGCTCGAAGACGTGTTCATCCGGTTCGTCATGGAACTGAACAGGGAGAAACAGAACAACGATGTCTACGCAAAAGAATCCTGACGGCGCGGAAAAGAGAATCCCCTACCATTTCGGCGAAAAAATCCGCACGATACGCGAGCGCAAGGGCATGACGCTCAAGGCCGTGGCGCAGCGGGCAGGCGTGAGCGAAAGCCTCGTCTCGCAGATCGAGCGCAACCGCGTCTCGCCCGCAATCGACACCTTGCTCACGCTCGCCGACGTGCTCGACATCAACCTCGAATTCCTGTTCGCGGAGTACCGGCGCAAACGCCCCGTGCAGGTCATCCGCGCGGACGAGCGCAAGAACATCAGCGAAGGCGGCGTGACCTACGGGGAAGTCGCCAAGCCCGTGGAGGGCGACGGACGGCACGCCATGGAAGCGTTCGTCGTGGAGATTCCCGTCGGCTCGCACACGCGGCGCGGATCCTACGGGCATTCGGGACGCGAAATCGGCTACATCGTGCAGGGAAAGGCGCAGCTGCATTACGAAAACCTCGTGTACAACCTCGCGGAAGGCGACAGCGTGTCGTTCAGCGCGGGAACGCCGCACACGCTCGCCAACACGGGCGACGTGCCGCTCAAGGCGTTCTGGGTCGTCAGCCCGCCGCAGCGGTTCGCCCCGTGACCCGCCCGCCTGCGCCGCCACCTTACCAAAACCCGCGATTGCTGCTATACTGCTGACATGAGCAGAATCACCACGATAATCCCCACGCCGCGCCCGGTCAAGCGGGTCGCGCTGATCGTCTTCGCGGCGGCAATCTTCTCCGTGAACCTGAATTCGTTCGTCCGCATGGCGGGACTGTTTCCGGGCGGCTTCTCCGGCATCTCGCTCCTGATCCAGCGGGCGGCAGAACGCTACCTTGCCGTGCGCATTCCCTACACGCCGCTGTACCTCGCGCTCAACGCGGTGCCGGTCTACGTGAGCTTCCGCTTCATCGGCAGGAAATTCACGATCTACACGCTGCTGATGGTCGCCCTCTCGTCCGTCCTCACCGACCTCGTTCCCGACATCACGCTCACCGACGACATCCTGCTCTGCTCGGTGTTCGGCGGCATCATCAACGGCTTCGCCATATCCTGCTGCCTGCGCGCCGACGCCACGAGCGGCGGCACGGACATCATCGCCATCTACTTCTCCGAGCGGAAAGGCACGGACATGTGGAACAAAATCCTGCTGATGAACGTCTGCGTCCTCGCCGTCGCGGGCATGCTCTTCGGCTGGGAAGCCTCGCTCTATTCGATCATCTTCCAGTTCGCCTCCACGCAGGTCCTGAACCTGCTCTACCGCCGCTACCAGAAAGTGACGATGCTCATCATCACCGAAAAGCCGGACGAGCTGTACGACGCGGTGCGGACGCTGACGAACCACGACGCGACGGTGCTTGAGGGCACGGGCTGCTACAGCGGCGCGCACAAGACGGTCCTCTACACGGTCATCTCCGCCGACGAAAGCGGCACGCTCACCAAGGAGATAAAGCGCCGCGACCCCGCCGCGTTCGTGAACATCTTGCAGTCAAAAGGCATCCTCGGACGCTTCTTCACGCGCACAAAGGACTGACCGCGCGGGACGGCATGCCAGCCGGGAAAGAACCATGAGGAACGCGCATCCATATCGGAGCATGAGCGCCGGACAGCAATCATGATGCAGAAACCTCACGGATATGCATAATTATTGAAGGCGGAAGCCCGTTCCTCTCTATTCATGCATATTCCTGAAGAATCCCGTCTATTCCTGAAGATTTTCGTCCGTTCTTGAAATTTCCGTCCCATTCCTGAGCATTCCGCTTCATTCCTGAAGATTTCCGTCCGTTCTTGAAATT
>CAZSOK010000064.1:0-10175 GCA_964608445.1 uncultured Treponema sp. | reverse complement strand
AATGTACGCCGTTTGCTATTGCCAATAGCACACACTGTGCTATAAGCAATGTACGCCGTTTGCTATTGCCAATAGCACACACTGTGCTATAAGCAATGTACGTCGTTTGCTATTGCCAATAGCACATACTGTGCTATAAGCAATGTACGTCGTTTGCTATAGTAAATAGCACACAGCGTGCTATTGGCAATGTATGCGATGCGTCCACTTTCAGGCAGAAAAATTCCCTTGCACACGCGCGTCTTTGCCGATATACTGGTTTTGTGTCTACACTGTATATCGTCGGAACGCCGATTGGCAATCTGGGTGATATTACGTTCCGTGCGCTGGAGACATTCAAAAGCGCGGACGTGATTGCCGCCGAGGACACGCGGCACACCTTGCAGTTGCTCACGCATTTTGACATCCGCAAGCCGTTGGTTTCATGCCGGGCGCAGAACGAATCGGCGGCGGCGGAGAAAATCATCAAGATGCTGGACGACGGGCAGACCGTAGCATATGCGAGCGATGCCGGAACGCCGGGAATCAGCGATCCGGGGGCGATTCTGGCAGGACGGGCGCGGGCGGCAGGACACGCCGTCGTGCCGATTCCGGGCGCGAGCGCGTTCGCTTCGCTGGCAAGCGTGGCAGGCGCGGGCGGAAAAACGCTCATTTTTGAGGGATTCCTTTCGCCAAAGCCGGGACGAAGGCGGTCGCGGCTGCGGGAGCTTCTGGCAACGGGAGATGCGGTCATTCTGTACGAATCGCCGTTCAGAATCGCTAAACTCTTGGCGGACATCGCCGATATTGATAGTGAGCGTCGGGTAGTCGTCGGCCGTGAGCTGACCAAACTGCACGAAGAGATTATCGAAGGGACGGCGCGCGAAATGCACGACGAATTTGCCGCACGGGAAAAAATCCTCGGCGAATTTTCGGTGTTCATTTCCGGGAGCAAAAACGTTAAACTTTCAGACGAAAGTGCCGATAATTATACTGTAGAGGAAGGTTATTTATGATAAGCGTCAACAAACTGGGCGGCATACAGCCCCTGAACAACGTACAGAATACAAAGCGCACGAGTACCACGGCATCCTCCCCGATGGTCGCGGATTCTATCGGCGTGTCCGACGAGGCAAAAGAGGCGGCAAAAGCCTACTATATGAACCAAGTCGCTGCCGAAACGCCGGACATCCGCGCTGATTTAGTGGCTGCGCTCAAAGAGAAGATAAAAGATCCCAACTTTTTGAGTCCTGCGGTCATCAACGCGACGGCGGAGCGCATCATGGCGAGTTACGGGCTGTAACCGCCCCGAAAATTCGTGCGGCTTAAAGTCGATGGAAAAGGCGGAACGGTTGTTTCCGCCTTTTTTGTGCTTGCGTGAATTCACAAAACGCTTTATGCTATACACATGGCAGATTTTACGTTCCGAATTTCACCGAATATCGTTCTTGGCTCATATACGGTCAGCAGGCTCGGAGAATTTGCGGTGCAGTACGGCAAGCGGTGCATGCTCGTGCTCGACCCCGCGCTCAAGCAAACGCCGTCTGCTGAAACCATCATGCAGTCGCTCAAAGACCGCGGCATCGAATTCTTTGTGTTTGAGGGACTGTCGGACGGCGCGACGACAATGGCGATTCAAAAAGCCGTGGTGCTGGCGCGGCAGTCGCACGTGCAGTGCGTCGTGGGCGCCGGTGGCGGAAAGGCAATGAACGTCGCGCGCGCGGTGGCGGCGATTTTTTATGAGGCGGGCGGCATCTATGAATTTGCGGAGGGCAAAGCCGTGAGCGCGGAACCGCTGCCGCTTATCTGCCTGCCCACAACCACGCGCGACCCGTTCGTCTTTACGGACGTTATCCCGATTACCGATTCCCGCGCCGCAAAAATCAAGCTGATAAAGGCACGGAACGGGCTGTGCCGCCTTGTGCTGTTCGACCCGAACCTGACGACCACGCTGGACGACAAGCAGACGGCGGCAACCGCGCTGGAGACGCTCTGCCTGGCAAGCGAAGCCTATCTTTCGCAGAAAGCGAATTTTTTCAGCGACATGATTGCCGAAAAATCCGTATCGTTGCTGGGCACGGCAACCGACAAAAACCAACCGACGACCGGCACCACGCCAAAAGAAGAACTGCTGACGCAGGGCGGCTGCATGGCATCGCTCGCAGTGGCGGCAAGCGCACTGGGAACGGCCTCGCTCCTTGCGCTGTGCATTTCCGCGCGTTTTAAGGCAGACCGTGCGCTCGTGACGGCGATTCTTTTTCCGTATGTCCTTGAAGACTGCGCGGCATTTAAAAGCGACCGCGTGGCGGCACTGGCACGTATACTGAATGCCACGCAAGATGACCCCGCCCCCGAAACCGCCGCAAACGACCTGATACAGAACATACGCGGGCGGCTTGCGGATGCGAATCTTCCCGCCAGCCTCAAAGAGCTGAGCCTTTCCATGGAACAGCTGGCACTGGCGGCGGAAGACGCGGGCAAACTGGAATACGTCAACTCGCTGCCGCGCAGCATGACGAGCGACGACTTGTTCTCGCTCATAAAAAAAGCGTATTAGACCGAAAAATGATCGCCATTCCCAAACTCAACCAGCTGGAACCGGGGCAGAAGCGGCGCAAACTCGCGCTGACCTTTGGCGCGTTGGAGCGCGACATCTGCGGCATTGCGGAAAAAGGCATGGAATACGCGTACCCGTCACTGCCACGTACCGAATACGTGCGCCGACTGGCACAGATTGTCGTGCGCGACCCGCAGATGACGGACACCGCGCGCGCCGAACTGCAATCGCTGCTGCAAGCCGATCCCATGGACGAACGGCGCGTGTGCAACTGCGCGCGCAACAACCTGCTGGCGATTATCGGGACGTTCCCGGCAGAATGGGATTTAATCATCGCGCCGCACCATGCGCCGACGGACGAAAACGGTACGACCCGTGCGCGGCAGTTTTTTCCGGGCGTGTGCGTGTACGCGGAGGACATCCGCTCGCCGTTCAACCTCGGCTCAATCTTTCGGACGGCGGAGGCAATGGGCGCAGAAAAAGTGTATCTTTCGCCCCTGTGCACTGACCCCGAACACCCCAAGGCACGGCGCGGCGGTATGGGCTGCATTGAGACGCTCGGCTATGAGCGCGTCGCGCTGGATCAACTGCCCGACGATATGCCGGTATTCGTGCTCGAAACGGGCGGCACGCCGCTGGAATCGTTCGATTTTCCGCAAAAAGGCATCTGCATTGTCGGTTCGGAAGAACTGGGAGTCAGCCCGGCGGCATTAGCCCGCGCGACGCACGGACGCGTTTCCATTCCCCTGACGGGACTGAAAGCGTCGCTCAATGTGGGCGTGGCGTTCGGCATCCTCATGCAGAAATGGACGGAACGGCTGCGCGCGGAAACGCGTGATTTACCGGGCGGCGAATGCCTTTGACAGCCGCTCCACGATTTTTTTCATTTGCTCTTCGGCGGTAATGTGGAACTGCAAGAGTACGTCCGGGTCGAACTGATAAAAATCGACCTCGCCCGTCTCATAATGCGCCATCATGTCGGAAAGGTAGACAAGGCTCGTCAGCAAACGGATACTTTCGGGGGCGACGTCCGGCTCGTGGTGATGCCGGATAACCGCGCTGATTTGACCGGGGAAGTTCCATTTTTCTGCAATGAGCGCGCCCAGCTCGCTATGGTTTGCGCCCGTCGTCATCTTCTTGAAATAATCTTCGGAAATGCCTTTTTCGGCGCTGAGCTGTTTGATGTGCGCGCTCAAATTCGGGCGAGCCGCCTCAAACATCAGTTTTCCCATATCGTGCAGGAGTCCGCAGACATAGCAATCTTCGATGACTTCTTTTTCGCCCGCGCAGAAATTGCGGGCAAGGTTGTACGCATAGAACGCGACTTTGTACGCATGTGTCCACTGGTCTTTTTGGTCAGCCGAACTGATTTTTTTCAGCTCGTTGATAGAGCCGGCGGCATACACCAGATTTTTTATGCCGTGCAGGCCGACCATCTTTACCGCGTCGCCGATGCTGCTGCACGGAGAAGCCAGCGCGAACTGCGCGGAATTGACGAGCTTGAGCAAGTCCGTCGAAAGCGCGACATCGCTTGAAATACACGCCGCAATCTCGCTCATCTTCACGTCGGGATCGGCAATCAGCGCGGTAACTTTCCTGATTGTCTCCGGGAACTGCGGCAGCGAATCGATGATTTTGATGCATTCGCGCGACATGACGGAAATATCGTTCTGCATTTTTTCGTTGAGCGGCAGGATAATGCGGGTAATCGTCTCGCCGTTCTCGCAGAAAATCTGGAAATTCTCTTTGGTCAGGCCGATTTTTTCCAGCATCAGAATCATGATAATCAGCCCCAGCCCCGCGCCTTCGCTGTCGTCCAGCACTTGCTCGAACGCCTGCTCAATGGCGGTGTACTGCTGCGCGAGCCGCAGTTTTTCGTGCATCCGCTTGTACTCGGTGGGAAGCAGCTCGGCGTTGTTGCGCACCTCAATCTTAATCTTTCCGTTGCGCATCTGCAAAATCAGCTTGACGTACAGTCCCGCCTCTTTTTGCAGATGCAGGTAATAGTTGATGTTGGAGAGCGTGTCGTTCTTGAAATTGCTCATGCCTTCCGCGTATTCGGCGGGATTCAGCAGGTCAAGTTTTTTTTCTTTGAAGTAGATGCGCTTTGTGTTCGCCTTTTTTGCGTTGGTCGTCAGCTCGTTCAGGCTGTACGACAGGAACTCGGTCATGTGCGACTGTTCCAGTTCGGAGAGGAACACAAAAAGGGTATCGTTCATGAACGCTTCCATTTCTTTGGGGAGCGTATAGGTGGTGATAGAAATCGGAATGCCCACCCGTATCGCCATGCGCACTTTTTCTACATCTATGGTCATCTTCCCTTGCTCTGGCATAAACGTACCTGATATTCGTCCAAATGTTTTCCGTTATTATATCACATTATGGCATTTTTTTACAGTATAGTTGTGGCAACACCGCAAAAATTTTAGTATCATGGGGATATGTTCGACGTTTTTTTGGCGGAGATGCTGATTCTGCTGCTTATCCTCATAACGACGCTCCGCATTTTCTTTACCAAAAAAGCCCGCATCGATTCGCCGGCGGTGCTCGCGCCCATCGCGTTCGTGCTTTCGGCGTTGCTTTTTTTTATGTGGGGCGCGGACATCATCATCCTGCCGCTGTGCGCGCTGGCGTTCGTCACGTTCTTTATCAATATCCGCTCGCTGCTGCGGCTGTCTGCCCGCCTGTACACCGACCATTATAACCTGCGTTTTATCATTCCCGCACTGCTGATTGCGCTCGTTGCCGCCGGCATGGCGACGGTCATCGTGATTTTTCACCCCGTGCGCATCCTGCCGTCCAAGTTTGGCGTAACAAGGACGCGGATTCTGCTCACCGGCGACAGCGCGACGGGCTACCGGCCGTGGGATATGCGTGCCGACCGCCCGAACATTACGGGCGTACTGTACGAATACGCGAGTGCCGATACGCCGAACGAAGCCGACCCGGCGGACGCAACGCCGAACCCGGTTATCCTGTTCGTGCCGAAGTGCGCCGCGTCGGTCGTGCAGTACGAACCGTATTTCCTGCTGCTCGCGCAAAAAGGCTTCCGCGTGATTTCGGCAGATTTTAACGGCGCGGAACGACGCGTTTTTGACCATCCCGTTTTGAATTCGCGCTTTTTCCGCCGCCTTTACAGCCTGTACCTGCGGGCGTTTGACGAAGAAGCCTTGCAAGCCGCGCTGACTGCCGACACGACTTACGCCCTGCAAGGCTACGCGACGCTCGCCCGATTCGCGCTGAAAAACTATGGCGCGGACACGACGCTTTTTTTCGCGCTGGAAAACATCAGCATGGACGACGCGCAAACGCTGACCGACCAATTCGCCGAAAACGCGCTCGGCACGTTCTGGCTCAACCGCGTTGCCGAATACAAGACTTTGAATTTCGGCTTTATCGAACAGACCGACCCGCTCACCGCGCATTTTTTTGGCGTTGAGCGCGATCCGTCGTTCTTTATCCCGCGCTATGTCGCCGGAAAGACGATAACAGCGATTGCGCAAGCGCAGGCAGTCGCCGCGCCCGCGCAAATCATCAAGGCAGACGGCAACCAGCCGCAAGGAGACGCGCAATGACGCTGCACGAACTGGACGCATATTTCAACGCATTCCTCAAAAAAGAACTGTTCGCCGCCGACCCGTCGCGCAACGGCATTCAGATTGCGAACAGCGCGCCCGA
Source organism: uncultured Treponema sp. (assembly GCA_964608445.1). Lineage (GTDB taxonomy): Bacteria > Spirochaetota > Spirochaetia > Treponematales > Treponemataceae > Treponema_D. The sequence continues at coordinate 3,961 of CAZSOK010000064.1, read as the reverse complement.
CCACAAGCCGATTACGAAAGTCGCCTTTGCCGTGGACGCGTGCGAATCGTCGGCAAAACGGGCGGCGCAGGCGGGCGCACAACTGCTGTTCGTGCATCACGGGCTGTTCTGGGGCGACTGCCAGACGATAACGGGCATTCATTACCGGCGGATCAAGGCATTTTTGGATGCTGATCTCGCGCTGTACGCGAGCCACATTCCGCTGGACGCAAACCCTGAAGTCGGCAACAATTTCGGGATTGCCGCGCGGATCGGCTTGCAGGACGTGCAGCCGTTCGGCAACTGGCGCGGCATGAGCATTGGCGCAATCGGTACGCTGCCAAAAACCGTGCCGATTGACGAGCTGGAGCGCAAATTGTTCCCGAACGGCGAGCGGGCAATCCATCTGTTCCCGTTCGGCAAAAAAGACATTCGCACGGTAGCAATCATCAGCGGCGGCGCGGGCGATGACTTTGAGCAGGCAGTCGCCGCGGGCGCGGACGCGTACATCACGGGCGAAGTGGGGCATGAGACGTTCCACCCGATTGCAGAAAGCGGCATCAACGTGATTGCGGGCGGTCATTATCAGACGGAAACGGTCGGTGTCAACCTTGTCCGGGCGAAGCTGGAAAAGGACTGCGGCCTGGAGACAGTCTTTATCGACCTGCCAACTAGACTATAACGACAAATTACAGTAAAATGGCAGTCTATGATTCCGAATACCTATACGGTTGAGTTCAAACCGACCCAACCGAAACTGAAAAAATATATCCCGTTCGTCCTGACGGCACTGGTCATCATCATTGACCAGATTACCAAAGCACTTATCGTCGCGCATATCCAGCGATACCAAATCGGCGCGTCGTTTTTTGGGGATTTTTTGCGCATCATCCATGTGTCAAATCCCGGCATTGCGTTCAGCATTGGGCAAGGATGGTCGGTCGCGGTGCGCGGCATCCTGTTCCGTGCCGTGCCGCTGGTGGTCATCCTGCTGGTGATCGGCGTGTATATCCGAAACGACGATTTTACGGCGTTGCAACGCTGGGCAATCGCGGGCATTGTCGGCGGCGGTCTGGGCAACTTGATTGACCGCTTTGTCCGCAGCGAGGGCGTGGTTGACTTTATCGACGTGAAATTCTACGGTCTGTTCGGCTTTGAGCGGTGGCCGACGTTCAATGTGGCGGATTCCGCCGTGGTCGTGTGCGGCATCCTGCTGATAATCTCGTTTCTTATCACGCTCAAAAAAGAAAAGCAGTCGGGAGCGGCGGCATGACGAAAAAAGAACGTTCGTTGCTGTTCACCGTACTCACGTCCGTATGCAACATTGTCATCACGCTTGCCATAGAATTGCTGTTGCTTGCCGCGCTGTTCATGCTGTTTCACGGCGTTCCCGCGCTCGCGAACAGCCTGCCCGTGCAGATACTCATTCCGTTTGCGCTCATCGCGGGGCTGTTCATCAGCCTGATGCTATTCGCCAAATTTGCCGGCTGGGTTATCCGCGCTTTCAAACTTGAAGACAAAATCGACGAAAAAATCGTCAACCGTTACTGCCCCAAAGACAGCCTGTAATTATCCGCCCGCCCGGCATGACGAACGCACCGCGGGCAACAAAAAAGGAAACCGCCGTTCAGGACGATTTCCTTTTTTGCGTTCTGCGTTCCGCCGTTATGCCTGCAACGCCGTTACTGCAACGGTGTCAACGATTTCTTCCACGTTGCAACCGCGGCTCAAATCGTTGAGCGGCTTTGCGAAGCCCTGACAAATCGGGCCGATTGCCTTCCAGCCGCCCATGCGCGCGGCAATCTTGTAGCCGATGTTTCCCGCGTTGATATTGGGGAAAATGAACGTGTTCGCGTGACCGGCAACAGGATTTCCCGGCGCCTTGATTTCGCCGACTTCGGGAGCGATTGCCGCGTCAAACTGGAATTCGCCGTCCAAAATGAGATTCGGGGCTTTTTCCTTTGCCTTGATCGTCGCGTGCTGCACTTTTTCCACCGTATTTCCGTCCTTGGGGTCTGCGCCGGAGCCTTTGGTAGAGAACGAAAGCATCGCGATTTTCGGCTCAATGCCGCCGATTTTCTTTGCCGTGTCAGCAGAGGCAATCGCAATGTCCGCCAGCTGGTTTTCGTCGGGGTTGATGTTAATCGCGCAGTCGCCGAACACCGCGATTCCGTCGGGCAGATATTTGTTGCCGCCTTCGGGCGCGACCATGATAAAGCAGGAAGAGACCGTACTCACGCCGGGCGCAGTCTTAATCACCTGCAAGCCGGGGCGCAACGTGTTCGCGGTCGAATGGCACGCGCCGGAAACAAACCCGTCCGCGTCGCCCGCCTTGAGGATAAGCGCACCGTACATCGTGTAGTCTTTGAGCGCGGCGGCTTTTGCGGCGGCAACGTCGGCATATTCGGGAAGTCCCGTCTTCTTGTTCAGCTTGCCCTCGCGAGCCTTGTACAGAATTTCCGCGTATTTGTCCGCGTTCGCGTCGGCAGCAGGGTCAACGACGCGCACACCGCTCACGTCAAAGCCGAATTTTTCGATTTCGGCCTTGTTTCCGAGCAGGATGATGTTCGCAATGCCTTCTTTTACAATGCGTGAAGCCGCTTCCACAACGCGCTTGTCTTCACCCTCACAAAGAACGATTGTCTTGCCGGCGGCCTTTGCCTTGGCACGAAGTTCTTTTACAAAGTCCATAAAAATGCCTCTGAAAGTATAAATTTCTCTGTCGGGAAAAATCTCAACATCTTTAGGATACCACGAAAATCAAGACTTGTGAAGTAATACCTTTTGCCAGGCAGACAAGGCAACAGACGACCTATTTATTTAAACCTTGCCTTATTTTCAAAACGGTATTAAAATTAAGGTAATTTATTAAAGGAGACATTGCATGAAAAAAATTTCAGTTATGGTTTGCATTGCGCTGGGGCTGGTCGTCCTCGGCTCATGCAAAAAAAACATTGCCCAAAAAACCGACTTTCCTGAGCACGGAATTACGGTCATTTGCCCCTGGGGCGAAGGCGGCGGCACGGATGTTGTTCTGCGAGCCCTCTGCAAGACGGCAGAAAAATACCTTGGCAAGCCAATCACGGTCGAAAATAAAACGGGCGGCGCGGGCGCAATCGGACACGCGGCGATTAAAGATGCGCGGCCGGACGGCTATACGCTCGGCATGATTACCTTTGAACTGAATTCCCTGCCGCCACAAAAACTCATCAATTTTACGTATGCCGATTACGATCCGATTATCCGCGTGAACGCAGACGCGGCAACGCTCACGGTCAATGCCAATTCGCCGTACAACACGGTGCAGGAATTCGTGGACTACTGCAAGGAACATCCCGGCGAAGTTTCTATCGGCAACAGCGCGCCGGGTTCGGTATGGCATATCGGCGCGGGTCTGCTTGCGGACGCGACGGGCATTGCCGTCAATCACATTCCGTTTGAGGGCGCGACGGGAGCGGTTTCTGCCGTCGCAAGCGGGCAAATCGAAGCCGTCACCGTGTCGCTTCCCGAAGTAAAATCGGAACTGGACGCGGGCAACGTGAAAGTACTCGGCATTATGGCAAGCGATCGTCCCGAATCCTACCCCGACATCAAGACGTTCAAGGAGCAAGGCTTCGACATTGAATACGCCACCTGGCGCGGACTCGCGTTGCCCAAGCACGTCAACCCCGCAATCAAGGCGATTTTGGTAAACGCATTCACCCAGGCGGCGACCGACCCCGAATTTTTGGAGGAATGCATCCGCCTCAACCTGTCGCCCGCATACCAGAATCCCGTCGATTTTACCGTGTTCCTCAAGCACAACTACAACGATGTCGCAAAGACGATGAAATCAATCGGATTGATTGAATAATTCTTGTGTTTGTCAAGCAAAAATACGCCGTATTTTAAAAATTTTACGGCGTGTTTTTAAAAAAGTACGGCGTATTTTTGGGAAAAATACGCCGTACTTTTTTTGCCCTGCGGCGCAAAATCGCCAGGA
>CAZSOK010000063.1:0-10322 GCA_964608445.1 uncultured Treponema sp. | reverse complement strand
TGGTGGTGACAGGATGCTATGCCCAGCTCGACCGCCGCGAGATTATGGCGATTGACGGGCGGATTTGTGTGCTCGGCGGACAGCGAAAAGGTGTGCTCGCGGCCGTTCCCGCGCAAATACGTTCGGCAGGTGATATGACGGGTATCGCGCTCGCCCGGTTCTTGCAGGCGCAGTTTGATGCCCCTGCTTTGCAGCCCGTGTCGCCGTTCGCGCTGACGACGGACATGTTCTTGCATCACAGCCGCGCGTCGATCAAGATTCAGGACGGGTGCAATGCCGCGTGTGCATACTGCCGCATCCGCCTCGCGCGCGGAACATCCGTGTCGCTTGCCGTGCAGGACGTGCTTGACCGCGTGGCGGCGTTGGAGCGTTCCGGGCAGGCGGAAGTAGTCATCACGACGGTGAACATCGCGCAGTACCGTGGCGCATGGCAGGACGGATTCGCCGATTTTGCCACGCTTTTGGAACTGATGCTCGCGCATACGCAGGGTATCGGTATCCGCATTTCCAGCCTCTATCCCGAAATCGTCACCGAACGGCTTGCCCGGATTATCGCGCACCCGCGTGTACGCCCGCATTTTCATCTTTCCGTCCAGTCAGGCAGCGACACGGTTCTGGCAAAGATGAGGCGACCGTATCGTGCCGCCGTCGTTTTTGAGGCGGTGGAGCGGCTTCGCCGGGCAAAACAGCAGCCGTTCCTTGCGTGCGACATCATTGCGGGCTTTCCCGGCGAGACGGACGAAGATTTTGCGCAGACGATGGCGTTGCTCCGAAAAACGGAGATGACGTTTGTGCACGCGTTCCCGTTCAGCGCACGTCCGGGAACGGAAGCCTACGCCATGCGCCCGATGGTTTCCAATGCCGTCGCGCGTGCGCGTGTCGCCCGGCTGGAAGCATACAGCAAAGAAGCCAAGACGGATTATATCAACGCCTTTGCCGGTGCGGAACGTGCTGCCGTGTGCGAGTCGGTGCGTCATGCGCCGGCTTCCCCGGATACCGTCATCGTGCACGCGGTCACCGATAATTTTCTGCATTGCCAGCTGCGTTTCCCCGTCGGTTCGCCCCATATCCCGCAGCCGGGAAGCGTAATCCGCGCCCGTGTCTGTCGTCCGCTTGCCGAAAATGAGAAAACAGGCGAGAGCGACACGCTTGCAGAACGTGCTGAATGAAATCATCGTTCCTTTTTTGCGGTTTTGCCGTTTGCTGCGGTTGACACGATGCTGTAAAATCAATACAATACAAGAACATTCACACGATGAATGGATGGGCTATTAGCTCAGCCGGTAGAGCAACGCCCTTTTAAGGCGTGGGTCTGCAGTTCGAATCTGCAATAGCTCAAGGAAAAATGCCTCCCTGGTGGAGGCATTTTTTATGTCCGCATGATAATTTAAAATAAAAAACACGGGGATGTTTCCCCGTGTCGAATCACAAGGCGCGACCTTATTTTGAGTAGAATTCGACGACCATCTGGTCGTTGATCTGTACCGGGATTTTTTCGCGTTGCGGAACGCTTGCCAGTTTGCCGCTGAAACCGTCCTGGTTGATTTCAAGGTAGTCGAGCGGGGCATTGTTCGCGCCGAGGAAGGCTTTCTTGAACTGCTCGTTCTTGCGTGATTTTTCGGTAAGCGCGATGGTCTGACCGACTTTGACGTGCTGTGACGGAATGTTGACGGTCTTGCCGTCCAGCTCAATGTGGCGGTGGCTCACCATCTGGCGCGCCATGCGGATTGAGTTCGCAAACCCCATGCGGTACACCAAGTTGTCCAGGCGACATTCGAGCGCGACGATGAGCGCAGTGCCCGTTTTTTCTGCTGATTTGGTGGCCTGCTCGTAATAGCGGCGAAGCTGGCGTTCCAAAATGCCGTAATACGCCTTTACTTTCTGCTTCTCAATCAACTGCAAGCCATATTCTGAAGTTTTGTGAGTTTTTTTGAATGCAGGCGCGTTAGCTCTGTTCATCGCCTTAGGATGTCCGCTGACGTTTACGCCGAGACGGCGGCATTCCTTAAAGCGTGGGCTTCTTCTTGTAGCCATATTGTTACTCCTTTTCACAAATAAGAAGATGTTTTTGTGAAGTCCTAGCACTATAGCACAGAAAGAACATTTTGACAAGTGCAGGTGGCTGTGGTATCCTGTAGGATATGTTCAGCCTATTATCGTTCTATAAAGAGTTGGCGGTTGCCAACCGGCAGATGCTGAAAAAGAACCGGCGGATCGTGAACATCTATAATTTCCGCCTGCTGCGAATCCTGCTGGCATTCACGGCGGGGCTGCTGCTGCTGCTGACGGTGCTCGCCTATCTTCCGATGGTCGAGTATTTTTCGTTCGTGCGGTACCGGGTTTTGTTCGGCGGCGCGTTCGGCGTGATGTTCGTGCTGCTGCTGTTCTCGTTCGTATTCTCTGATATTGCGCTTGGCTGGACGATTCCGCTGTTGTATGTGTATATCGTGCTGATTTCTTCGTTTTCGGTCGCGGTGAATCTTATCAATGCGACGCAGATGCCCTATGTCGTCACCGTGGCGCTGATGCTCATCGTGCCGATGATGACGATTGACGGGCATCTGCGCATCATCGTGCTGGAATTCGTGCAGCTGGCGGCGTTCGTGTATGTCTCATGGTATTTCAAGGAGACGACGCTTTTTGTGATGGACTTGGTTCACTGCACCATGGGTACGCTCGCGGGCATGGTGATGGGGTTCGCGTTCCGCTCAAGTTATGTCGGCTATATCGATTTGAAGGAGCACGAGCTTGACCGCAACGTGGAGCTGCTCAGGGCAAAGAGCGAGGCGAAATCGTCGATTATTGCGAACATGAGCAAGGAAATCCGCGTGCCGATTACCACGGTGCTCGACTTGAACGAGCTGATTCTGCGTGAGAGTACCGAGCGCAACGTGCTTACCTATGCCACCGACATAAAATCGGCGGGTAAGACGCTTGTCGCCCTTGTCAACGATATGCTTGATGTGTCCGGAGGCGGGGCGGAGAAGCTGACAATCACACCGCCGGAATATCGCCCGGAAAACGACGGGGTTGGCGGGAGCGTTCCCGTTTCGGCACGAGCGGCGGACGGCTCTGCGGATAATCGCCCTGCTGCCGCTGAACGAGGTGTGTCCGGCGGGGCGATTCAGGCACCGGACGCACGTGTTTTGGTCGTTGACGACCTGAAAATCAATCTGGATGTCATTTCTGGCTTGCTCAGGCGGATGCGCGTGCAGGTTGACACGGCTTTGAGCGGGCAGAAAGCCCTGTCGCTGGTGGGCAGGCGTTCCTATCATCTGATTTTCCTTGACCATTGTATGCCCGGCATGGACGGCATTGAGACGTTGCGCGCGATAAAGGCGCTTGCGGGCAACCAGGGCGCGGCGGCTCCGTGCATCGCGCTGACGGCAAACGTCTCGGCGGGCGCGCGTGATAGGTATCTTGCCGAAGGCTTTGTCGATTACCTTGCGAAGCCCGTGGACTATGGCGCGCTGGAATCCCTGCTCGCCGCGTATCTGCCCAAGGATTTGCTGAAACGCACTGACGGCGACGATCATGCCGGTGGCGAGGCCGAGCCGGGCGGGGACGACCTGTTCATGCGCGAGTATGGCAATGTTGCGGGGATCAATGTTTCTGCCGCGCTTGATTTCTGTGGCGATCAGGACGTGCTTGAGGGCGCGGTGCGCGATTTTTTTGATGCGATTGACAGACAGGCGGACGCAATCGAACGCTACTGCCTCCAGAAAGATGTCGATAATTATCGGATTTTGGTGCACGGGCTGAAAAGCTCGGCGCGGCTTGTCGGCGCGGAAAGCCTTTCCCAGGATGCGGCCTATTTGGAGCAGTGCGCGAAAGACGACAATCTGGAAGAAATCGAAGCGCGGACTCCTGCCCTGCTCGCCGTGTTCCGTGGGCTGAAAGAACCGCTGGCGCGGGTGCTGGCAGGATCGGGCGATTCGTCTGCGATGACTGGAGCGGAGCGGGCGGCGGCTGACGCGCAGCCGATGGATGCCGGGCAGTTTGCCGATGCGCTGTCCGCGCTTGCCGAATGCGTCGAGGCGGATGATTTCTGCGCGGCGCAGGACATCGCGCGCATGGTTGACGCATACTTTCTGCCGCCGGATCTTGCCGGACGATACGCGGACATACGGCGGGCAATTTTTGCCGCGGACAAGGTTTCCGCCTTGCAATTGCTCCGTTAATGAGGTAGGATAGGAACGATGGACACCAACAAGCGCATTCTTTTTATTGCGGAGAACGATCGGAATTTTCTCATCCGGGCGATGCTGAAAAGTCTCTCCGGCGCGGGCTATCAGGTGCAGCTCGTCCCGCCGGAAGTGTATCAGGTGACGATGATCGAGCATCATGCCGATTTTCCGAAGCTGTTCATTATTTATCTGGAAGGCTCGGAGAACAAATACGAACGCTTTTATTCGTATATCAAGCAGCTTATCAGCGAGCCGGGAAAAGGCCGCCATTTGTTTTTGATTGGGAATCCGGCGGAAATCACGACGGCGTACCGGATTATTCCTGCGGATTGCGTCACGCAGGCGTTTCAGCGTCCCGTGAACACCGAGGATTTGCTGCGCGGGCTGCACAGCGTTTCGGTGGAATATCGACTGGAGGAAGAGAAACGGAACGAATTCATCGATATCGATCCCGGACGCAAGACCATCCTGCTGGTAGACGATGATGTCGTGCAGCTGCGGGCGATGCAGCGGTGGTTTTCCAAGCGGTTCAACGCGTTTGCCGTCAATTCCGGCATGGAAATGGTCGCGTTCCTCAAAAAAACGCCCGTGGATTTGGTCCTGCTTGACTATGAGATGCCCGTGCTGAGCGGGCTGGACGCGTTTCAGATGATAAAGAGCGAGCCTGCCACGGCAAATATCCCGGTCGTATTCCTGTCTGCGGTGGACGACAAGAAGACCGTCATGTCGATTATCGCGGCAAATCCCGCGGGCTTCTTCCTCAAGACGATGCCGCCGGTCATTCTGGTGCAGAAAGTGGTCGATTTCTTTGAGCATCCCGGAGAACGTCTCACGGAACTGCATAAAAAACATTCGCTCGCGCCGTATGATCCCAACTATGTGGAAGAACTGGACGGTGCCGACGAGCCGGAAGAACTGTATTCGTCCGGGAAAATTCCCCGGTAATATGCGGGAAAAGGAAATGTGTGATGTATAATATTGTTGAGCAGATTGAAAACCGCTATATCGCCGGATTTCGGAACGATGCGGTTCGCGCATGTTACGCGCTCATCCCCTGCGGCCTGCGGCAGGACATCCTTATCCGCAAACTCAACTGCAAGCCGCAGGGCAACCGCAAGACGATAATTCGCTGGGGGTCTCCCGATCATACATCGCTCTGCTTCGTGTCCATGAGCAATATCACGGCTGATTCGGTCGAGCTGACCGTGCTTCCGACCCCTGATCCGACGAGCGCGGACGCGCAGTGGTACACTGAGGCGGGATTGCGCGGTGTGGTCGCTGATGACGGCATCATGAAAAAGCTGGTGTTCTATAAAAAGGCAGACGGATCGCGCGTGCGCCTGCGCTTCAAGCACCTGTCATGGGACGAGGCGGCGCGGATCATGCAGCCCGTGGTCATGTGGACCCGCAAGAACCAGAATATGACGCGGACGCAGCCGCTCACGAACGGTGTCGGACTGAAAGAATACGAAATGATCGCGCTCATTCTGAAAACGGCGGGCGGTTCTGCCCGGCTGGACGACATCTGCACGGCGTATGCGAAGCTGTTCGGCTTTGCGCTCACGCCTGATCTTGCGGACGGCGTAAAAGTCGTGCTCTTGCAGCATTCGTCGGATTCAGACCAGTTTATCGGTGACAAGGATGTGTTCAGGAAAGCGGGCGGCGACGCTTGGGCGCTGCGCTGATTCCTATTGAAATTTCCCGCAAAAAGGGATAGGATTACATCGTTATCGGCAATATCACGGTGATAGGAGTATACAATGAAAGCATTGGCAATCGAAAAGATTATCGGTCGCGAAATCATCGATTCTCGCGGAAATCCGACGGTGGAAGTGGATGTCATTCTTGAGAACGGCGTGCTCGGTCGTGCGGCTGTTCCGTCTGGGGCATCAACGGGGGAGAATGAAGCCTTGGAGCTTCGCGACGGCGACAAAAAACGCTACGGCGGCAAGGGCGTCCTGAAAGCGGTGGATAACGTGAATAAAATCATTGCCCCCGCCTTGAAAGGCGACAACGTGTTCGATCAGCGTGCCGTTGACCTGAAGATGCTTGAGCTTGACGGTACGCCGACCAAGAGCAAGCTCGGCGCGAACGCAGTGCTGGGCGTTTCCCTGGCGACGGCGCAGGCGGCGGCGAAGGCGCTCGGCATTCCGTTGTACCGCTATATCGGCGGCGCAAATGCCCACGTGCTTCCCGTGCCGATGATGAATATCATCAACGGCGGCGCGCATTCTGACGCTCCGATTGCATTCCAGGAATTTATGATCCGTCCGGTCGGCGCAAAGACCGAACGCGAGGCGATCCGCATGGGCGCGGAAGTGTTCCACGCGCTGGCGAAACTGCTCAAGGGACGCGGTCTTTCTACGGCTGTCGGCGATGAGGGCGGGTTTGCGCCCAATTTCAACGGCATTAACGATGCGCTGGACGCAATCGTGCAGGCGATCAAGGATGCCGGTTACAAGCCGGGCGACGACGTGAAAATCGCGATGGACTGCGCGGCATCAGAATTCAGCGTGGAGAAAAACGGCAAATTTTACTATAACTACAAACAGTTGTCAAATGGCACTCCCAAAGACCCCAACGGCAAGGAGCTTTCGGACGACGAGCAGATTGCCTACCTCGAATCGCTCATCAACGCGTATCCGATCGATTCAATCGAAGACGGCTTGGACGAGAACGACTGGGAAGGCTGGAAGAAACTCACCGCGAAAATCGGCGACCGCTGCCAGCTTGTCGGCGATGACTTGTTCGTGACCAACGTCAAATTCCTTGAGAAAGGCATCAAAGAAGGTGCGGGTAACTCTATCCTCATCAAGGTAAACCAGATTGGCTCCCTGACCGAGACTTTGGAGGCGATCGAGATGGCGCATCGTCACGGCTACACGACCGTCACGTCGCACCGCTCCGGCGAGACCGAGGACACCACGATTGCGGACATCGCCGTGGCGACCAACAGCGGGCAGATTAAGACCGGCTCAATGAGCCGCACGGATCGTATGGCAAAGTACAACCAGCTGATTCGCATTGAGGAAGAACTGGGCGATACTGCTGTGTACGGTTACAAAAAGTTGCGCTAGTATGGCGGACTGACTCATAAAAAGGATGTGCGGGGATTCCGCGCATCCTTTTTTGTGGCGTCGCGTTCGCATCTTGACTTTTCCGTCGATTTTCGGAACTATATTCGGTAACAAGAAAAGCGGATTTATGGAAACAGAGAATTTGTCCCGGTCATATCTTGAGTCGCTGTCTTCGGCGGATTTGATTCGTCTGGCGGACGATTACGGAATCGACGTGCCGGATGATTTGAACAGGTGCTTTATTATCGGCGAGCTTTTGGAAATCGCGGCGGAATTACAGCGGGAAAAAGGTGATGAGATTGACATCGTGGGCGATGAGACAATCGTTGTTTCCCATCAGCTTCCCGAATCATTCAACGAGACGCATATCGACGTGGTGCTGCGCAATCCTGTGTGGGCGTTCGTTTACTGGGACATCAAAGAGTCCGACCTTGCCCGCCTGCATGACGATATTGATTTTTCCGCCTTGCTGTTGCGCGTGGCGTTTTTTGCTGGTGAGCAGGACGCGTCCCCTGAAGAATCTTTTGACGTGCAGGTTTCGTTTTCGGATCGTGAGCAGTATGTGCTGCTTCCTGCGGAGAAACGGTTTTTCAGAATCGACCTCATGGCGCAGTTCAGCGGAAAGCCGGAGGAACATCTGGCGGTTTCGCGCAAGGTGGCGATTCCTGTCGGCTCGAACGTGCTGAACGGCGGCGTTCCTGGTCGGTATGTCGCGCTTCCCGACTTGGTGGAGTTGTCTTCCATGGAAGATTTGTTGCGGATGCACTACGAACAGCATCGCCACTCGTTTTCTGCATAGGAATTGCGTATGGCTGGAAAGAATTTGGTTTTAGTGCTTGTCGCGCATCAGGGCTATATCCGGCATCCGGAGAACGAAGGCGATTACGTCGTGGAGAACAACATCTTGTTCGGCGCGATTTCGCAGACCTACCTGCCGCTGCTTGCCATGTTGCGTCGTCTGGAGGCGGACGGCGTTCCTGTTACATTGTCGTTGGTGCTTTCCCCGCCGCTGTGCGCGCTTTTGGACGATCCCGTCATTCAGCGGCAGTATATCGACTGGCTGGACGCGCGCATCGCCTTGGGCGAAAAAGAATGTGTGCGGTGCAAGGATGACGCGGTGCTGCTCAAGACGGCAGAGACGACGCTCTTGCAGTATAAGCAGCAGAAAGTCGATTTTACCGAAACTTACGCGCAAAATTTGCTCCGGCAGTTCGCGGAATTTGCACGGAAAGGCTATCTGGAGTTACTGGCGACGGCGGGCACTTACGCGTTTTTCCCGCATTATGCCGACATGACTGAGGTGCTGAACGCACAGGTTGAGGCGGGGCTGTATGCCCATCGTCAGTATTTTGGCAGGCTGAGCGAAGGATTTTGGCTGCCGTACATGGGTTATGCTGACGGCGTGGAAAAAATCCTGCGTTCCTACGGCGTCAATTACACGATTTTGGATACGGCGGCGTTGCTGTTCAGTCAGGATATGCCGGAGACGGGCGTGTTTGCGCCGGTTCGTTCCCCACATTCGCTCGTGCTTTTTGGACGGGATTATGCCACGCCGCATGACATTACGGGCGAAAACGGTTGCATGCACAACGATGTGTACAAAAATCTGAACAAGGACATCGGATTCGATTTGGACGCAGGTGCGCTGGGCGATGTGTTTGCGTCCGGCACGGCGAGGGTGGCGACCGGCTACCGCTACTGGGCAAAATCGGGCGGAGCCTATGATGCGGACAAAGCCCGTGCGCAGGCAGAACGGGATGCCGCGCAGTTTGTCGTCGGCAAGAAGGCAAAACTGGAACGGGCAAACGCCTTGCTCGGCGGCAAAGACGCGTCGCTTTTCTGCGTGTTTGATGCCGCGCTGTTCGGGCAGGAATGGGCAGAGGGCTTGGACTTTTTGGAAGCCGTGCTGCGTCATGCGGACGGCATAACCTTTGTCGGCGGCGCACAGTTGACCGAACGGCAGTTTTCGCTCCCAAAAATGACACCGTATCCGAGTGCGGCGTGCGGAGCAGGCTATGGCGAAAATCTGCTCGACAGCACGAACGGCTGGATGCTCCGGTATACGCGCAAGATGTGCGAGCGCATGATCGATTTGGCGGGGCGATTTCCCGACGACACGGGATTAAAAGCCCGCCTGCTCAACCTCGGTGCGAAAGAACTGATGATTGCGCAGAGCGGCGAGTGGGCGGTGATGCTGCACGAGGATCGTTTTCCCGAATACGTAAAAGAACGTTTCCGCCGCAGCATTTCGGCATTCATTGCCGTGTTCGATTCGCTCGGTTCGAACACCGTGAGCACGGAATGGCTGACGCAGGTCGAGCGCGAGGACACGCTGTTTCCCTGGATGAATTACCGCATCTTCTCAAGGAAAAAGTAATCGTCCGTCGGTTTTTTATTGCGCAATTTTCGATTTAGAATTATCATGAGGATACTATATTTCGGGATTTCGGGGGTGACTTATGGCATTTTCAGACGATTTGAAAAAATATGTGGACATCGCCGTCGATAAGACGCGTGACGCATTCGGCAAGGGCAAGAAAGCCGTCTCCAAATTCGGCGACGACAGCGCAACACGCATCGAAAAGCTGCACTACGAAAAAAAGGCTCGCCAAGAGATTGCGACGTTGGGGATGCTCGTGTTCAAGGCATTTTCAGAAGAAAAAAAAGAATCTGTTTCCGTAAACGACGAACTTATTGCCGCAAGCCTGCGTACTATTGGAGAACTGAACGCAGAAATTGCCCGTCGGGCAGAATTGCTAAAAAAAGAAGACACGGAAACTGAAAATTTTGTAAAAAAGTGAGGGAAATTTTGCATTGGGTATTGACAGGGTGGCGTGGTCGGTGATATAGTCATCATTACCCGCCGCCTGGAGGCGGACGGGCGGATCTTTGAGAGGAGACGAGGGAAGGGGAAGAGAAGCGGAGGGCGGTCGTCCTCCGCGGGAACGGACGGCAGCGAGACTTGGAGAAGAATACTGCGCCCCTCGGGGCACAGGAAGGATCATGGAGAGTTTGATCCTGGCTCAGAACGAACGCTGGCGGCGCGTCTTAAGCATGC
>CAZSOK010000062.1:0-10333 GCA_964608445.1 uncultured Treponema sp. | reverse complement strand
AATACACCGATTCCGCGGAAAAGTAAAGGAAGGAACGGGTGATTTTCCGTGCGCTGCCGTTCCTTGTCATAAGGATTTCCGCTATCCGTAAAAGTCACGTTTCCTTAAAATAAGGAAGTCTGCCCAGGCAAAAAGCAGCGTTCCTTACCATAAGGATTCCCGTTTTTGGCAAAAGCCGGCTTTCCTCAAAATAAGGAAAGCCGTCCGGAGCAAAAGGAGCATTCCTTATGGTAAGGAACGCCGGTTCGGGCTGTGGCGTGATTCCTTATCGTAAGGAAAGCCGGAATTGCCCAGACGAATCCTTATCGTAAGGATTGCCCTGTCGCCGATTACGCGTCCTTTTTCTGCGGGACTGCCACGATGAGCGCAAGCGAGACGAGGTAGGGCAGGGCGAGCAGGACGGGCGGCGGCACGTTTTTGAGCGCGGCGATGTTCTGCACGGTCACGCTGGCATATTCGGCGGCGGCAAAGACGAGCACGGCGAGCGCGACGAGAAGGGGATGCTTTTTTCCCAGGTAGACTGCCGCGAGCGCCGTCCAGCCGCGTCCGCCCGCCATGCCGGGAACGTATGATGACAGCCGCGCGGCAAGCACGCATCCGGCGAGCGACGCGTTCGCCGCGGCGAACAGCCAGGAAATCGTGCGGTAGCGGTCGGGGGAGATGCCGCACGACTGGAGTACGTCGGCATCGCTTCCCGTCACGCGCAGCGTCAGCCCGACTGTCGTCTTGCCGAGCATGACGATTTGCGCGAAGGCAAGCGCGGCGCACACGACCGTGGTGACGGTGCGGACGGTGGCGGCATCAAAGCGGAACGCGTCGTCGTACAGCACCCCGCGCGTCCCGAACAGCGTGGCGGACAGGAACGTGGCGAGCGCGGCAAAAAACATGTTCATGGCGAGCGAGACCAGGAACATGTTCGCCTTGTGCCGCGCCGCGATCCGTTCGATTGCGCACACGAGCAGCGTGCAGGCGGCGACGGACAGCACGATGCCCGCCACGAGGTTTCCCGTCCACCGCGTAAAGGCGTAGCAGCAGAACGCGCCCAGGTTGATCATGCATTCCAGGAACATCGCCATGCGCCCCGCGTATTCGCTGATAAGCCCGCCGAGCGTGACGAGCAGCAGCGGCGCGGCGATATGCATGACCGAAAGCGCGCCGTTCATCGCCGTTCCCCCGTTTGTTTCGCCGTGATGACGACCGGGATCGCAATGGAGAACAGGATGACGCTCTGCACGATGCCCGCGATGTCAAAGTCGAATCCCTGCGTGAGCGACACGCGCGATGCCGAGGTGAATATCCATGAAAGCAGCAGGCTCACCGGCATGACGGCAAGCGGGTGAGCGCGGGCGATGAGCGCGACGTTGAGCGCGTTCCAGCCCATGTTGGCATAGAATCCTTTGTGGCAGGTGTAGTACGTGCCGCAGACGGCAAAAAAGCCGGTGAGCGCATGGAGCGCGCCCGATACGGCAAGCGTCAGGTACGTGTTGCGCCGCGTGGAATACCCGCAGTAGGTGGCAAAGACGGGCGCCGTTCCCCACAGCCGCAATGCGCGTCCCGCGCGGGTCTTGAAGACGACCGCCCAGGCAATGACGCAGACGCTCAGCGCGACCGCGAACGACCAGGACAGCGGCGACGGCGGCAGGATATGCGGCAGCTTGTACGCGTCCGCGATGTACGGCAGGGCGAGCATGTTCGTCTGGCTGCTGTTTTTTGAGGCGGTGATCAGCCCGTCGATGAGCGGAATGACGGCGGAAGACACCAGAAACGTGGTGAGCAGTACGCGTGCGCCGCGCAGTTCGCGCAGCAGGGCTGAAAACGATGCCAGAAGCGCACCGGCGGCGGCGGACGCGAGCAGGGCGAGGCAGAACGTGAGCGGCACGGGCAGGGAAAGCGCATTCAGCACGGCACAGCCGACAAAGCCTCCGGCGTACACCTGTCCTTCGCCGCCCAGGTTCATCACGCCGCCCTTGATGGCAAGCGCGGATCCGCACCCGGCAAGCATGAAAAATGCCGCCGTGTTGAGCATCGTGCCGAAATAATATGCCGACGTGAACGAATCCGCGAACAGGCTGCGCAGGGCGGCGGCGGGCGTTTTTGCGAAGCACAGGATAAGCGCGACGCAGACCGCAATTCCGGCGGCGGGCGATATGAGCGCGGAAAGCACATTTGCGGCGGCAGGCGTTTTGTCAGTGCGGATAGTCATGCGGATTGCTCCGTGGCGGCAAAGCGCAGGTGCAGTATGCCGCCTTCGAGCGCGTAGACATACTGGCAGAGCGAGAGCGGAAAATCCTGCGTTCCCAAAATGACGATTGCCGTGCCCGCGCGCGCAAGGGCGATGAGCGTCTGGCAGAGCGTTGCTTGCGCCTGGATGTCCAGCCCCTGCATGGGATTGCACAGGATGAGCCGCACGGGGGCGGTGGCAAGTTCGCGGGCAAGGATAAGCCGCTGGAGCATGCCGCCGCTCAGCTGCGCGACCGATTGTTCCGGCGTGATATGCACGTTCGCCTGGCGGATGAGGCGCAGGGCAGTGCCGCGCGGGTCGGCTTTGGCGTAGACAGAAAGCAGTTGTTCCACGGTGATGTCCGGGTGCGCGGCACGGAACGTGCGGTCGGACGGGACGATTGCCGTGCGGTGCGCGCGCAGCAGTCGGGGCGTGACTTTGTTGGCACGGACGGTCATGCGTGTGCCGTCTGCGGCGGCGAGCGTGACAAATCCTTTTGCGCAGGAAGTCTCCATGCCCGTGAGCGCGTCTTCAAGCGTGTCGAGCGCGGCTTCTTGCAGGCCCGTTACTGCGGTGATTGCGCCGAATGCCGCCGTCAGCGACGCGTCGAGCAGCGCGGGGCGGTTTTTTGGCAGCGAGGACAGATGCGTGACGGTGAGCGCGTTTTTTTGGGGGGCGGAAGGGGGCGTTACGGGGGTGTCCCCCGTAGAAGGGGGAGCGGAAAAGCTCTGCTTTGGAGCGGGGGGAAGGCTTTCCCCGCCTTGCGTTGCGCCGGGCATTTCGTTCGGGGCGATGCCGGGGTGCTGTGCGAGCCAGTCGTCATAGTCTTTGGGCGAGCCGAACTGCGCGACCAACGTGCCGTTTTGCAGGAGCGTCACCGAATCGGCGCAGGTGGTGGCTTCGGCGCGGCTGTGCGTGATGACGATGACGTTCGTGCCGCCGTCCGCGAGCGCGCGCAGGTTGTCGTAGAGGTGCGCCCGTTCGCGGCTGTCCAAAAATGCGGACGGCTCGTCGAGCAGGAGGACGCGCGGCTTGCGCAACAGCGCACCCAGCAGCGACACATAAAAACGCATGTTGCCGCCCAAATCCTTGACGAGCGCGTTCAGGTGCAGGTGTTCTGCCCAGCGGTCACGGAGCGAACACAGTTCGGCGGTCGGCGCGTGCAGGAACAGCGGCTTTTTTGTGCGGGTTTCCTGCACCTGCAAGATGATATTTTCGTGCGCGGTAATTGCCGTCGCGAGCAGCGGGCGTTGGTGCACGGGGACAATTCCCGCACGGAGCGCGTCTTTTGGCGAGGCGAATGCGGCGGGCGTTCCGTCAAGCAGGATTGAGCCGGCAGTCGGCAGGAGGTCGCCGCAGAGCAGCCGCGCGAGCGTGGATTTTCCCGCGCCGTTTTCGCCGACGAGCGCGTGGATATGTCCGCCCGCGAACGATACGCTCACGCGGTCAAGCGCGGTTTTGAGCGGATACGATTTGGTCAGCCCGCAGGTTGCGACGGTCATGCCGGGTTCCGTCCTGTTTCTGCGCTAGTCGTCCAGCCGCTGCGGCAAGGTCAGCTCCCCGTTGCGCAGTGCGGCGACCAGTGCCGCCATTTTTTCGCGGATGTCCTGCGGCACGGTTTCGATATACGCGGGATTGTCGTCAAAATACGACACGTAGCCGTCCTTGAGTCCCACCGAACGCACCGTTCCCCAGGGCGTTTCTCCCGCAAGATAGGCGCGGGTCGTCTCCTCTGCGGCAAACGCATGCTTGGTCATGCAGCACGAGATGATGACTCCGGGTGCTTTCTCAAAGCCGTTTTCGTCAAACCAGACGATGTGCATGCCTTTTTCGCGGGCAGTGGCGATGACTCCTTGCGCCGCCCCGCCGCAAATCGGCAGGATTACGTCGATGTTGGCATCGTGCATGGCGCGGGCGATTTCCGCGCCTTTGGCGGCATCGTACCAGTTGCCCACCACGCGGAAGTCCGCCGTCGTTCCGGGAACGGCATCCGCCGCGCCCCGGGCAAAGTACGGATACAGAATCGTGTTCATGATCGGATATTCCTGCGCCGCAATCAGGCCGACCTTGTGCGTCCGCGAGAACAAGCCCGCCATGTAGCCCGAAATATATGCCTGGTCGCGTTTGTCATAGCTCACCGTGTACAGCTGCGGGTTTCCCTCCGCCGAAGCGTCAAAAAGGATGAATTTTACGTCAGCGAACTGCTGGCAGATAGGCGCGACCAGTTCGGGAAGCGAGGGATTGGACGAGATAATCACGTCGTATGCGCCCGATGCCGCGAGCGCCGTCAGCTTGCTTGCCCATTCCGCCTGATTCGTGCCCGCTTCCATGACGTACAGCGTGGCATGCTTTTTTTCGTCCGCGAGCGCGGCATTGTATGCGTCCACCGCCGCCGTCGCGCCCTCCACCAGATGCGCGTATGCGGGCGAATCCGCGATGATTCCCGTGATGAACAGCGCGATTGCCGGCGCGCGGTCGGCAGATTTCTTTGCGCAGCCCGCGCACAACAACGCGATTCCCGCGCACAGCCCCAGCAGTTTTTTCATAATGCTCATAATGCCCCCGTTATTTTGCAATATCTTCAATAATATATGCCATGCGTGGTTTTGCCCGCGGCATTATTCCGCCCGCGCGTCCGCGATGTTCCCGTACAGCTTGAGCAGCAGGCGCAACAGTTCGTCCTGCTCCGCCGCAGAAAAATCCCGGTAACTGGTTCGCAGCAGTTCGTCCGAAAGCCGCGCGGTCACGGCATTGTACGCCCGGCCTTTTTCCGTCAGGCGGACATATTTTTTGCGGCTGTCTGCCGCGTCGCGCTCGGTCGCCACCAAATCGGCGGCTTCCAGTTTGCGCACGAGCACCGTCGTCGTCGATTTGTCGCGGTTGATGCGCTGCGCCAGCTCGCCGAGCGTCATTCGTTCCGTCCGCGAAAGGCAGAACAGCATGAACCCGTGCGACGAAACCAGTTCCGGCAGCCCCGCATCCGTCATTCTGCGCCGCAGAAAATCCTGCGAAAGCGAATGAATCCGCGAGATGAGCGAGACCACCGCGTCCACGCCATAATCCATGCGCCCAGTCTAGCGGAAAAACGCGTCCGTGTAAAGATAGTTTTATATAAAACATTTGGCGGAAAAAGCCTTTCTCCGAGGGACGCGCCCCCCAAATCCCGGTTGCCCATCTTGCGAAATTCATCTAGAATAGCATATCATTTCTGTGGGGGCGGATATGCGTACCGACATTCAGATTGCGCAGGCAAACGACATCGCGCCAATTGCCGACGTGGCGCGGACGATCGGGCTGACGGACGGCGACTTGGAATTGTATGGCCCGTACAAGGCAAAGCTGACCATGCGCGCATTGCGCGCGCGGCAGCAAAAAGTCGCGGACGGCACGCGCGGAAAACTCATCCTGACGACGGCGGTCACGCCCACGCCCGCCGGGGAAGGCAAGTCCACCGTCTCTATCGCGCTTGCGGACGGTTTGCGCGCCATCGGCAAGCAAGCCGTCATTGCGTTGCGCGAGCCGTCGCTCGGTCCGTGCTTTGGCGTAAAAGGCGGCGCGTGCGGCGGCGGCTACGCGCAGATTGTTCCTATGGAAGACATCAACCTGCATTTTACGGGAGACATCCACGCCATATCCATCGCGAACAACTTGATTGCCGCGCTCATCGACAATCATATCCAGCAGGGCAACGCGCTCGGCATTGATCCGCGCACCGTCAGCTGGAAACGCTGCGTCGATCTGAACGACCGTGCCTTGCGCTCGATCGTCATCGGGCTTGGCGGCGGCGCGAACGGCGTTCCGCGCGAGGATCATTTCTGCATTTCCGTCGCCAGCGAGCTGATGGCGATTGTCTGCCTTGCCACGTCCATTTCCGACCTGAAAAAACGCATCGACGGCATTACGGTGGGGCAGACGTATGCGAAGAAATCCGTGCGTTTTGCCGAGCTGGGCTGTACGGGCGCGGTCGCCGCGCTGCTCAAAGACGCCGTGCGCCCCAATATCGTGCAGACGCTCGAAAAAACGCCCGCGTTCGTGCACGGCGGACCGTTCGCCAACATCGCGCACGGCTGCAACAGCCTGAACGCGACGGTCTGCGCGCTCGCCGCCGGCGACTACGTGGTGACCGAAGCGGGCTTTGCCGCCGACCTGGGCGCGGAAAAATTCTTTGACATCAAGTGCCGTATCGGCAATCTTGCGCCCGATGCCGTGGTGATTGTGGCGACCGTCCGCGCGCTCAAAATGCATGGCGGCGTGGAAAAGTCCGCGCTTGCCGTGCCGGACGTCGCCGCGCTTGAAAAAGGCTTTGCAAACCTGCGCGTCCATATCGAAAACGTCGCGAAATTCGGCGTGCCGTCCGTGGTGGCAATCAACCATTTTGAGACGGACACCGCGGAAGAGACCGCCGCGCTTCAGGCATTGTGCCGGAACTGCGGCGTGCAGGCAGTGGTCACGGACGGCTGGGGCAAGGGCGGCGCGGGCGCAGAAGACTTGGCGCGCGCCGTCGTCTCGCTCTGCGACACGCAGAAAGCCGCGTTTGCGCCGCTCTATGCCGACGATATGCCGCTCGCGCAGAAAATCGAAACCGTCGCGCGCGAAATCTACCGTGCGGGCAGCGTGGAATTCTCCGCCGCCGCGCGCAAAAAACTGGCGCAGTTTACGGCGGACGGCTACGGCACGCTTCCCGTCTGCGTCGCAAAGACGCAGAACAGCATCAGTCACGACCCCAAGCTCACCGGCGCGCCGAGCGGCTACGCCTTTCCCGTGCGCGACGTGCAGTTGTATTCCGGCGCGGGCTTCGTGGTCGTCCTTGCCGGGGACGTGATGACCATGCCGGGGCTTCCCCTGCGTCCCGCCGCGCTCAGCATCGACCTGGACGATGACGGCGTGATTTCGGGGCTGTTCTGAGCGCCGCGCATACTATCGGCAACAAACGAGGAAAACGCTATGTTCAAATTTTTTCTGAAGAAGAACTTCTGTGACGGATGGGACAATCTCTTTTTTATCTTGGTGAGCAACCTCGTCACGATTGCCCTGCTCGCGGGGCTGTGGCTTCTGGTGCAGGCCGCCGCGCATGTTGCCCTTGTCGCCGTGTTTGCCGCGCTCGTGCTTTCCGGCGGCATACTGATGACCGTCGTGTTTGCCTGGGGAGCGGTCGCGCGCAAGATTGCCGACTTCAACGCGCCGTCCGCACTGCTGTTTTTCCGCTCGCTCAAGGAATCCTGGCGCACCGGCTTTCTCTTTGGGCTGCTGCTCGGCGCGTTCGCCCTGTTCGTGACGGTCGCGACGCGCTATTATGTGCTGATGGCGTTCAAGGGCAACGCAGTGGGCGTGTTTTTTACGCTGCTCGTGGTCGTGTTCGCGCTCGTGTGCGTCATGGCTTTGCAGTGGTTCGTGCCGCTCTATTTCTTGCAGGAGCAGAACACGTTCAGGAAATGCCTTAAAAAATCGTTTATCATCTTTTTTGACAACACGTTGTTTTCGGTTGCCATGCTCTGCTACAACGCGGTGCTGCTCGTCCTCTCGCTGTTCCTCTTTTTCCTGCTTCCCGGCGTACACGGCATCACCCTTGCTTCCATGAACGCGCTGCGCCTGCGCCTGTACAAATACGACTGGCTCGAAGAACACCCCGATTTCCTGACCGACCGCGACAAGCGCGCCGACATTCCCTGGGCAGAACTGCTCGCCGCCGACAAAGAGACCCTGGGCGAACGGAAACTGACTTCGTTCATCTTTCCGTGGAAATAGCGGGCAGGAAGGACGCCCGGCCGCACGATGCCGCCGCGCCGGAACCTAGTGCAGCGGAAGCGCGTAGTTCGTCTTGTCGATGGCGAAGCCTTCTATGGACTGCTCCATGAGCATCTCAAGCGTCCCAAAAATGTATTCGCGTATCAGCGTGATGGATTCTTCGGGCGTGTCGTCGGTTATCAGGAAAATGGCGGCGTATGTGCCCGGACTTTTCGGCTTGACGACCAGTGACTTTACGTGTATCTGCATTTGCTTTGCGCCCAGCTGGAGCGACACGACGAATTTGGTCTTGGTGTTCAGGAACGGCAGGTTGTCTTCCGAAACAAGGATTGCCGCGCTCGCCGTACTCACGTCAATCAGTTTTGCTTTGAACATTCGTCCCTGGGAAATCCACAGGAAGCCCGCGTTCCGGTCGTTTACGCAGCTTGCCCGCACGTGCTGCCGCTGTCCTTTTGCGCCGAGGCTGTCCATTTTTGTCGCCATGCTCGTCACCATACCGACAAGCTGCCTTTCGACATGGAAAATCCCCGCCTCGATATAGCCGCATTCCTGCAAGGCTTTCAGGTCAACGGGCATGAGATACTCGTAGCAGATGCCGATAATCGTGGAGCTGAACGATACGTCTTCCTTTATGCTGCGGAAAAAATTAATCCAGGCGGGAACGGACATCTGTATGTCTGGATTGACGAACAGCAGCGCGTCGTGATGAATCCGCATATATGCCTTGGCGCGCCGGTAATCTGATATGGTATAGACTTCGTATTCCAGCCGCTTCAGCGCTTCCACGATGCGCGTTCCGACAGAGAACGTGGGCGGATAGAGGAGAAATACTTTGCGTCCGAAAGCCGGTACGGCTGGTTTCTGTCCGTTGTCCATAAATACTTCTATTATTATACCGCTCCGCCACAGATAATGCAATGCTTGTTTTTGCAAAAAAGAACGCTCCGCCGCGAATGAAAAAAAGTACGGCGTATTTTTCCCAAAAATACGCCGTACTTTTTTAAAAACACGCCGTAAAATTTTTAAAATACGGCGTAAAATTTCTTAAAATTTGATTGACATTACACAAATTGTGTGATATATTTTAATTAGTAACAGGAATCTGGAGGTTTCAAAAATGCAGAGCATGAATCCGACAAGTTACGGAAAATTTCTCAAAAGGCTTCGGGTGGACACGGGCGACACGCTGGGCGAAATGGCGCAGAAACTCGGCGTGTCGGTCTCGCTCCTTTCTTCCGTGGAATCGGGGGCAAGGGAGATTCCGTCCGAGCTTTCCGGGAAAATCCGCACGGCGTACCGGCTGAATGAGATTGCAAGCGACGCACTTTTGAAGGCGGAATGTGAGACGGCGCACAAGACGATTTCCATAAGCCTGGGCGAAAAGTCCGGGGACGAGGAATTCGTGCGGGCGGCGATTTCGATTTCGCGCGACCTTCAGGAACTTTCCACGCAGGAAATGACGGATCTCGCGCGGCAGGTGCATGAAAAGGCGCAGTCCAAGCGGCAGCGCGATTTTTCGGGCTGGGCCGCGCTGGGAGTCGCCGCCGTCATCGCGCTGGGGGTGGGGCTTGCGATTGCGGCGGGCGGCGACAAAAAAGGAGGCAAATGAATTGGAAGCAAAAAAAGACCTTCCGTCTAACGGCAATTAGGCGAAAGGTCTCTAAACAAAAATGCGGAAAAATCCACATTCGGAGCGTATCCTTACGATAGTGGTTTTCCGCAAAAAAATCAAGTCCCAGAAAAGCAGTCCGTCGGACTGCGGTCAAAAGCAAGACAGTCCAAAAGAAATTGGACACGAAAAAAAGATTTTAAGGAGAATCATGATGAAATTTAAGGCAACAAAAAGAATTAACCCATTGAACAAGGACGAGGCGAAGTATTACGCAAAGGCGGTGTACAGCGAGGAGCTGACGGTCCTGGATTTGGCGGAGGACATCAGCGATGCCTGTACGCTGAACGTGACGGACGTGGAGGCGGTGCTTACCTCGCTCGTGCGGAAACTTCCCGTCTACCTCAAAAACGGCTTCAAAATCCAGCTCGGCTCTTTCGGACGGGTCAAGCTGGGACTGAGTTCCACCGGCGAGGAAAACGCAGAGGACGTGAGCGCGGCGAACATCACCGCAAAGCGCATCATCTTTACCCCAAGCCCGGAACTCAAGGACGAAATCGACAAAGTTTCGTTCACAAAAGCGGTGTAACGCCGGAGGCAAGGTAAAAAAGTGCGGGGAGGACGGCTGCGTCCTCCCCGGTTTTTATTGGGTCGCAATGTGATTTTGACAGGTTCAATAGTCGTACCAACGCGCAAGAAGCGGAAATCGCAGAATGCCTGCGCGTGACTTCGCAAGACGCGGCGCAAATTTTAGCCGA
>CAZSOK010000061.1:0-10760 GCA_964608445.1 uncultured Treponema sp. | reverse complement strand
CCGTTTTGCTTGGGGAAACTGGCGGTTTGCGCCGCCTGTTGTCTGCCACAGCAGCCTGACCTAAACACCTTGCAATACTCGCAAACCAACAGTAAAATGACAGCATGATTTCGCTTGCAGAGAAACCCCGTTTGGATTTGCTGTACAAGCGCGCCCACCACATAAAGACGCGGGCGCATTCATGGGAAGCGTTGCTCTGCCTTGTCGGCTACGTGGCATCTGTTCTGCTTGCGGATATCAGGACGATTCCTGTTGAGACACAAATCATCATCGCCGTTATCGGGCTTTTGTATCTCATCATTTTTGTCGCAAGTCTCCATGGCTCTCACTATTCACTGGATGCCTTTTATCAGGACATCGTGAGGGCAAGCGAGCATCATAATTTCTCCTTGATTCTGCTCAAGGACAGTTCGGGCATTTTCCCGAACAGATACCTTATGAAAAAAGACAAGCGATGGAAATGCTATTTGTTTCCCTATCTGCGCACACTTGACGAAAAAGACCGGGATTACGAATCCGTATTCCAGTTTCTGGAAAACACGTTGCGCATATCCAGCCGATCATGCAGATGCACGGAAACAAAAGAAGCGGATTTTACCAAGGCATCCGTCTCTTCCAACATGACAAAGACGTATCATCACACGTTCTACCAGATTGCCTGCGACGTTGCCAGCAACCCGCAACTCAACAAGAAAAGTACCATCCGCATTGACGGTCAGACATACAAATGGTTTTCGATTGATGACATGAAAAACGACAAGCGCATGATGGAACGCAACCGGGACAACATTACCTACGTTGAAAAGCAGTTTGTGTAGCCTGCACGTTCTGCCCGCGCACTTCCCCCTGTGGCTTTTTTCTGCTAAAATAAAATATGGACTTACTCAAGAAACTTGACGAACTGGCGGCGCGGTTTGGGGAAGTGGGCGAA
The DNA here is from genome assembly GCA_964608445.1 of uncultured Treponema sp. Classification (GTDB taxonomy): domain Bacteria; phylum Spirochaetota; class Spirochaetia; order Treponematales; family Treponemataceae; genus Treponema_D. The sequence continues at coordinate 9,829 of CAZSOK010000061.1, read as the reverse complement.
GCGATTCAGGATCCCGACCTCGTGAAAGACCAGAAAAAATACAAGGACATCATGCGCGAGCACGGGTATCTGAGCGAGGTGTGCGACCTGGGAAACGAATACCGCAAGATGTTGCAGGGCATAGAAGACGCAAAGCTGATGATTACCGCCGAGGACGACGCGGAGATGAAGGAAATGGCGCGTGAGGAGCTGAAGACGCTGGAAGAGCAGCTGCCGCAGATGGAAGAGCGGCTCAAGCTCAAGCTGATTCCGCCTGATCCGCTTGACGAGAAGAACATCATTCTTGAAATCCGTTCTGCGGCGGGCGGCGACGAGGCAAGCCTGTTCGTGCGCGACTTGTGGGAAATGTACTGCCACCTTGCCGACCGCAAGGGCTGGAAGACCGAGACGATGGAGGCGCAGGAAACCGAAGTGGGCGGCTTCAATAAAATCGTCACGGCAATCGCGGGCAAATTCGTGTACGGTACGCTGCGGTGGGAAAGCGGCGTGCATCGTGTGCAGCGCGTTCCCGCCACGGAAAGCCAGGGACGCTTGCAGACTTCCACGGCGACGGTCGCGGTGCTGCCTGAGGCGGAGGAAGCCGACATCCACATCAACCCGAACGACGTGCGCGTGGACGTTATGCGCGCGGGCGGTCCGGGCGGACAGTGCGTCAACACGACGGACAGCGCGGTGCGCCTGACGCATATTCCCACGGGCATCGTGGTCATCCAGCAGGACCAGAAATCGCAGATCAAGAACAAAGAAAAGGCGTGGCAGGTGCTGCGCGCGCGGCTATTCGACTTTGAGCAGAGCAAACTGGATGCCGAGCGATCTTCCGCCCGCAGGAGCATGGTGGGCAACGGCGACCGCTCCGAAAAAATCCGCACGTACAATTTTCCGCAGGACCGGATAACCGACCACCGCATCAACCTGAGCGTCCACAATCTGCCGGGCTTTATGATGGGCAACATGGACGACATGCTCGACGCGCTCAACGTCTACGCCAAGGAAGAGCAGTTCAAGGAAGCGGCAGGGGCATAGCGCGGTGGACGCGGAATTCCCGGAGGGGGAAAGCCTTCCCCCTGGTTCGCACTGCGTTGCTCACACACCCCCTTCTAACGGGGAATCTGCCGCGCCTGTTCCGGGCAGTCGTTCCTGTCCCCGTAACGCCCCGCATACCGTCGGCAGCATGAAGCGGCACGTCGCCGCCCTGCTGGACACTTCTCCCACGCCGCAACTGGACGCGGACTGTATCCTGCAATGGATTCTGCATTGCGACAAGACGCAGTTGCTCCTGCGCCGCAACGATCCGCTGACCGCCGCGCAGGAAGCCGCCGCGCAGGAAGCCGCTGCCAAGCGCAGGACGGGCTTGCCGATCGCATACATCACGGGCAGCAAGGCGTTCTTCGGCAATGATTTTTACGTGACTCCCGCCGTACTCATTCCCAAGCCGGACACGGAATTGCTCGTGGAACAGACGATTGCCGCCGTCAGGGCAGTGCGGGCGGCGCGGCCGCAGGAAAAAATCGCCGTCTGCGATATGTGCGCGGGAAGCGGCTGCGTGGGCATTTCCGTGCTGTGCGCGCTCGGCGGCGGCATTGCGCTCACGCTCGTTGACATCAGCGAAGACGCGTTGCAGGTGGCGCGGACAAACGCCCGCCGCTTGCTCGCGCCCGCCGTGCAGGACGACGTGCGGTTCGTGCGGTCAAACCTGTTCGCGCGCGTTCCGCAGGTCTTTCAGGTGATTGCCGCAAATCCGCCGTATGTGCCGCACACGCAGGCGCACGGGCTGTTGCAGGACGGCCGCGCCGAGCCGCTGCTTGCGCTTGACGGCGACGTGACGGAAAGCGGCACTTGGAGCGGCACGGAAGACGGGCTTGCGCTGATCCGGCGCTTTGTTCCGCAGGCATATACGCACCTTGCGGACGGCGGCGTGCTGCTGACCGAAACCGGCGAGTACAATGCACAGGAGACGGCGGCATGCTTTGCGCAGGCGGGACTGAAAGATATTTATATAGAAAAAGATTTGAGCGGGCAGCCGCGCAACGTCATCGGCAGGAAATAGCCCCGTGTGCATGACCGCTTGCTTTGCGGTCGTGCATAAGGGCTTCTGACTTGTCTATGCTGGAACGAGGAAGTTACATTCTTCCGCCAGCTTTTTTCAGCAATTGTATTGCCCATCCGAGTGCCATGTGATCTGCCCACCAAAGCGCGGTGTCGCCGCTATTGTCTCGCGCATTTACATCTGCACCAGCATTGATGATTACTGTCATAACTTCCGGACCGCTGTAAGCACTGGATGCGGCTTCCATAAGCGAAGTTTTCCCTTCGTTATCCTTTGCGTTGGGATCTGCTTTGAATGCGAAAAGTAACTTTGCGGCATCGGCTGAATTCATTGCCGCCGCATAATGAAGCGCGACATAGCCGGCCTCTGGATTATGCCTATTCACGTTCGCGCCGGCTGAGATAAGCACTTTCATCACATCGACATAATTCCTCCGCGCCGATTTCATAAGAGCCGTCTCACCGGTTTTATTAGTATCCTCTACTTTTGCACCGGCCTGTATGAGAAGCCTTGCACACTCTGCTCCGCCACCCATTACGTTTATGAGCACCGTATCGCCGCTAATATCATGCCTTGCGTGAACATCTGCCTTTGCCGCTATAAGCTGCCTCACCATGTCAGCAGATTTTCCATCCTCGTATCCTGCCGCATTTCCCGCCGCATTCATGAGCGGAGTAACTCCACGACTATCCCGTGCATGAATGTCCGCTTTTGCCGCAATGAGAAGTTTTACCGTTTCGGGAGAAGGCGCGTTGCTACCAGTCGCATGATGCAGTGGCGTAAATTTGGTAATGTCTTGTGTGGCGTTTACGTCTGCTCCTGCGGCTATTAGTTGCTTTGCGATGGAAACAGAAGCCGGTGAATTTCTCATTGAGGCTTGCATGAGCGGCGTAGAGTTGCCAGGGAATTTTGCATTTACGTCTGCACCTGCCTTTATAATCATCGCCGCAACTTTGTCCGATTCGCTGTTAATCGCTACAATAAGTGGTGTTGTTCCATTCATGCCTTCTATGTTCACATCTGCGCCGGCATCTATAAGAACTTTTGCCATTTCAGGCAGATTGTATTGCGCAGCGTACATGAGTGCCGTGTAGCCGTAAGGCTTGCTCTGTGCGTTCAAGTCTTCTCCAGCCTTTATTAGCCGCTCCACTTCCGCAAGGTTTCCTGTTTGAGCGGCTTCGGTCAACGCGGTGTTCTTGTAATTTTTTTTGCTCGACTTTGCCGTGGTGCTTTTTTCTTGCTTTAAGGCTTCCGAACTTTCCTTGATTTGCTTTAGGTCTTCATTCGCCTTTTCTATGCTCTGCGCCGCTTCCCGTGCAGCGTCAATTGTTTTTAATGCATTTTTCAGCGCGTCCCAGTTTCCTGCGTGTGCGCCTGTTGCGACAAGACTCATAATAATGGCAGCAGCCATTTTTACGATGCTCATTTTTTTCATTTTGTACTCCTATAGGGATAGAATGCCGAGGCGGAATTTAAATTTCGCGAATGGCTTTTAATGTGCGTTCATACATAGAATGAAAACGCTCCTTTGATTGGTATTGAAGTTTGCGTCGCGAGCGGGTTTGCGCCCCGTGCGCATGAGGGGAAGACATTCCCCTTCATGCACTAGAATTTTTTGCCCATGATTGCGCGGACAACGGCAATCAGAAGGCACGTGCCGGCAATGCGTATCAGCACGTCAACGATAACGCCGCCGCTCAGGCTGATAAGGTTTGCGATGCCCCAGCCCAAAAACGAGCCGACAATACCGAGCAGGCAGCTCATCCAGAAACCATGGCGGCTTTTCATCAGCAGTCCTGCCAGCCAGCCGATAAGCGCACCGACTAAAATGGTGATAAGCATGGATAGTATCATGATTCGACCTCTTTTTCAGCATATCATGGGGCAAACGGACATGTCAATCTTCCGCGCGGACCAAAAAGAGTGTTATGCCTTCGTCCGCAAAGCGTTTTTTTATTGCCGCGACGATATGCCTGACGGTCGGCACGTCCGTATCCGCAATGTAGGCGAACAGGACGAAATTGGTCTCCGGCCAGGTGGTGCTGCCCAGTTTGCGGTCAGAACCGCCGCGTCCGTGCGCGAGCGGCAGAATCGTGTAGCGAACGCCGGGAATGGTTGCTTCCAGTGCTTCGGTGATGTCGTCCTGCACGGACTGGTTTGCGATGATTTCGGCACGGTACATCAGTCGGTCTCCTTGCTGTCTGCCGCGTCCGCAAGCGTGAGCGACAGGCGGCTTTCTTTTGGTTTTTGCTTCATCACGAGCGAGTAAAGCACGGGAATGAAGAACAGCGTGACGAACGTGGATGACGTTAACCCGCCGACGACCGCAACGCCGATCGGCTGTACCATGCCCGCGCTGCCGCTCGACGCAAAGCACATGGGAAGCATGCCCAGAATCGTGGTGAGCGTGGTCATCAGGACGGGGCGCAGGCGGCTGCACCCGGCTTCAAGGCAGGCGGCTTTGAGTTCGCGCCCGCGGTTGACGAGCAGGCTGGTGTAGTCCACCAGGATAATGCCGTTGTTCACGACGATGCCCACCAGCATAATCAGCCCGATTGCGCTGACGGTACTCATCGCCTGGTCGGTCACTTTGTAAATGAGTACCACGCCAATAATAAGGAACGGAATGGTACACAGGTTGATGATCGGTGCTTTGAAGCTTTCATACGTTCCTGCCATAACGCCAAAGACGAGCAGGATTGCCATAAAGATGATGCGCCCGTACACGAGCCACTGTTCCTGCGTGTCTTTCCAGGAGCCCTCGTAGGCAATGGTCACGCCTTCGGGAACGATGAACGTGTTCGCCACGTTTTCTTTGAGGTCGTCGATGACGACGGGCACGTCCTTGTTGGTCAGCACGTCCGCGCTCACTTTGACAATGCGCATCTGGTTGTCGCGGCGGATAGTGACGGGACCCAATCCTTTCTGCACGGTCGCAAAATTCGCCACACTTACCAGTCCGTTCGTGCCGCGCACGAAAATCTGCTCCAAGTCGGCGACTTTCTGGCGGTCGGAGGGCTGGTACATCACTTTGACATTGTATTCCTTGCCGTCCTTGCGGTACGTGGTCGCCGTCACGCCGTCAATCGCGTAGTTGATTTCACGCGCCACGGTCGTCACGTCCACGCCGAACGCATACGCGCGCTGGCGGTCAATGTCAATCACCACGGACGGCAGCCCTTCTTCCGTGTCGATGGACACTTCGCCGATGTCGTCCATGTCGTCCATGACCGATTCCAGCTGGTTCGCCACGTGCAGGGCAAGGTCGAGGCTGTCGCTGCGCACTTTGAGTTCGATGTCGCTTCCCGCCATCTGCCGTGCCATGCCCTGGCGGAAACTCAGGCGCACGTCGGCGGGGAAATCGGCAAAATGCGCACGCAGTTTGTTCTGAATGGTCACGTCGTCGTCAATCTGCTCGCTGCTGTCGGGCAACTGAATCTGAATAGAGCCGCTGTATGACGACGAGCCGCTTCCTGCCGTGGAAATGATCGTCTTGTAGCCCTTGACTTCCTGCGTGATGATGTCCTCTAGCTGGTTGAGCACGGCTTTTGTCTCTTCAAGCCGCGTGCCGATGGGCAGGCGCACGTTCACCGTCACGCTGTCGTCGTGTCCGCCCGTCATCATCTGCGTGCGGATTGTCGGCACGAACGAGACGGCGACGGCGAGCGCACAGACGCAGATGAGCGTGGTTGCCTTGCGGTGTCCGAGCGCGCTTTTAAGCGCGCGCTGGTACAATGCCGTAATCACGTTCATCGGCACGTCAAACGCGGCGTACAGGGTGATGAGGAATTTGCTTTTGAGCGGCTTTTCCTTGCGGTTGGTGAGCGGCAAGAAATGCCCCGCGAGCACGGGCACCAAAAAAATCGCCACGAACAGGGACGACACGAGCGCGATGACGACCGTAAAGATGATGCCCTTGAACATCTGCCCCATGCGCCCCAGGTCGCGCATGAAGAAGAGGAACGGCACGAACACGCAGATAGTCGTCAGGTTGCCGCTCAGCACGGACATGACCATTTCGCTTGAGCCAAGCACGGCGGCGATTTTTGGCTTTGCGCCGCGCGCGCGGTACACGTAGATGTTCTCAATCATCACGATTGACGCGTCAACGATCATGCCCACGCCCAGGATCAGCCCCGTCATCGTAATCATGTTGAGCGTGATGCCCGCGAAATTCATGCACAGCAGCGTGATGACGATAGAAAGCGGAATGCTGATGGCGATGATAATCGTGCTTTTCATGCTTTTGAGGAAGACGAACAGCACCAGCACCGCAAGCAGCAGTCCCTGCCACGCGCTGTCGAACAGGGTGCTCAGCGTGTCGCGGATAGCATCGGTGTCGTCGCGGATAATCTGCAAGGTCACGTCGGTGGGAAGGATGTCTTTGAGTTCCGCGAGTTTCTCATACACGGCGTTCGCCACCGTAATGCTGTTCGAGCCGGACTGTTTGGTGATGCTCACGTAAATGCCCGGCTCGCCGTTGATTGACACGATATTGGTCGCGTCGGCGTAGCCCATGAATGCCGTGCCGACATCGGACAGCTTGACGGCGTAGCCGTTGACGGTGGCGATGACGGTATTGTTGATGTCCTCAATGCTCGCGAATTCGCCGGTGGTACGGATCGTGTAGTCTTTCCTGCCCTCGTTGATTTTTCCGCCGCCCAGCTCCAGGTTCTGCTTGCTCAGCGCGGAGGATACGGTCGCAATCGTCAGCCCGTAGGCGGCGAGACGGTTCTCGCTCAGCTCGACGCGCACGATTTTGGTGCGCCCGCCGCTCACGCTCGCTTCGGCAACGCCCTCCGCCTGCTCCAGAATGTCCACGATAGTGTCTTCGGCAATCTGCTTGAGGTCGTCGTTGGAGCGGTTTCCGCGCACGGCAATGCGCAGGATCGGCATGGCATCCGCGTCCATTTTGAAGATTGACGGCGTTACGTCGTCGGGCAGGCTGCGCGTCACGCGGTCCAGTTTGTCGCGCACGTCGTTCACCGCCTGGTCAAGGTCCGTGCCGTAGTTGAATTCAAGGTTGACGTTTGAACGCCCCTCTCTTGACGTGCTGGTCATCGTCTTGAGGTTGCTCAAACTGACCAACGCGCCTTCAAGCACTTTGGTAATCGATTTTTCGACCGTCTCCGGTCCGGCGTTCGTGTACGTCGCGCTCACGCTCAAAACGGGATAGTCGATGTCCGGCCACAGGCTCATCGCCACGTTCCGCAGCACAAAAATGCCCATGATACCGAGCAGGACGAACACCATGAGCGTCAGGACGGGATGTTCGAGCGTCTGCTTGGTCACGCTCATTGCTCGCCCCCGTTCGTGATGTCGCGGACTTTTGCGCCGTCAGAAAGCGCGGTCTGTCCCTCCACGACGACGCGCTCGCCTTCCGCAAGCCCGTCCAGAATCTGCACGACGGAATCGACCGCCCGGCCGAGCGTTACCTCGCGGCGCTGGACGGTGCTGTCGTCCTGCAACACGTAGGCATAGTAATGGTCGTCCTTGCTCACGAGCGAATCCATGGGCATGACGACGAAGCCGGAATAATCCACCGTGTATAAGATGACTTTTGCGAACATGCCCGCGTTGATACGCGCGTCGTTGCGGTCGAACGTCAGGATGATTTCTTTTGTCCTGCTCATGGCATCGACCACGGGAGAGACGCGGCTTACCCGCGCGGCGAACACCACGTCGGGATAAGATTCCAGCATGACGTGCGCCGTCAGCCCCGGTTTGAGCAGCGACACGAAGCGTTCGGGAATGTTCGCCGTCACCTGCAAATGCTTGATGTCGCCGATCGTCGCGATGACCGAATTCGTGGAGACTTTCGTGCCGACTTTGAGCGGCGTGGTGACGATGCTGCCGTTGATCGGCGCGTACACCGGGTTCTGCACGTACCGCACGCCCGGCTCGTTCGGGTCGATGTAGGCGATGATTTGCCCGACGCGCACGGAAGATCCCAGCTGCACCTCAACCGAGGCGACGCGTCCTGCCATGTCGGGAAAGACTTCGACCGAGCTTTGCGCCTCGACCTCACCGTTGGTGGAAACGTAGTCGTGCAGCGTCGTCTTTTTGAGCGTCATCGTCCTGACACTGAACGTCGTGCCGCCCCTGCCGCGGGCGTTCTGCGATCCTTCCTTGTTTTTCTTGACGATGCCGACGGCAACCATCACCAACGCCACGGTTACCGCCGCCGTTATCAGCATGACGATATATGATTTGCGTATCTTTGCCATATTCCGCCCCTATTTTTTGTCTGAAAGCGTCCCGAACGGAACGCCAATCGTGTGTTCCAATGCCAGCACCGCGCTTATCAACGTGCGCTGCTCGCTCATCAGGCTCACCTGCGCCGAAAGCAGGTCGTCGCTGGCGTTTTGCAGGCTGAGCAAGTCTTTCGTTCCGCGGTTGTACGCCTGCAAGGTCATGTCGTAGGTGCGCTGCGCAAGCTCCACGTTTGCCTGCCGCGATATGATTGATGACTGCGCCTGGCTGATTTTGCGCAGACTGCTCTGCGTTGAGACCGCAAGCGACCGCCGCGCGTCGGCAAGTTGCAGCTCCAAATCGGCGATGGCGTCCTTTGCGCCGGCAACGCCGTCCGCGCGCTGCGACCAGGGGAGCGCGCCGTCAAGCGGAATGGTCGCTTTGAGCGAGAAAGATCCGCTGTCCGTAACCGAACGCTCTCCGTTTGCCGGGCGGGACGAAAGCCCGTGCGACCACTGCGCGGTGATTGACGGCGCGTAGGCAGAAAACCGCTTGTCAAGCAGGTCGTTCTGAGCCTTTTCCAGCTGCTTCTGGAGCGAGATGACGGCGGGCGCGTTGATTTCCACGCCGTCCAGCGTCACCCGCCCGGAAATCTGCACGTCATCGAGCGAGCCTTGCAACTCAATCTGCGGCGTTCCGTCCATGCCGATCAGCTGCGCGAACGCTTCCAGGTCGTTCAGGAACGTGATGTGCGCGTTCTCCACCGTGGGTCGCAAGCTTTTGTAGCGCACTTCCGCGCTCAGCACGTCCAGCTCGCTCATGCGCCCCTGATTGTATTTGGCAAGGTTCTGCTCGTACTGGTCCTTTGCCGTCTGCAAGTTGCGTTCCTGCAAAGTGATGTTCTCTTGTTCGTAGAGCAGCCCGTAGAACGCCTCGCGCACGTTCAGCTCCACCGTGCGGCACGCCTGATCATACGAGACGACTCCTTGTTCGTATGAGATTTGCGCGGATTTTACGGACGTGAACAGGTTCGGCGAGAACGAAAGGCTGATTGCGCCGCTCAGTTCCGCCGTATAGTCGGACGGACTGCCGCTGTCGCCGATGCCGTCGGGAACGGAAAACCCGCCCGACACGCTCGCGGACGGGCTGATGCCGTTCCAGGCGTGTGATTTTGCGCGTTCGCTTGCGCCGAGCGTGATAGTGTTGCGCGCGATCGTCACGTTACGCTCAAGCGCCATGTCCACTGCGTCCGCAAGGGAAAGCGCGACGCGTCCGTCATGGGCAGTCTGCGCCGGAATGTGAGCCGCACACACAACCGCGAGCGCAAGCAAAACCGATTTTCTCATCAGCACTCCCGTTCCCTCTCTATAAGAAATAACACCAAAAACGCGCCAAAATAACAAAAAAAAATCTGTATTAAAAGATGTGATGACGCATGCGCCCGTGAAAACGACTTGAACGCTGCCTGAAGCCGCTTCCCGACTTGTGCGGGCATATTTTTTATCAATGACGTGGCGTAAGCCCGTCGTTACCGCGATCAGGGGAGGCGTGTTTCGGACGTGCCGTGCGGCGTTCCGGTTTTGCGGGCGG
>CAZSOK010000060.1:0-10777 GCA_964608445.1 uncultured Treponema sp. | reverse complement strand
TGTGTTGCGGATAATTGCTGTCTGTGTGTATGCTCAGTTTTTGGCGTGGTATATTGGCTTTTTATGCATTCGCGCCCATAAAAAACACCCCGCCGCAACGGCGGGGTGTCCTGTCCTAAAAACTACTTCTTGCTGATAAGAAGTGTCTTGGTGTCAAGTTTGAGGCTTGTCTCCACGTGCTTCTTGTCGCCCAGTTTTTCGACCGTGAGCATAACGCCGTCGCTTTTCTGCTCAAGGTTTGCGACCACGGCAAAATACTGCTCCATGGCGGCAGGTACGCTGTCGGAGCTGAACCATACTTTTACGTCCTCTGCCTTTGCGTAGTCCGCAACCGCTTTCACGTCGTCTTCGCTCACTTTTGCAAAGTCCACGCCGTCCATCACCACGCCGGCAACGACAATGCCGCCCGCTTTCAGTGCTTTGAGCGTATTCACGACTTTTGCCAGCGTAAAGTTGTCCAGCGAGAAGTTCAAAATCGTGCGCTTTGAGACCACGCTGTCTTTCAGTTCTGCCGCACCGTTCTTTTTCTTGGCGATTTCCGCAAAGATGCTGTCGTACCAAGAAATGACGTTTGACGAATGCAGGTCAAACGTGACGTGTGCCAGCTGCTTGTCCTGCAACAGCGTGTCCATGCCGAACTGCACGAGAACGCTCGTCTTGCCCAAGCCTTTCTTTGCCGTCACGATGCCGATTTCGCCCGCCTTGAGTCCGCCGTCCGTCGCTTCGTCGAACAGACGGATAGGACTTTTTTCATACAAATCTTGCTTTACCATATTAGTTGCCCGCCTTTTTCTTCGCTTGGAATGCTTTGATAAGCTCGTCCGCTACGTTGTTCGGAACGCGTCCGTACTTTTCAAATTCCATCGTAAACTCAGCCTTGCCCTGCGTAGAAGAGCGCAGGATCGTCGAGAAGCCGAACATTTCGCTCAGCGGCACTTCCGCGTTGACGGTGGACTGGTTGTTCTCATCGCTTGAGTCCAGAATAACGCCGCGCCGCTGGTTAATCAGACCGAACATATTGCCCTGGAATTCCGTCGGCCCTTCAATCGACACTTTCATAATCGGCTCAAGGATGACCGGCTTTGCCTTTTCGTAGCCCTCGCGGAACGCGCCGATTGCCGCCGTCTGGAACGCAATGTCGGAAGAGTCAACGGGGTGATACTGTCCGTCGTTGATTGTGCAGCGCACACCCACGACCGGCGCACCGATAAGCGAGCCTTTTTCCATTGCTTTCTTGAAGCCCTTGTCGCAGGACGGGATATATTCGTTCGGAATCGCGCCGCCCTTGATAGAGTCCACGAATTCGTAGTCCTGCTCGCTGATTGGCTCCATAAAGCCCGCCACGCGTCCGTACTGGCCGGAACCACCCGTCTGCTTTTTGTGCGTGTAGTTGAAGTCCGCCCGCCCTGTGATTGACTCGCGGTAGGCGACTTCCGGCTGTGAGACTTTGACCTCACACTTGTATTCGCGCTTCATGCGCTCAACGTAGACTGCCAGGTGCAGTTCGCCCATGCCCTTGATAATCGTCTGGTTTGATTCGGGATCGACGTAGGTCTGGAACGTCGGGTCTTCTTTGGTAAAGCGGTTCAACGCCTTTGACATGTTCGCCGCGTCGCTCTTGTTGACCGGCTCGATTGCCTCGGAGATAACCGGGTTCGGCACGAACATCGATGTCATGGCGTAGTTGATGCCTTCGCCGCAGAACGTGTCGCCTGAAGCGCAGTCAACGCCGAACAGCGCGCAGATGTCGCCCGGCTCGCCGACGGAAATGTCTTCCATTGCCGCCGAATTCATGCGGACAAGACGACCGACCTTGAACTTTTTGCGCGAGCGGGTGTTGTACAGCTCCATGCCTTTGAGGACGCGCCCCTGATAGACGCGGATATACGTCAGCTGCCCGAACTGCCCGTCGTCCAGCTTGAACGCAATCGCGACGGTCGGCTTGTCGGGAACGTTGAACAGCTCGACCTGCTCCTCGTTCTTGTCCAGATCCAGGCCGTAGTTGTGTACTTCGGTCGGGTTCGGCAGGTACCGCTCCACGCCGTCCAGCAGCGGCTGAATGCCTTTGTTCATGTGCGCCGAGCCGCAGAACACGCCGACGAACTGCTCGGCGATCGTGCCTTTGCGGATAGCGGCAATCAGGTCTTCTTCTTTTACGTCGCCGCCTTCCAGGACTGCTTCCATGAGCGCGTCGTCAAAATTCGCGGCTTCTTCCAAAAGTTCCTGCCGGTAGCGTTCCGCCTCTTCTTTGAGGTGCGCGGGAATCTCCGCGACGCGCACGTTCTCGCCGTTTTCGCCGTCAAAATACAACGCCTTCATGCCGACCAAATCAATCACGCCTTCCAGCTTGTCCTCAAGCCCGATTGGCAGCTCGATCATGTGCGCGTTCAGTCCGAGCTTGTCGCGGAGCTGACCGCAGACGCGGATCGGGTTTGCGCCCTGGCGGTCGCACTTGTTCACGAACGCGATGCGCGGGACATGATAGCGTTTGAGCTGGCGGTCAACCGTAATCGACTGCGACTGTACGCCCGCAACCGCGCACAAAATCATAATAGCGCCGTCAAGGACGCGCAGCGAGCGTTCGACCTCGACGGTAAAATCAACGTGACCGGGTGTGTCAATCAAGTTGATGGTGATGTCTTTCCACTGAACCTGCGTCGCCGCTGACTGGATAGTAATACCGCGTTCGCGTTCCAGCTCCATGTTGTCCATAACCGCGCCGACACCGTCTTTACCACGGACTTCGTGAATCGCATGAATCTTGTTACAATAGAACAAAATGCGTTCTGACGTGGTAGTCTTGCCAGAGTCAATGTGGGCACTAATACCGATATTACGAACTTTGGTAATATCAAAAGCCATATTGTTTACCTCTCAAAAAAAGTTTCCTGTGAAAAAAATCCCGCAACGAGTGCGGGATAGAGCCAACTGTCGGACTTGAACCAACCACCTGCGCGTTACGAATGCGCTGCTCTACCGGATGAGCTAAGTTGGCGAATATGGTATCATAGCAAATATAAGCAGTTCAGTCAATCGCTTTGCGCGCGTTATTCGGCAAAAACTACTCGCGCGTAATCTGGCTGCTCGACGCAAGCCGTTTCATGTCGGTGATGCTGTTGATGATGATGTACGTGTCGTACACCTGAATCTTTTTGCGCGTGACGTACTTGTCTATTTCATTGCGGGTCACATCTGCCGGAAGCCCTGCCCAGCGGGCAATGTCGTTGATGGTCGTGTCCACGCGCCGCTTGTCGGAGCGTTTCGTGTTCTGCGACATTTCTTCGAGCAGCACGAGCACTTCCGCCACGCGCGCCGGCAGGTCGGTAATCGTCAGGATCTTGAGACGGTGCTTCTGGTCGTAAATGCGCTTGCAGAACAGCTTGAGCAGCTTGATTGCCATTTTCGGGTTTCCCGTCACCAGGAGCTCGAAGTTCGCCTTGTTGAATGCAAGGCACTTCACATCGTCTGCCGCAAGGCACGTCGCCGAACGCGGGGAATTGTCGAGGATTGCCATCTCGCCGAAGAACTCGCCGGGACGCAGGATGTCAAGGTTTTTGTTCGTGCCGTTGACGCATTTGACGAGCCGCACGTTGCCTCTCTGAATCAGATAGAACGAATCGCCCGGCTCGTACTCGCAGATAATCACCTGTCCCGGCTCATACGTCTTTGCGAACCGCTGGAACGCGGGCAAGTCGAACTGCCTGAGCGCCTCATCATACGAGTAGGCTTCCTCGTCGTACCCGGAGTATGGCTCTTCCGGCGCTTTTTTCTGCGGGACGACCGCCTGCGACTGCGCCTTTAGCTTTGCGTTCGTGTACAGCTTTGCCACGTCAAGCCTGCCGGGATAGTCAGGGTAACGTTTGAGGAACGAAAGGCACACGTCGCAGCAGGAGCGGTACTGGTCGTCGTCAAAAAAAGCCTGCGCCACCGCCAGCATACCCGTCACCTGATTGATTTCGTCGTCCTTGTGCAGGATTGATTCGGTTTTGCGGTGCACTTGCCGCAGCTGCCCGGAGAACACGCGCAGCATCTTCATAATAATCTGCGTGTTCGGCGCGAACATCGTTTCGAATTCGGGGACGGTCATGGAAATGCAGACGGAGTCTTCCTCGATAGAGACAGTCTCCTCGCGCGGGAACTGACCGAGCGCGCTCTTCACGCCAAAGAATTCCCCGGCTCTGATTCGCTCGTTGATGCGGAGTTTCGATCCGATGTCAACCGTCATGCTGACGGCAAGCCCTTGTTGCAGGATAAAGATGCGCTCGTCGTAGTCGCCCTTGAAAAAGACGACCGCGCCTTTTTTGTATTGCGTGATTTTCGGCATGTCTCGTACCCTATGCGCATTACTATATCAAAACGGCGCGATATATGCTAGTATCATTGCCATGATTGACCTGCATTCGCATTCAACCGCGTCCGACGGCACGTCGTCTCCTGCCGATGCCGCCCGCTATGCCGCGGAAAAAGGGCTGGCCGTATGGGCGTTGACCGACCACGATACGGTCGCGGGGCTGCACGAAGCCGCCGCCGCGTGCCGGGAGACGGGCATGGTCTTTGTGCCGGGAATCGAAATCACGGTGCGCTGGCCGACGGGAGAAATGCACCTGCTGGGGCATGGGCTGACGCACTGCTCGCCGGAACTGGCCGCGCTGGTTGCCGGGCTACAGAAAAACCGCGACGAGCGCAACCGCATCATTATAGAAAAGATGGCGGAAGACGGCGTGCGGGTGACGGCGGAAGAAATCAAGGCGTTCTGCGGCGTGGAGCAGCTGGGCCGTCCGCATTTTGCCGACTATCTGGTGCATAAAGGCGTGGTCAAAAACCGGCAGCTGGCGTTCGACAACTATTTGTCGCAGGGACGCCCCTGGTATGCCGTCCATCAGGGCGCGGAGTTGGAAGCGGCAGTCGCCGCGATTTTGGCAAGCGGCGGCGTTCCCGTCCTGGCACATCCGCTTTCGCTGTATGTCTCCTGGGGAAAGATTGAGGGCGTGCTTGCCGACCTTGTTGCGCGGGGCATTCAGGGCATGGAGGCGTGGCATCCCGGCGCGCGGGTCGGCGAGGCAATCCGGCTGGAGGAACTGGCGCACAAGCTCGGCTGCTTTGTGACGGCGGGAAGCGATTTTCACGGGGCGGGAGTCCGTGCCGACCGGCATCTGGGCAGGACGAGCGGCGACAAGAAGATTGACGACCGCTTCTGGTATGACGAGCTGCTGCCGCACCTGCCGCATTTCGCTGATTGTCGCTGGTGACTGCTTGCTTCGCCCTGTCCGCACCGTGTGTGCAATGTGTTTCACGGTATGAAACTGCCAGTTTTATGCAGTGAAACTGAGCGTTTCATACCGTGAAACTGTCAGTTTCATGCAGTAAAACTGAGCGTTTCATGGTATGAAAACAAAGTGTTTCACCCGGTAAAATACCCTGGAACATTCGTTTTGCGCGCGGGTGCTTTGTCGCAAAAAAAAACATCTTTTTTTTTCGGTATTTTTGGGAAAAATGCAATTTCTGTGTCTATAAGAGTACTGAGGGGTACTATGCAGATTTTTTCGTTTTCTCCGTTCGGGTATGAGGGTGCGCTGGTCGCCGTGGAAGTCGATTTGCGGCGCGGGATTCCCGCCGTTGACGTGGTGGGGCTTGCCGACGGCGCGGTCAAGGAAAGCCGCGAGCGGATGCGTTCGGCGATTCGGAACAGTGGGTTTCCGTTTCCTATGGAGCGCGTGCTGATAAGCCTGTCTCCTGCCGACTTGAAGAAGGAAGGCGCGGGCTTTGATTTGGCTTTGGCTCTTGCCGTGCTGTCCGCGAATGACCGCAAGGACGATGCCGGTACGGGGGCTGCCGGTCAATCGGATGCCGTGCTGGTAATGGGCGAGCTGGAACTTTCCGGCGCGCTCCGCCCCGTAAAAGGCGTGAACGCGGCGGCGACGACGGCGGCGCAGGCGGGGATTACGCGGTGCGTCGTGAGCGCGGCGAATGGCGCGGAGGCCCGCGAGGTGCGCGGCATGAAAGTGTTTGCCGCGACAAACCTTGCGGAAGCCTACGCCGCGCTTTCCCGTCCTGAGCTGTTCACGAGCGGTGAGCCGGGCGAGCAGGCGTTTGTGCCGTCGGGCGCGGTGAGCGTGGAAGGCGTGCTGTTTCCTGCGTTGTGTGCCGACGGCGATATGCGTGATGTGGCGGGACAACGCCGTCTGGTGCGCGCGCTGCACGTTGCGGCGGCGGGCGGGCATAACGTGTTGGCGTTCGGTCCGCCCGGCTGCGGAAAGACGCTTGCCATGCAGCGGTTTCCGTCGCTGTTACCGCTGCTCACGGTGGAAGAGGCGCAGGCGGTGACGCGCGTGCACAGCGTTGCGGGGTTGCTTTCTCCGCAGCAGCCGCTTATCCGTGAAAGTCCGTTCCGTCAGCCACATCAGACGGCGAGCATTGAGGGCATGTGCGGGGGCGGCGTGTACTGCCGTCCGGGGGAAATCTCGCTTGCGCACCACGGCGTGCTTTTTCTGGACGAGGCGGCGGAGTTCAAGACGAGCGTGCTGCAAATGCTGCGCGTTCCGTTGGAAAGCGGGACGGTCTCGCTCAGCCGCGCCGGACGCACGACGGTGTATCCCGCGCAGTTTCAGCTGCTGCTCGCGACCAATCCGTGTCCGTGCGGGAATTACGGCGTGAGCGGAAAACTCTGCCTGTGCAGCGGCAAGGCGGTTGAGCAGTATTGGCGCAAGTTCAGCGGACCGCTCCTTGACCGCGTGGATATCCGCGTTCCCGTTGCCGTTCCTGACGAGCAGAATGCGGACGCGTCGTACCGCTGTTCGAGCGAGTCGCTCCGGGTGGACATTGCGCGGGCGGTTGCCGTTCAGCGGCGGCGGCAGGGCAAGCGCAATGCGCACCTCGCTCCACAAGAAGTGTTGCGGTGGTGTCGGCTGGATACGGCGGGGCAGGCGTTCTTGGACGCGGCTGCCGCGAACAATGATTTTTCCCCGCGCGCGGTCAGCAGTTGCCTCAAACTTGCGCGCACGGTTGCCGACATGAGCGGCTCTGAAAGCATCGCGCTGGCGCATTTGAAAGAGGCGATTGATTTGCGGAAAAATGAGAGTCCGTTCGCGTTTTTTGGCGGCAGCGAATGACCGCGGGCAATAAAAAAACGCGCGGGTGCGCGTCGTAACGTCTGTCCGTCCGTTGCGGAAAGACGGCTGATACCGGCTCTGAGACTTGAACTCAGACGCTTTTAAGGGCAAAGGATTTTGAGTCCTTCGTGTCTACCATTCCACCAAGCCGGCGTGTTCCTCACTATAGCAGAAATGCGTCGGCTTTGGCAAGGGGGCTTGGGGAGTTTTTTCGGCTTTCGCCCGTGCCGCCGGAAGATTGGAAAAATGCGCGGAATTATGGTAGTATCAGAACGGAAACGGTGATTGTCATGCAGCAAGATTTTACCCATGCCGCGCCCGAAGCGGTGCTTAAGAGCGTGTTCGGCTATGATTCGTTCAGGCTTTTGCAAAAAGATACGATTGACCACGTGCTGCGCGGGCGCGATACGCTGGCGGTCATGCCGACGGGCGGCGGAAAGTCGCTGTGCTACCAGATTCCCGCGCTCATCTTTGACGGGCTGACGGTGGTCGTTTCGCCGCTCATCTCGCTCATGCAGGATCAGGTTGCGGGCTTGCAGGCGGCGGGCATTGACGCGGTTTTCCTGAACAGCACGGTGGAATGGGGCGACTACCGGGATGCGGCGGACGCAATCCGCCGCGGTGAGACAAAAATCGTCTATGTGTCGCCCGAAGGGCTTGCCACGGCGCGTATCCGTGACCTGCTGACCGACGAGCGCGTGACGGTTCGGTGCATGACGATTGACGAGGCGCACTGCGTGAGCGAGTGGGGGCATGATTTCCGTCCCGACTACCTTGAGATTGCGGCGGTCAGGAAGTTGTTCCCGTCTGCGGTCTGCCTTGCGCTGACGGCGACGGCGACCAAGCAGGTGCGCGACGACATCGTGCGCAACCTGCAATTGCAGAATCCGGCGGTGCTTGTCTCCAGCTTTGACCGCGCGAACGTGTACCTGAACGTCGTTCCCAAGCAGAACGCCCTGGGGCAGATTGTGGACTGTATCCGCCGTCATTGGGGCGAAAGCGGCATTGTCTATTGTTTTTCGCGCAGGCAGGTGGATACGCTGACGGCGCAGCTCGAAAAACTGGGCTATGCCGTGCTGAATTATCACGCGGGGCTGTCCGACACCGAGCGTACCGAGCATCAGAACAAGTTTATCCGCGACGAGGTGCAGATTATGGTGGCGACGCTTGCGTTCGGCATGGGAATCGACAAGCCGAACGTGCGCTTTGTCATTCACCACGAACTGCCCAAGTCGCTCGAACAGTATTATCAGGAAATCGGACGTGCGGGGCGCGACGGTCTGCCTGCCGAGGCGTTGCTGCTGTACAGCGCGGGCGACATCCACAAAATCCGTTACTTTTTTGACGATGCCGCCGACAAGGAAAAATCAGAGCAGCTGTTGCAGGGCATGATTTCCTACGCCGCCGGCCGCTCGTGCCGCAGGAAGGCATTGCTCGGCTATTTTGGCGAGCGGTTCAGTCCGGGCGAGGCGAACCGTCCTGCCGGGACATGCTGCGACATCTGCGACCGCGGCGAAGTGCCGCTGCTTGACGTGACCATTCCCGTGCAGAAACTGCTGAGCTGTATTATCCGCACGAACGCGCGTTTTGGCGCGCAGTATGTGATTGACGTGCTGCTCGGCTCGCGGCAAAAGCGCATCCTTGACAATCACCATGACGCGCTCTCTACCTACGGCATCGGGCGCGAGCTTGACCGGGAGCAATGGTTCGCCCTGGTGAACGCGCTGCTTGACGCGGACTATCTGCGCAAGACCGAGGAGTATGCCGTCTTGCAGATTACGGACAAAGGGGCGACCGCGCTGCGCAACCGGGACGCGGTGCGGCTGCCGCTTGCGTTTGCCCGCGCCGCTCCGGCGGCGCAGTGGGGCGCGGACGGCGTGTTCGTGCCAAAGCAACGGGCAGCTGCGGGCGCGAACGGCGGCCTGCTGTTCCCCAAGCCGACGGGCAAAAAGTCAAAGAAACAGCTTTCTGCCGAATACAACCAGAAGGTTGCGGATTCGCTTGCGGAGCGCGCCGAAAACCGCGCGCTGATTGACGCGCTCAAAAAATGGCGGCGCAGGGAAGCGGGCGAGCAGAACGTTCCGCCGTACATCATTTTTGGCGACAAGACGTTGTATGAGCTGGTCGCCCTGCGCCCGCAGACCGCCGCCGACTTGCTGATGATTACCGGCATCGGCGAGAGCAAGGCGGAGAAGTTCGGGGCGGCGATCCTGCGGGTCATCCGGGAAAACGCCGGGTAACTAGAACAGCCGCCGCGCCTCAACGTAAAAGCGTTTTTCGCTCGCTTCGCCCATGGAAAAACTCTTGCGCGGGAGCGGCCCGCGCCCGTTTATCGTGGCAAAAAAACTGTCTTTCGCAATCGGCGGGAGCAGGATGCCCAGCTGCCCGTCCCTGCTGCCCAGCTGCACCGTTTCGTCCGTGCCGTGGATGTAGTCGATTTCGATGCCTGCCGTTGGGTGCGCCGCGATGTATTCGTCCAAAGCGGGCTGCAACGACGCAATCGCCAGGTCGGTGATGCCGGTTTGCAGAAGGCGGTACGTCGTCTTTCCCGCGTCCGTGGAGACAAGCCCGAACGCCGCGCCCTTTGCCGCCCGGTCGCTGACGCGCCGTTCCAGTTCCGCCGCGCTTGCGACCGTCTCCGCCGTGCCGCCCAGTTTTTGCCGCAGGAAGGCGGCCAGGTCGGCGTTGTCCGCATTGAACACGACGCGGTGGATCGGCTCAAAGGTCAGCCCGGCATCATAGATGTTCACCACTTCCACGAGGGCATAGCGCACGGGGCTCGCGCTGATTTCCGCGTCGGTCTTGCCCTGCGCTTCCAGCGTTTTCTTATGCTCGTCCCACACGGCTTTTGCGGTGGCGAGGCTGTGGTTTCCGTCGCCCACGGCAAACAGGAACGTGCTGCCGTCTTTGTCCGTGCCTTTCTGTGCGATCGCGTCCAGCGCGCGCGCGACGTGCGCGTATGCTTCCTCGCCGCAGACTGCCCAGCCCGTGAGATGCCCGCTTTCCTGCTGCAAGTCGCCGTCGTACACGGGATTTTCGGCCTTGGCGAGCTCGCCCGTCTTTCCCACGAGCGCGTCGTCC
This sequence comes from uncultured Treponema sp., assembly GCA_964608445.1. Classification (GTDB taxonomy): domain Bacteria; phylum Spirochaetota; class Spirochaetia; order Treponematales; family Treponemataceae; genus Treponema_D. The sequence continues at coordinate 587 of CAZSOK010000060.1, read as the reverse complement.
GGGTCGTCGGCAAGCAGCATGATATGCGGCAGCTCAAGCGGCGCGTCGGTGCGGATTCTCATGCGCGGCGGAATGCGTTCGGGGACGGTTGCCTCGGTGGCGCGGATCAGCGCCTTGCTGAACGGCTGCCATTCGTACTTGTCCAGATCGACGGCGAGGATCAGCCCCTTGCGCACGCGACCGTATGCCGTCTTCCGCTCGATATACATGAACGCCGCCCGCGCGGGCGCGAACACGCCGCCGTCAAGGTAGCGGCGCATGGTCTGCTTGATGCGCGCGATTCGCTCGTCCTTGTCAGCGTCCGCCAGGAAGGCCTCTGGAAAAATCATGCCGAGCGTGGACGGCCCGTCGCCCGCAATCCGCGCGGCTTCCTGCCAGTATGCTCTGTCCTGCGTGTACTGGTCGCACGCAATCACCGCCCAGCGGCGCAGGTCGATATGCTTCGGCAGCAGGATTTCCGGCACTGCCACGCCGTAGGCCTCATACGTCTCGAATGTTGTCATGCTTTGCTCCTCAACGACCGCTCCCGTCGTCTCACGCTCAGTATACCGCAAATCCCCGCCGGACGGCAAAGAAAAAACACCGTT
>CAZSOK010000059.1:0-10870 GCA_964608445.1 uncultured Treponema sp. | reverse complement strand
ACGCTTCGAAAGTAGAGGGTGTTCCCTTTCCCAAAAACAAGTTCCTCCGCTTCCAGGCGGAAAACGACCGTGGCGGATTGCCGCCGCCGCGCCTTTGCGTCCGGGTATTGTTTACAGGTTTTCGTTTTCGTGGTATGGTGGGGCATGTATCTTTTTGCGTTGCTTTTGTTTCCGTGCGCGTTTGCGTATTATGTCGGGGGGCGGTTTGCCGCTGTGCGTCCGCGGCTCTTGATTGCGCTTGCCGCGCTCGTTTTGGCAGGGCTTGTTGTCGTGGTACGTGGATTTTTTCTGTTCCGCACGCCGTATGACGGTACGCGTCCGCTGTTTTTTTTCATCGGGGTGCTTTGTTCCTGTGCGCTCGTCCCGTGCGCGGTGTATGCGCTGTGCATGCTGTGGGCGCGCGATCCGGCGGAGACGAGAATCGGGGCGTTCGCGCTGTTCATGCTGCCGTTCTATGCGGTCTATCTTCCTGCCGAAATCTTTGCCAATCCCGTGCCGCTGCCGTTTTTCTTGCTGTTCGCAAAGCCGGTGCTGTATGTGCTTATGGTCGCCGCCGTCGCGCACGAGCTGCATGCGCCGTCGGGGCTGTTTGCCCGGAAAGGCCGTGCGCTTGCCGTCGCCGTCTGCGCGGTGGTTTTTGAGGTTGCCGCGCCGTCGCTCATCGAGACGCTGTGGTACTATGCCTTTCCCGGTGCGGTGCAGGGGCTTGTCGCTGCCGGTTTTGTCGCGCTGGTCGCCGTGCGGACGGGCTGGCTCTCTTGCATGGCGGGCATTGCTTTTCGCCGGAAATAAAAAGACGACGGCATGAGCCGTCGTCCTGTCAGTGTGCCGTCCGCGCGGTATTATGCTTTTCCCGCCGAGCCGAGCACTTCTTCGTTCTTGCGCGCGTACATTTTTTTCAGTTCGTCGCGGGCAGGTCCGAGGTATTTGCGGGGGTCGAATTCTGACGGCTGCTCGGCAAAGACCTTGCGGATTGCGGCGGTCATCGCCATGCGCCCGTCGGAGTCGATGTTGATTTTGCAGACCGCCGATTTTGCCGCCTTGCGCAGCTGCTCTTCGGGGATGCCGACCGAGTCGGGCACTTTGCCGCCGAACTGTTCGATCTGCTTGACGTATTCAATCGGGATTGACGATGAGCCGTGCAGGACGATGGGGAAGCCCGGCAGTTTCTGCTCGATTGCCTCCAGCACGTCGAACGCGAGCGGCGGCGGGATCAGGATGCCGTCGGCGTTGCGCGTGCACTGATCGGGCGTGAACTTGCAGCGGCCGTGGCTCGTGCCGATAGAGATCGCCAGCGAATCCACGCCTGTCTTTGAGACGAAATCCTGCACTTCTTCGGGCTTGGTGTATTTGCTTTCCTCGGCGGCAACGTCGTCCTCCACGCCGGCAAGCACGCCCAGCTCGCCCTCTACGGTCACGTAATCAGGACGGGAGTGCGCGTATTCGCAGACCTGCTTGGTGAGCGCGACATTCTCGTCGTAGGGCAGGGCAGAGCCGTCGATCATCACGGAAGAGAACCCGGTGTCGATGCAGTCCTTGCACAGCTCGAATGAGTTGCCGTGGTCAAGGTGCAGGACGATCGGGATGTCGTAGCCCAGCTCGTGCGCGTACTCCACGGCACCGCGCGCCATGTTCTTGAGCAAATTCTTGTTGGCGTATTTGCGCGCGCCTGAGGAGACTTGCAGGATGACCGGCGATTTTGTCTCCACGCACGCCTGGATGATTGCCTGCAACTGTTCCATATTATTGAAATTATACGCCGGAACCGCGTATCCGCCTTTCATCGCCTTTTCGAACAGCGCTTTCGTGTTCACGAGGCCAAGCTCTTTGTAGCTCGTCATAGAAACTCCTTGTGTCTCTGTCAGCAGAATGTGAAAGATTCTAGTGTATCTCTATGGTACGCCCGTTTTGCGATAAAATCAAGGTTTAAAAATCACTAAATGACAAGAAAACGGTTTGACAAAGAGCGCAAGGAGAAATATAATAAAGGCACGAATTTGTCTCATGTTTTTATGAACGGATGTCGATAATAAAAAAGATGTCATTCCGGGCGCAAGACTGGAGGACGGACTGAAGGAGAATCGAATGAAGAAGGGCATAGCGATTGTTGTAGGCCTTGCTTTTGCCACCTCGTTTGGCTTTGCACAGTCGAACAGCAGGGCGGTGGAAACGGTTGTTGTCGATGATTTTGACAATGTGGGTGCGCAGGATTATCACGTGCCGGGCAAGGGCTTCCAGAAGGGTGATAAGTTCGACTGGACATGGAACGTTCAGGCGAGCGCGTTTATCGATGACGAGAATGGTTTTCCCAAGCTGGATTATTTTCCGGGGCAGCCGAACTCGCTCAGGTTGTTGAACGGCGCATCCGAGAACGAGCCGAAAGTGCTCGGTGTGGAAGTTTCTTTCAAGCGCAAGGGCGAGAACTGGTTTGAGATCTACCCGGAGGCAGACGGAAAGCCGTTTGAGGTTCCGCTGAAAGGCACGGTGACTCAGATTGATTTTTGGGTATGGGGCGCGAATTACCTGTACTTCCTTGACTTGCTCGTGCGCGATTCGGACGGTCGTGTGTACACGCTCCCGGCGGGAAATCTTGCGTTCAATGGCTGGAAGAACATCATCGTCTCAATTCCTTCATATCTGAAACAGCGTTCGCGTCTGCGCACTGGTCCGCGGACGATGTCTTTTGTGGGCTTCAGAGTCCGCACCGACCCGAACGAGTATGTCGATAACTTTGATATTTTTATTGACCAGTTGAAGTATACGACGAACACGCTCAGCAATGTGTTTGACGGGTATGAATTGCAGGGGGTCGAATTCGGCGGGTCTGACAGCGGTTCGGCTAATTCGAGCAGCAATGTTTCACAGGATGGTAAATAAGTATGAAGAAAGTAATTGCAACATTCGTGGCGTTTGCCGCGGCGGGCATTCTGTTTGCGCAGGCGCAGAGTACGGGCAATACGAGCCTTGCGGAGCCGGATCCTACTGTTATGGGTAATGATTCCGCGCGCCAGGCATTGCGCGAGGTTTCGGTAGACCGTTTTGAATTGGAAGGCGCATGGAACGCGTCTATTTCGCCCGACTATGGTGTTATTTCTGCGCGGTTGTTTGACGGCGCGCCTGCCGCAAAAGAGCCGCTGAAAGGCGAAGAGGATACCGTCGATTCGAAAGTACTCGGCATAAAGGTTGAATTTTTCCGCCGTGGCGTCAACTCGTTTTTTGTGCGATCGACGCGTCCGATCCCGATTGAGGGCGTGACCAAGACAGTTTCGGTTTGGGTGGTCGGTCGCAATATGGATCACAATCTGACGCTGTTGGTGCAGGACTATTATGGCAATAATTTTGAATTGTACATGGGGTCGCTTGCGTTCAGCGGATGGAAACGTCTGACGGTTGCCGTTCCGCCGACACCCGATGGTGAGCATGGCATTATTCAGCAGAGTGCATACGACGGGTCTCGTCCGGGATTGCGTATCGTGGGCTTTAGGATTGACTGTGATCCGATGCTCGCGCGTGGTTCGTACTATCTGTATTTTGATGACTTGCGCGCCGTTACTGACCTGTACGACATTGAAAACCGTGACGAAGACGATATGCGTGATGACTGGTAGTGTTCGTTCGTTCCCGTTTTTGCCGGGATGAATGGTTGTTGTCATGTTTTGACAGAGAAGCCCGCTTATGCGGGCTTTTTTTATGGTGTGATGACCGCCGTTTTGCGGTTGCCCCCCCCCGTCGAGTGCGACGCTCAATCACTTCTCAGATTATACAAGATGCTCCTGCCTTGTTTTCCGCATTTTTGTACGAGGTTCATGCGCGTGAAGAGCCACAGCAGGAGGCGGGCTTGGCTTGCGGCGGCGAAGCAGATGCTTTTGCTTGTTTCATGCTCATGAATTTTTGAAAAAATTGCGTTTTGCAGTTCTGCGGCGGTAAATTCAGCCGGCAATGCAGGTGGCATGAGCGACAGGTAGTCGGCTTTTGTTTGGTATCGTTCTTTTCTGATAATTGCCGTCAGTTTTTTTTCTTGTGGAACCCAGTTTTTGAGAAATCGTCGGCTTTTGTTTGCGAGCTGGGCGGGCGTTGCGGTCTTTCTGCGCTGTTCGGTTATGGTGATGAACGGCACTTCGAGCATAAAATGAGGGTGCAGCAGCAGCGGATAAATGCCGGTTAAGTCGCGCAGGATTGCGTATATCGTCTGCTTTTTGGGGCTTTTTCGGCGGCTGACGAGCGTTCCGTCCGGCGCGTAGGTTTCGATTGTTTTTTCGGTGATGAGCGGGCGCACGATGGTCACTTTTTTGTTCGCATTGAGCAGTTCCCGCGTTTTTGGCGTGAGCTTGGAGATGTTCGTCGTCTGGATTTCTATGACGTCTCCTGTTTCGGTCACGATGTCGCAAATCCAGTTGCCGGTGGGGACTTCGGTTCTGCCGTTGTGTTCGAGCGCGTACAGGTGTTTGAGCGTGCGGTGTACGTCGGTTTCATTGTAGGTTTGAATCATAATTTTTTTATAATCGGTACAAAAATGGCTTGACTTTATCGAATTTGTGAGTAAAATGGAGACAAGTGGGAAAAAATGGGAGTAAGTGGAAAATAGTGGTATGGATCTGTTAATCGGTGAGTACCGCAACACGCTGGACGAAAAAGGGAGAATTTTGTTTCCGTCCAAGTTGCGGGCCGCGCTGACACAAGATAGTCTCATTATTGCCAAGTCGCTGGACAAGTCGCTGTGGCTCTACACTCCCGAATACTGGACGGAACTGAAGACGAAGCTTATGGAGAATACGTCGCTGTTCTCCCGTCAGGGGCGGCTGCTGCGCGATCGCTTGCTCGGCATGGCGCAGGTGGTCGAGTTTGACAAGGCGGGGCGTATTTCAGTTCCTCAGATTCTTCGCGAGTATGCGGGGCTGACCAAGGACTGCGTGATTATCGGTGTTGACCGATACGTGGAGCTGTGGGATGCCGAAGAGTACCGCAAGAACGTGGAGGAATTTGAGCCGGATGTCTCTGCCGCGGCAGAACTGCTTGCGGGGGTGAATTTTTAGTCGGCGTGGGCTGACGGTCTGAGGGGAACGGTATGGAAATTATCCATACGCCGGTGCTCTTGCAGGAATGCCTGAAATGGCTTTCGCCTGCGGGGGAGCCGTTCGAGCAGCATGCGCTGATGGTTGACTCGACTTTGGGGGAGGGCGGTCATACGGAGGCGTTTTTGGCGGCGTTCCCCGCCTTGCGCGTTATTGGGGTGGACGCGGACGGCACGATTCAGTCCCGCGCCCGCGAGCGGCTTGCGCCGTTCGGTGAGCGCGCGCATTTTTACCACGGCTGGTTCAATGATTTTTATCATGATTTTCCGGCCGGGGCTGATCGTCCGCACTTGCTGCTGTTCGATTTGGGAATCAGCGTATACCATTACGAGAAATCCGGGAGGGGGTTTTCGTTTCGGCACGATGAGCCGCTGGATATGCGGCTGGATACGGACGTCGGCATGAGCGCGGCGGACATCGTGAACGGTGCGCGTGAGGACGCGCTTGCGGATATGCTCTATGCGTACAGCGACGAAAAATACAGCAGGCGTATCGCGTGGGCGATTGTGGAGGCGAGGAAGGGAGGGAACATCGTTTCTGCAAAGGCGTTGGCGGATATTGTCTGGCATGCCGTTCCGTCATCGTATCGGTATGGCGCAATTCATCCTGCGACACGGACGTTTCAGGCGTTGCGTATTGCCGTGAACGGCGAGCTGAAACGGTTGCCGGATGCGCTGGCGGATGCGTTTGCTGTCTTGCAAACGGGCGGAAAAATGGGCGTGATTACGTTCCATTCGCTTGAGGATCGCATCGTCAAGCAGTATTTTCGCAATCTTGGCAGACGGTGTGTGTGTCCGCCCGAACAGGCGGTGTGTTCCTGCGGTGGAACGCCATGCGCGGACGTGCTGACAAGAAAACCGGTCGAGCCGTCGGCTGGGGAAATCCGGGGGAATTCCCCCAGCCGGAGCGCGAAATTACGGGTCATACGGAAGTTACGCGATGCGAGCGAAAAGCATCGCGCGGATTATATAGGGAGTGTAGTCGGGTCGGCTGCAAGAATGTGATGAACAAACTGAAAGTACGAACTATGAGGAACAAGTTGCTCGTTTATCTTGCGGCCGCCGCCATTCCCGCCCTTTTGATTGTTGACGTGGTGCAGGCACAGCGGTATGCGAAGCTGAAGTCTGAAGTCCGTGCGCTTGAGCAGAAACAGGTGGAGCTGGTGGAAAAAAATAAAAAACTGATTTCGGATATCAGCGTGCTTTCAAGCTCCGACCGCATCGAGCGCATTGCGGAGTATGAGCTGGGCATGCGCAAGGCAAATACGGATGACATCGTGCGCGTAGAGATAAAAGGCAGCGCGAAATGAACGGAACGACGGGAAAACGCGAAAATAAGACTCTTTTGGACGGCGGACGGCTGCTTGCGGCGGTCCGAGGTTCGCTTATCGGCACGGCAAAAAAAGCCGATGCAATCTCTTTTACAAGCGTGGCGACCGACAGCCGGAACGTCGTCGCGGACACGCTTTTTGTGCCGCTTGTGGGCGAAAAACAGGACGGACATGTCTATATTCCGCAGGGGCTTGCGAATGGCGCGAGCGTCGTGTTCGTGGCGCGCGCTTCCTATCAGCAGGATACGGCGGTGTATGAGCGGCTTGCGGCGGAGCATCCGGCAGTCGCGTTTGTCCTGGTGGAGCATACGCTCCGCGCGTTGCAAGATGCCGCCGCTTCGTATGTGGCGCAGTTTCCGCGCCTTGTCAGGTGCGCGGTGACCGGGTCGAGCGGAAAAACGACGACAAAAGAAATCGCCGTTGCCCTGTTGTCTCAGAAATATGCCGTCGTCACCAATAAAGGCAACCTGAACTCGGAGACGGGGTTGCCGCTGAGCGTGTTTGCCATTCGTCCCGAACATGAGGTGGGGCTGTTTGAGATGGGCATGAACCGCAGGAACGAGATTGGCGAGCTTGCGGCGGTACTCCGTCCTCATTACGGCATCGTGACGAATATCGGCACGGCGCATATCGGGCTGCTCGGAAGCCGGCAGGGCATTGCCGACGAAAAGAAAAAAATGTTCGCGTATATGGACACGGACGGCGTTGCCGTTATTCCCGCGCAGGATGATTTTGCCGATTTCCTTGCTGACGGCGTAAAAGGAAAAATCGTGCGCTACGGGATCGGTTGTGCGGCGGGCGGCGCATATATTCTGCACGATGACGGGCTTGACGGCACGACTTTGTGCGTAGACGGCACGGAAATGCGGCTGTCTTTGCCCGGCGCGTATAATGCCTTGAACGCGCTGGGGGCAATCGCGCTTGCCCGTGAGCTGGGGCTGACTCCCCGGCAGATAAAGGCGGGCATCGAAAACGTGCGCCCGCTTGGCGCGAGAAGCCGGATTGTCCGCACGGCGGGCGGCGTGTCGGTCCTGGCGGACTGCTACAACGCCAACCCGGATTCCATGGAAAAGGCAGTCTCTTTTTGTGCGGACGTGCAGGTTCCGGGCAAGAAGCATTTTGTGCTGGGCGATATGCGGGAGCTGGGCGAACAGTCCTCTGCGGCACACCGGCAGGTGGGAGAAATGGTCGCGCGTTCCGGCGCGGACACGGTGATTTTTGTGGGCGCGGAAATGCGCGCGGCATACGATGTGGCGGTGCGGCTTGGTACCGTCGCCTGCGAATATGTCGCGGATTGCGATGACAAGGCGATTGCGACGATTGCGCGGCACATCAATGCGACCGCGCAGGCGGGCGATTTGGTCTTGCTGAAAGGGTCGAACGGCATCGGTTTGGAACGGCTCGTTCCGCTGCTGACAGAAAATGGGCAGGAGGCATGCGCATGAGCCGCTTCACGTTTTTTGCCGAACGGCCGGTCGCGTCGTACCGAAAAGCCGATACGGCACTTGTCGTCATGATTCTGCTCTTGTGGGGCATCGGGATTGCGACGCTGTATATCTGCTCAAGCGGCTTCGGACAGCGCGCGTTCGGCAATTCCCTGCATTTTGTGGAGCGGCAGCTCGTCAGTTCGGCACTGGGATTTGTCGCGCTCTTTTTTTTTGCGTCCGTAAAGCTGGATGCGGTGCGTAAAATGCTCCCGGTGCTTGTGTTCGGATCGATTCTCCTGTGCCTGCTGACGTTCGTTCCCGGCATCGGCGTGGAGCGCAACGGGGCGCGGCGGTGGCTGCGCATTCCGTATTTTTCGACGTTCCAGCCGTCGGAGGCGATAAAATTCGCGGTCGTGCTTTTCCTTGCGAATTTCTTTGACAAGCAGGAGTGCGCCGTCCTGGAGGACGACAAGACGGTGTTCCCCGCGTTCTTCGGACTGCTCGTGTTTTCGGGCATCGTGTTCGCACAGCAGGATTTTTCGACGGGGCTGTTCGTGTTCTTTATCGGCCTGCTGCTGTTTTTTGTGAGCGGCGCAAAACTGTCCTGGATGTTTCCGTTTTCCTGTCTTGCGCTTCCTGCCGTGACGCTGATGGTGCTGCTCAGACCGTACCGCATGGACCGCATTCTGGGCTATATCCGCCCGGAAAGTTACGTGCAGACGATAAATTATCAGACAATGGCGGCAAACCGTGCGATCAGCGCGGGCGGGTTCTGGGGGCAGGGCATCGGCACGGGGCTGACGCGCATCAATGCCATTCCCGAAGTGCAGAGCGATTACGTGTTCGCGGGCTGGGCGGAGGCGATGGGCTTGGTCGGCGTGGCGCTTTATTTTGCGCTGCTCGCGCTTTTTGCCTGGCGGGCGTTTTATTGTGTGCTGACGTGCAAGGATCGTTTCGGCGCGTTGGCGGGATTCGGCTTTGCGGCATCGATTGTGTTCCAGTCGCTGGTCAACATTGCGGTGGTGGGCGGCGTGCTTCCCACGACGGGCATTCCGCTGCCGTTTTTCTCTTCGGGCGGCTCGTCGATTATTTTTACGCTTGCAATGTGCGGATTTTTGATAAACGTGTCCCGGCTTGAGCAGACGGAACGAGATTCTGACAGTATCGGAGTGCTCTATGAGTGACCTTATTTTTCGCGGTTTTGAAGAATTTGAGGCAGTTTCGGTCCGGAAGCAGGATAAGCCCGCGCCGAAATCGCGGGCGATAAAAGTGATCCTGATCGTGCTGTGCCTGCTGTTGCTTTCGGAGGCGGTCATCTATCTGTTTGTCGTGCCGTGCATGAATTCGGTGCGCATCGTGTGGCGCGGGCTGAACGGGTACACGGAAAAAGACATGGCGGGCGTGATTGCCCCGGTCTCACAGAAAAACTGGATTAACTTCAGCGCGAATGATACGCGATCGCTCGTCAGCTCGGTTGCCGGCGTGGAAGAAGTGCAGGTGGTCAAACGCTTTCCCGACCGCGTGTTCATCACCGTAAAAGAGCGCGTCCCTGTCGCCATGATGTTTGCGGTGCAGGGAGGACGCACGGTGCTCGTGCAGGTTGACAAGAATGGCGTGCTTTTTCCGCCGTCCAGCGCGACGGCGCATCTTTCGCTGCCGCTCATTTCGGGCATTCCGATCGAGCATATTCCCGAAGGAATGCGGCTTCCCGCACGGTTTCACGCGCTTATCAATCAGATCAGCGACATCCGTTCGCTTTCGCAGAATTATTTTGCGGGCATTTCGGAGATTCATGTCGTCCCCAAGGAGTACGGCAATTACGAGCTGGTTCTGTACCCGCTGCACAGCCGGACACGGGTGTTGGTCGATAGACAATTGAACGAAGACGCATTACAATATATGATGGTAATGCTTGACGTGGTGAATACGCTGGAAAAAGATGTCTCGGCAATCGACCTTCGCTATGGTTCTGTGGTATATTATCCGCGTCAGAATTCTGATGAAGGAGTGCGTCTTGACTAACATAATCGTAGGACTTGATATCGGCACGAGTTTTACGCGCGCGGTCATCGGCGAGGCGGATGATGAGGGCAACGTCGAGATCATCGGCGTGGCGAAAAAGGCATCGACGGGGCTGCGCAAGGGAATTATCGTCAATATTGAGGCGACCATCGCCTGCATCAAGGAGACGATAGAGGAGGCGGAGCAGAAGGCCGGGTACGAAGTGTTTTCCTGCGTGACGGGCATTGGCGGCGCGCAGATCGAGGGGCTGAATTCGCGGGGGCTTGTCGCCGTCTCTTCGCGCGGAAAGAGCAACCGGGAGATAAATCATTCCGACGTTGACCGGGTTTTGGAGGCGGCGAATGCCGTCCAGATTCCGATGGACAGGAAAATGCTCCATGTCATTCCGCAGGATTATATCGTGGACGGCGTTCCGGGCTACAAGGATCCGGTCCACATGATTGCCGTCCGCCTGGAAGCGGAAGTGCATATCGTCACGGCGTCACGCACGGCAATCCAGAACATCACGCAGTGCGTGGAGCGGGCGGGATACCAGCTTGACCGTGTTATGCTCAAGACGCTTGCCTGTACGCAGGTCGTGGTGAGCGAGGACGAGCGCGAGCTTGGCTCTATCCTGATTGACGTGGGGGGCAGCACGACCGACATTCTGGTGATTCTGAAAGACGCGCCTATTTGCACGGCTTCGATTCCGCTCGGCGGCAATGCGGTGACGAATGATATTGCTATTGTCAAGAGCATTGCGCCCGCGACGGCGGAGAAGATAAAAATCGAGAGCGGTTCGTGCTGGATGCCGTTCGCCATGCGGAGGAACGACGAGGTGCTTATTCCCGGCATTGCGGGACGCGGACCGGAGCAGACCGACCGCGTGTCTTTGTGCGAGGTTATCATGCCGCGCATGGAAGAAATCTTTACGATGGTGCGCGAGGTGGTTTCGCTCCGCACGGGCGTGGCGCAGCTTGCGGGCAGCATCGTCCTGACCGGCGGCGGCGCGCAGATAGAGGGCGCGGTCGAGCTTGCCG
>CAZSOK010000058.1:0-10893 GCA_964608445.1 uncultured Treponema sp. | reverse complement strand
GCGGACATGTGTGTCCGCGATTGCAGAAAAAATCTCCGTCGTCGTGCGACAGGCGGAGATTCGTTTTGCGTCGTAAAAATTACTTTTTTGCTTTGGGCAGGTTTTTGACCGTGTAGCCTCGGTCACGCGCAAGCTGGTTGATGTCCCACGGTGCGGCGGTATCGGCTTCATACGCGCCCGTCTCGATATTATAGACGCGGTTCATAATCAGGTCGCGGTTGGCGTATTCGGCTTTGTAAGTCTTTTTGTCCAAGTCACCGGCATCTTTGTAACGCTTGCTCGTGTCGTTCGGTTTTGCGCCTTCGATTTTCTTGAACGAAACATTGTATTCTTTCCAGCCGACGTGCTTGCTGCTGTCAATGGTGCGCGGTTCTTTTCCCACGTACCACCGCTGTTCGCCGATATTTCCTTTTCCGTAGAATTCGACGTTTACGATGGCGCACTGGTCATAGTACGGGATTTTTGCCGACGTGGTTGCGGTGGCGCGGCGACCATAGTATGCGTTCTGCCGTTGGTCAACTTCTACGCGGCTATTGTACAGGACGAAGCCTTTGTTAATCAGCGGTTCTGCGGTCGTGCCGACGCGTGTCTCAAATATGTAGGAGCGATCTTTTCGGCTCAGCGGGCTGTAGACGCTGTGGAAATCGCATTCCTCGAACAGCGCGACTTCTGCCGTACCCCACACGTAATCGACATCGCCTTCGATGTAGCAGTCATAGAACCAGCATTTTCCGCTTACCTGCATGGTGTCCTGCAAGCTTTTGAACGAACAGTTGTATGCGTTGAGCGTGCGTCCTTTTCCGTGGTAGAAGAACAGCGTCTCCGCCTGCGCGTTTCCGCTCGCGTATTTTTGGGTCGAAAGATATACTTTGGTCGGGTCGGCTTGGTTGACAATCGTCAGGTTTTCCAACGTGAGGTTCGCGCCCGTAAAGAGGAACACCACGCGCGTTGCCTGCCCGCTGTTCATGTCGTTGCAGTTGATATAGGTGATGATAGTGTCGTCGCCACGGTTGTTGCCTTTTTGCCCTTGCAAGATGATGTTTGCCGTGCCGTTGTAGTGCAGCAGCTCATAGTAGGTTGCCGGGGCAAGGGAAATCGTGAACGTGCCTTCGCGGTCTTTGACGAAATCCAACGCCGCCTGAATCGAATGGAAGTTCGCGTCGTTCGCGTCGTCCATGCTGTTGTTGACGGTAATCGTCGCGCCGTCTGTTGCCGGGGCGGGTGCGGCTTTTGTGCTGAACGACCAGCTGCCTTTTGCCACGCCGTCAAATCCTTCCGCCTTGATTGCGCCCGCCGGAACTTCCACGGAATAAGTTGCGCCCGGCGCGAGTTTGCCATAATGCGGCTGAACATACACTGATTTTCCTACCTTGCGCACAAGCTGGCTTCCGACGGCGATTTTCGTGCCGTCCGCGAATACCTGTTCGTCGTCGGTGAACGCAATCGTGTCTGCTGTCGTGCCGCTCGCGTCATAAATCGTGATGAATGATCCGGGGACTAATTCTGGCTCTGCGTCGAACGTCAGCACCAACTGCGCGTCATACGCGGCTTCGCTCGCACCGTTTGCCGGATACAGCGTCTGGGCACCGAGCGCGCCCGCCAGAAACGCGCCGCACAGGACGGCGGCGTGTTTTTTCGTCAAATATCGCATACTTTTTGGAAACCTCCTTATAAAAAGTATCGCTTTTATTATACAAGCGGTCGCAGAAATTTGCAAATCGTCCAAAAAGTACAAAAAACAATCACCATACCCCGACGCAGAGCATCGGGGTATGGTGTTCTCATAAGGTATCGCAGTCGGGTTTTATACCAAACCCTCCGCACGAATAAAAAAATGCAAAAAAATTCGAAAAGCCTCTTGACAAAATCGAACGGGGGGGGGGTAAGATATTGTATATTTTTTTCAGGAGGATAACATGAAAAAAACAATGAAGGCTGCGGTTGCGGCAGTTGCAGTGATGCTATGTGCGTCATTTGCCACCGCAGAAATGGGGATGTATGCACGGCTTGACTTGGGGTATGCCGGTCGGGATGTGCCTGTGTGGGAAGGAGAGACGGCAATCAGTGCTTTCAATCTGATGCCGGCGTTCGGACTTATGTTTGCCCCGGATAGCGACAATATGTTTTTGAAGGGCTTGGGAGCGGAAGCACAGCTCGACATGAATTTCGGCAGCAACAGCTGGGCGAGCGGCGCAGTCATCATTCCGGGGGTCATGGCAATGTGGCACTTCTACTTCCCGGAGACGTTCCCGACCGTCGTACAGAAAATCGTTCCGTATACGGGACTCGGCTTTTCTGTTCCGATTGCAATTATGTCAGCAGAATATGATGTGGTGCGTGAGACCAATACATATCCTTATTATCGTATTGATACTGAAGAAAAGTCATCTACCGAAGCAGGCTTTGATATAAACTGGAAGCTTGGTTGTGGCTTTGAAGTGATTCCGCAACTGATGCTTACGTTCGACTATATGCTGAGTTTCGGCACGTCGTATGCAAGTACGGTTAACATCGGCGCGGTTTATAAGTTCAAAGGCGCTCGCAATATTGAATAGGGCGGCGAGCATTATTTGAAAGCCATTTCAGCGCGGACGTTTGTTCGCGCTTTTTTGCGCCTGCGGCGGCTGTTCCCACAGGGCGCACAGAATTGCGTCGATTTGGGCAATAAACTGTCCTTTTTTGAACGAAATACGTTGCGCGGTCAGCTGATTGAACCAAAAAAGCACGTCGGCAACAAGTCGTCCTGCCTTACCGGGAAGTTTGATATTATAACTAACGATAGTTTGACTAAAAAACACCATGCCGACAAGCATGGCACTTTTTTGCAGACCAATAAACAACGCGTCTTGCGTAATCCTAAACGAACGAATGATAGTAAGTGTTTTTCCCTGGGGAGACAGCAGCGCAAAAAAAGTGACGCACGCCGTCAGCAGCACGGACGGCAGTATGCGGATTTTTTTCCGGCGGACAAACGAAGCCAGCATCAGCAGAAAGACAATTGCCCAAGTTATGCACAGTTTTTTCGCGTTCATGCGTTCGCCCCGTTTGTCGTCGGTTGTGGCAATGACGCGTACCAGCGGCTTTTGCGCATAAATCGTTCAGTCACGATGCCGAGCAATAAGGCGGAAATGAATCCCGCCGTCAGCAGAACGGGCGCAATATAACGCGTGTTTGTGCCGAACAGCAGCCAGCGTGCCAGTGCCAGTTGCGCCAGGTTGTTTGCCAGTGCGCCCGCCAAGCTCAATCCCACGGCAGAAACGGCATGTCGTCCGGCGGCGTACAAAGTCAGCATTGCCAATGCGCTCGCAAGCGATCCGGCGGCAGAAAACACGAACACGTAGGAAAAAATCGTCCCGGTCAAAATTCCTTGCCCGACGATTTTGAGCAGCACGAGCAGCAATGTTTCGCGGCGGCGCATTTTTTGCAGCGAAAGGACAACCGGCAGATTGGTCAGCCCCAGGCGCAAAAACGGCAGCGGTTTGGGAACGGCATATTCCACGGCGGCAAGGAACAGGCAGAGCGCGGCGAAAAACGCGACGAGTCGGGAGCGCATACGACGACTGTATCATATTTTTCTGCTTTGCGGTATACTGGACGCATGAGCAACACAATCGTTCCCCGCTGGAATTTGGACAGCATTTTTCCCTCGATTTTCAGCGACGAATATGCGCAGGCGGTCGCCGATTACGCGGCGGGCATGGACACGCTGGAAAGTCTTCTTGACACGGCAAAAGATTTTGTCAGGCGGCACAACGATAATTTCGATTTTTCCGCATGGCTCGCGACGTTTTTGGAGGCGGACGACAAAGTTTCCGCGCTTTCGCAGACGCTCAACGCATACGCGTATGCCGTTTACTCAGTCGATACGACGAATACAGCATACCTGAACAACATCGCCAAAATCGAAGAAATGGGATTGCGCGCGCGGCAGCAGGATTTGGCGTTCAAGTCGATTTTGCTTTCCCACCAGAAATATCTTGACGAGTTTTTTGCGCACTTTCCGCAGTTTGCCGGACGACGGTTTCTGTTGCAGGAAGCGATTGCCGAAACGGCGCATCAGATGAGCAGTGCCGAAGAGCGGCTTGTAGGCGAGTTGCAGCGCACGGGCGGCGATGCCTGGGGTCGCCTGCACGAACAGATTATCAGCAACCTGCGCGACGGCGCGGACGGAAAGACATTCAACGAACTGCGCAATGACGCGTACTCGCCGGATGCCGAAACGCGCAAGGCGGCATATCAGAAAGAAATCGCCTTGCTGCGTCAGCATGAAATCGCGCTTGCGGCGGCGTTGAATAATCTCAAAGGCGAAACGATTGCGCTCAACAAACGTCGCCATTGGGAAAACGCGCTTGATCGTTCGCTCGCTTCTTGCCGCATGAGCCGTCAGACGCTCGATGCGCTTATCGGTGCGATAGAAGACAGCCTGCCGCTGTGGCGGCATTATTTTTCCGCAAAGGCGCAGTTTTTGCGGGCGCACGGGCAGACCGCGAGCAAAACGGCAGGCATCAACGGCGAAGGCTTGGCATTTTACGATTTGTTCGCCCCGATGAACGACGCAGACGGCGGCATAGCCGCACACGATTCTCTGCTCGGCAAAACATGGTCGTTCGCAGAGGCACGGGATTACGTCATCGAACGCTACCGTTCGTTCAGCACGGATATGGGCGATTTTGCCGCGCACGCGTTTGAGGCGGGCTGGATTGACGCGGAAGTCCGCGCGGGCAAAGTGGGCGGCGCGTATGACGAAGATTTTCCCTTGGGGCATCAGAGCCGCATCCTTTCTAATTTTACGGGCGCATTCAGCGATGTCGTTACGCTGGCGCACGAACTGGGACACGCGTATCATTTCAGCTGCCTCAAAGGAAAGCCCGCCGCATTTTTCAGTTATCCCATGACGCTTGCCGAAACGGCCTCGACCTTTGCGGAAATGATTGTCAAGCAGGATATGCTCGCTAAATCGACCGGGGCGGATGCCTTGCAGCTGCTGGACGCGGATTTGCAGGACGCAAGCCAAGTGTTCGTGGATATTTTGTGCCGGTTTTATTTTGAGCGGAGCGTTTTTGCCGCGCGTGCCGAGGGCGAGCTTTCTGCCGATGATTTTTGCCGCCTCATGCGCGAGGCGCAGGAACAGTCCTATGGCGCGGGTTTGGGCGCGGAACGCCACGAATATATGTGGGCGGTGAAGTCGCATTATTACAGCACGGGACTGGATTTTTACAATTTTCCCTATGCGTTCGGGCAGTTGTTTGCGGCGGGATTGTTCGCGCGGTATCAGGCGGAGGGCGCGTCGTTTGCCCGCACGTATGCCGCGCTGCTTGCCGATACGGGCAGCATGAGTTGTGAAGATTTGTGCAAAAAGGCTGGATTCGACATTACCGACAAGGCGTTTTGGCAAAGTGGCATTGCGATGTACGCACGCGAAGTGGAATCGTTCGTCAGGCTGGCAAAAAACTGATGCGTTCGTTATGAAAATGCTATGACAATTGTGCCGTGCGCTTCCAAACAGACCGATTCGCTTCTCGCGTTCGTCTTGCCGCATGAAAAAATGGCGGTTGGATTCGTCAGCCATATTTTGCACCGGGATGTCGATTGTTTTTTTGTCATGGACGGCACCCGGATATGCGGCGCGTTTTCGTTTTCTGCGGGCAGGCAGATTTTTCATTGTCTGCCGGACACACATTCCGTCGCGCGGGAAGAAATTTTGCACGTGCTGACGGCATTTTTCCGCAGGCAAAAAAATCGTGATTTGTTCAATATTATCGGCGAGGAAAATGGCACGGAACTAATTCGTCAGGCGATTGCGGCGGCGTGGGGAAGAACGTCGCGGCACGAACAAACCTACGTGTTGTTGGAAAAAAGTGGCGCGGCAGAACAGGTCGATTCGTCTTGTTGCGTCCGTTGCGAGCCAGAAATGATAGATGCATTGTTGCCGCTGCAAATTGCCTACGAGCGCGAAGAAATTCTTTGGGAAGGCGAACCGTACAATCCGAACGTGACGAGGCTTGCTTTTTTGCATACGTTGCGCACCCAGCAGGTTTTCGCGCTTGTCAAGGACGGTCGCTATATCGCAAAGGGCGGCACGAACGCGCAGGGAAAGCGTTATGCGCAACTCGGCGGCGTGTTCACTGTTCCGTCGGAGCGAAAAAAAGGCTATGCCACGCAATTGATGCGCCATGTCGCGTATGAATTGCACTGGCAGGGAAAAGACATCGTGCTGTTCGCCAAAAAGGACAATACTGCCGCGCTCCGCCTGTACGAAAAAATCGGCTGCAAGAATGTCGGGTCGTTTGAGATTGTGTATTATTGAGGCAAATATGCAGAAACTGGACATACTTTTTCAGGACGATTGGATTGTCGTCGTCAACAAGCCGAGCGGATTGCTGAGCGTCTCGTTTGAGGGAAATCGTTCGCGGACGGCGCAGCAAATGCTGGAGACGATTCTGCGCAAAAGAGGCGCATACAGCGCAAAGCATCGTCCGCTTGCCGTGCATCGCCTTGACCGGGACACGAGCGGCGTTATGATGTTCGCCCTCGGCGAGCAGGCGCAGAAAAAACTGATGGACGGCTGGCATTCTCTCGTGACGGAACGATTGTATCGCGCGGTGGCAGAAAATCCCCGCGCAAAGCACGATTTTTTGCCACAACGCGGACTGATTGACGCGCCGCTTGCGTTCAATGCGTATCATATTGGCTATGTTCCGCAGCGCGGCGAAAAGACCCGGACGGTTGCCGCACGGACGCATTATGTCGTCATTGCGCAGGGAAAAACGCACACGCTTTTTGAGCTTTCGCTCGACACGGGAAAGAAAAATCAGATTCGTGCGCATTTGGCGAGCAAAGGCTATCCGCTGGCGGGCGACGACCATTACCGTGCGCGGACAAATCCGTTCGGCAGGCTTGCGTTGCACGCCCGCACGCTGACGTTTACGCACCCGTTCACCCGCGCGGCAATGCATTTTGAGATTCCCGAACCGGCGGAATGGGAACGCTTTGTCGTGTCGTCGGAAAAAACCGGGGCAGATGATTTCCGTCGCGATAATCGTTTTCGTGCAGAAAATCTGCCGCACCGCCGCTGACCATGCTATACTGATAATATGCGCCCGCTTTTTTTGGATACCCGCGTTTTGGACAAGGCTGCCCGTGAACGCTACGATTTGACCGAAGAACTGATGATGGAAAACGCCGCAAGCGCACTGGAACGCGCAGTCATGCGGCATTTTTTGGAAACGCCGTCAAAGTCTGATCCGCGGACGGTTGCCGTGCTGTGCGGCGGCGGAAACAACGGCGCGGACGGGTATGCCCTTGCCCGTAGGCTTGCGGGGCAGACACTTGCCGATTCCGCACGGGTTGTGCCGGTCGTCATTGCGGTCGCCGCGCCGAAAAGCGATTTGTGCCGCAAGCAGGCGGCGCGGGCAAAAAACTGTGGCGTACAGTGCATGAATGTCGATTCCGTCGCCAATGCTGACACATTTTTTTCGGGCGCGGAGATTATCGTTGATTGCTTGTTCGGCAGCGGTTTTCATGGCGATTTGGACGAAAAAACGGCGGCGTTGTGCGTCCGGGCAAATGCCGCCCGCGCTTTGCGCATTGCCTGCGATGTGCCGACCGGGTTGCATGAAAACGGTACCGTCGCCGAAGGGGCATTCGTCGCGGAGTGTACGGTAACGATGGGCGCACTCAAGTTGTCATTGTACGGCGACGCGGCAAAGGATATTGCGGGGCATATCGTCTGCGAGGATTTGGGCATAAGTCGTGCGTTGTTTGAGGCACAGCACGATGATTCATGCCGTGCGGTGGCAACGTTGCTGGAAGCAACGGACATCGTTCTGCCGCATCGTCCAAAAAACGTCGTGAACAAAGGCAGTTTTGGTCATGTAGCAGTGGCGAGCGGCGAAAAAATCGGTGCGTCGTGCATTGCAGGTGCGGCGGCGTTGCGCTTTGGCGCGGGCCTTGTCAGCCTTGTGCGGCTTGGTCGGGCGTTTACAAAAGACGATGTGCCGCGCGTTTCCCCTGAACTGATGACGGCAAGCGATATTCCCGCGAACGTGACCGCGCTTGCGTTCGGCATGGGCTTGGGCAGGGGCGCGGAAGATACCCGACCATATTTTGACTGGTTGCGCGCGCATACTGCCATTCCGTGCGTCATCGACGCGGACGCAGTGTATGATAAAGCCATCGCGTCGTTCTTGCATGAGCGGGCATCCGGCATCGTGCTGACCCCCCATCCAAAGGAATTGCAGATGCTGTTGCGCAATTGCGGCTTGGGCGACCACACCATTGCCGAGTGCGTGGACGATCGCCCGATTTTAATAGAATCATTTTGCCGCGCGTTTCCCGGTTGTGTGCTGCTGGTTAAGGGCGCAAACCCGATGATTGGTCACTATGACGGCACGTCGTTCCGGCTGTTCGTCAATCCGCTGGGAAAAAACTGCCTCGCCAAAGCAGGAAGCGGCGACGTGCTTGCCGGGCTTATCGCCGCGTTGCTCGCACAGGGCTATGCGCCTCTTGATGCGGCAATAAATGGCAGCCTTGCCCATGCGCTCGCCTCGCGCCAGTTCAAGAACGATTTTTCGCTCACGCCGCTTGCGCTCATCGATGCGGTCGCCGCGCTGTAGTCAAATCTTGTAAATGACGAATTTTCGGACGGAGAAATTCCAGAAAAACACGATGCTCGTGGCAATCACTTTTGCCGCCATTTTGTGCAGGCCGAAACGCTCCACGACGACCCACATAATCAGCAGGTTGAGCAACAGGCCGACAAGCGTCGTCGCGTACACTTTTATCAGTTCGACCAAAAGCGAATCGTGGCGTGGTGCGTTGCGGAACAGAATGAGTCGCCCCAAAAGCCAGTTTGCAAACGTGGATATAACGAACGCGATCGCCGCCGCAAGCAGGTAGTGCACGTTCAGCACGAACGTGAGCAACGCGAAAATTCCCCAGTCAATTGCGGTCGCCGTTCCGCCCACGCTCGTATACACTAAAACTTGACACAACGTCCGCAAGACACTCATAATAAGAATATAGCGTTAATTCGCCCAAATTTCTAGCCGATAGTGAAGGTATGAAAAAGACACCGGTTTTTTTGATAATCCTCTTTTTTATGACGATTTTGATTCCGCAAGTCTGTGCGCAAACTGAAAGTGTCTCGCCCGAAGAAGTGGTGGCAATGCGCACAAAATTCGTCGAATATACCAAACAATTTATCGGAAAACCTTATGAGCGCGGTGCTTTTGGTCCGGACGCGTTCGACTGCTCCGGCTTGGTGTTTACCTGCTCGCGCGAATCAATCGGCGTGCAGCTGCCGCGCCAGACAAAGGCAATGTACGCGTTCTGCACGATTATCGATGAATCTGAGCGCGAAATTGGCGACCTCGTATTTTTCAAGACGACTGGCGACGATTCAGTTTCGCACGTGGGCATTTACGTCGGCAACGCGCAGTTTATCCATGCGGCAAGCGACGGTCCGAACACGGGCGTTATCCTCTCTTCGCTCAGGGAAAATTACTGGAAGTCGCACTATTTTCAGAGCGGCAGATTTTTGCCTGCGTCCGGCATGGAACGCATGGTTGACCCGAAATCTAATTCCACGCCACAGCAGACAGCGCAGGCAGTACCCGCAAGGACGACAGATTCCGTTGCGTCAAACGCCGCCCCGGCAGACGGCGCGGGCGCGCGCGGCAGTTTTCTGCACAAGATTGTCCTTGACGCGTCGCTGGCGTTCGATTGGAATTTCTTTACGGCGGACAGTTTTCAGATTAGTCCGCGCGGCGGCACTACGATGCTCCATGCCATGTACGACGGCGGTACGTTCCGTCCGGGGGTCGGCTCGATGATATGCGTCAACGCGAAAATGGGTGTGGTGCAGTTGCCTATCATCGTCAGCCTTACGATCGGCGAGTATTTCCGCTTTTTTTTCGGTCCGGTCATCACCATAGGTACGCCCGAACTGCCCGCAAAAAATGCCACGAAAGTGAAATCGTCGTTTTTTCCCGGTATCCTCGGCGTGTGCTGGCAGTCGCCCTCGTTCGGTCTGGGAAAAACCCGCGTTTCGTTTCAGCAGGACGCGCACTACACTTTTTTCAACGACACCGACGGATCGGTGCTGTCGCTCAAAAACAGCATCGTCTCCGGGCTGGTGTTTTCCACCGGCGTGCGCGTAACCTTGCCCTTGGCAAATGTGCTTTAAAAGTATGAGAACAATTCGAAGCAGAAAATATGTTGTCGCGCCGCTCCTTGCGGCATTCTTTATTTTTTCCGCCTGCGCTCCCCGCATTACGGTGACGGCTTCGGGCGCGGATACGGCGGAACTTGCCATTGCGGCAGGATTTTCCCGCGCCACGGAGCAGACGCTCAAGTCGATTATGGGCGCGATTGCGGGCGAAGCGGACGCGGATGTGCCGCTTTTTACGGCGGACGACCTTGCCACCGTGCTGCGCCGTACCGGGCTGCAAGGCGTGACTGCTTCCGCATCCGGCGAGGACGTTGCGGCACACGGCACGATTCCCCGTGTCTCACAAAGTGCGCTCGCCGCCGCTGGAATCCTGACGATGAGCGAAAAATCGCTCGCGCTCGCCTTCGGTCCTGCGCAGTATCAGACGCTGTATGACATGACCGACGAAGAGACCCAAGCCTATGCCGACCTGCTGATGATTCCCGCGCTCAGTGGCGAAACCCTCACCCCTGCCGAATACACCGACCTGCTTGCGTCCATGTACGGTCCATCGCTCGCCAAGGAACTGACCGAAAGCGCGTTCACCGTAATCCTCGCCGCCCCGGACGGCAAAAAAACAACCACCGCCCGCCTTACCCTCGGCGAACTGCTCACGCTCCCCGCCGAAAAACGCTGGACGGTCAACTGGTAACCCGCTACGCCTCGGCGGCGGACGCTTCCTG
>CAZSOK010000057.1:9579-10942 GCA_964608445.1 uncultured Treponema sp. | reverse complement strand
TCCCGGTCAACGACGACCCAGCGGATGGGGTTGGGCGTGCCGCCAATGGCGCGGTCGGGGCTGCGGGCAAAATAGGTCCGGTAGGCGGCAAGGACTTGCGCGGCGGTCACCGCCTGAATCTGCTCGGTGCGGCGCAGGTATGCCGTGGGGTCGCCGTACAGCTGCAACGAGCTGACGACGTTGCCCGCCACGCCCGTCGTGTCCTGCGCCGAAGAGAACACCGTCGTGATGTACTTGTTCTTGTACTGGTCGAGCTTTTCCGCCACGCCCTCCTCGTCGGGAAACGAATCGATCGCGTCGTATATGCGCTGTTGCAGGTCGTCCGGCTTGCTCGCGCGGTAGACGGAGATCACGCCGAACATTTTCCTGCCGCCGATGATGCCGTTCCCCGCACTGTAGACCGCACCGTATTGCTCGCGCACCTGCGCGAACAGCGCGTCCTCAATGAACATCGAGGCGAGCGCGTAGGGAATGTATGCCGTGCTGTCGTTGCGGTCGGGGCAGACGTAATAGCCGAACGCGTAGCCGGACTCGCCAGCCTGCTCCAGCCGCTCGTACACGGTCGCCCCGCTCACCGCGAGCGCGGGGATTTCGGGGCGCACAAAGTCGCCTGCGGGAATCGAGCCGAACGCGGACTCCAGTTTTTCGGCGATTTTTTTCCGCCCGCCTGCGGAAAGGTCGCCCGCCACCACGAACGAAAGCCGCCGTGCGTCCAGCAGCGTCTGATAATGCAGCCTCACGTCATCCAGCGTGATCGCGCCCAGCGAATCCTGCCTGGGCGACGGCTGCGAGGCATAAGGATGATGCGCGAACGCCGCCGCGCGCGTCGTGGCAGAAAGCAGCCCGCTCGGATCGGTCAGCGTGCGCTGCACGTCCTCGGCGTATTCTGCCATCACCTTGGCAAAATCGTCCGCGCCGAACAGCGGGTCAAGCATGCTGTCGGCAAAGATGTCCAGCACGCCGTCCGCGTACTTCTCTATGCAGCGGAAGCCGTACACCGAATAGTCATAGCCCGCGCGCGCGGAAATGCTGAACGACTGCTCGTATTTGAGCCGCTGGATTTCGGCATAGGAATACCGCCCGCTGCCGTACTGGAGCATTTCCAGCGTCACGTCCTCCAGCCCGCTCTTTTCGGCAGGAACGAGCGGCGTGCCGCCGTCGATTATCATGCGCAGCACCAGGATTTTCCCCGACCCGTTCTGCTTGAAGACGACGGGAATGCCGTTGGAGAGCGTCTCGGTCGAAAAATCCGCCACGTTCGAATCATAATACGATGCCGCCTTGCCTGACGCGCAGGCGACCAGTGCAAGCGCAAGCAGCACCATTCCGGCATACGCGAGCCTTCTCATAATCACTCCTCTTT
>CAZSOK010000057.1:6114-9479 GCA_964608445.1 uncultured Treponema sp. | reverse complement strand
TCCACCAAAACGCGTTGTCCGCCGTAATCGCCTCGTAGCCGGCCGCGTCGAATTCCGCCCGGTGCTTCTCATAGACGGCAGGACTGACGAACACGACGAACATACCGCATTTGCCCTCGATATATTTCTCCACGAACGCACGGACATCCGCCGCCGTGACGTTCCGCATGTTCTTGTCGTAGGAAAGATAATAGGCAAGCCCGCCCGAAGCCCACACGGACGACAGCGAGCGCAGGAATCCTTCCGCCGTCTCCACCGCATAGGCATCGGCATCATCCAGCTGATTCTTTGCCTCGCGCAGCAGCCGCTCGTCCGCGAACGCGTCGCTCTTGAAAAGCGCGGTTCCCTGCCCCTGCATGAGCGAAAGCCAGTGCTCCGCTTTCTGCACGGCATCGCCGTCGTTCAGCATGACCGATGACAGCGACACCATGCCGCTCGCGCGCTCGGTCGCATAATAGCCGCCGACATAATCGGGATCAGGAACGGAAAGCGCCTCGTCGGCAAGCAGCAGCGACTTGAACGCGCCGTCGGGTTTGTGCAGCAGCTGCCCCCACATATCCGCGCCATAGGTGTCCGCCGCGTCGGTCGCCACGTCCGGTCCGCGCAGGTAATAGCCCACCTGCACAAAACGGTCGCCCGTCCGCGCGTCGCCGTACACGAATTTGCGCGTCTCGCGGAACGGCGTTTTGGTCGGGGGCTGCTCGAACGGCACGGCATCCGTCTTTTCCCAGCCGCCGTAAATCTCCCTGACCATCTTCAGCACGTCGCTGTGCCGCACGTCGCCGCCCACGAACACCGCCGCGTTGTTCGGCACGTAATACGTCCGCTGCATGTCGCGCATCTGCGCCACCGTCGCGCCCCGCACGATTGCCGTCGTCCCGCTCGAATCCCGCCGCCACGGGGAAGCGGCGAACAGGTGCTTGTTGAGCGCGGCAAGAAAAATCCGCCCCGGATTCGTCTCGTTCGCTGCAATCTCGGAGACGACCACTTCCTTTTCGTTGGCGAATTCCTGCGCATCCATGAGCGGCGTGCGCACCGCATACGACCAGAATTCCAGTCCGCCGCGCACCTGACTGGCAGGCACGGTAAAATAGTAGCTCACCGCGTCAACCGACGTGAAGCCGTTCCAGTCGCCCACGCCCATGCCGTTGAGCGCGGCAGTCGTCGCCGCCTGGTCGGGATACTTCGCGTTCCCCTTGAACATCATGTGCTCGTACAGGTGGAACAAGCCCGCCGTCTCGTCCGTCTGCGAAACCGCCCCCGTCCGCACCGTCAGCATGACGAACGCCAATGGCGCGGCATGGTTTTCCATGACGAATAATTGCAGCCCGTTGTCCAGCGTGTCATGATACAGTCCCGGCACGGCAAGCTTTTTCGCCGCCGCCGGCAGACTGACCGCGAGCAGCACCAAAAGCACTGCCGCGCGCAACCGATTTTTCTGATTCATACGATGACTCCACATTGCGGGAAAAATGCCGGCACGACCGCACGATACCGGCGGAAAACGCAACGCTGCGGCGGACGCTATGCCTGATTGACCGCGCTCACCACGGCCTCAATGCCCGCGCGCCCGACGTTGCTGGACGTTCCCACGCCCCACAGCTGCCGCCCGTCCTCCAGCGTAATCTGCACGTAGGCGACCGCGCTCGTGTTCGAGCCCTGCCCCACGCCGTGTTCATGGAACGCCGTGATATTGCATTTTGGCGCGGGAGTCATTGCGAGCGCGGCGACAAAGCCGTCCAGCGGACCGTTTCCCTTGCCGCCGACAGAACACCGCTCGCCGTTCCAGGCAAGCACGGCTCGCACCGCAACCTGCTCCTCGCTGCCGGACGCGCTCTCCACGTGCGTCTGCGCCAAATCCACAATCTCAAGCGGCGATTTCTTGCCGATCCACTGCTTCTTGAACAGGTCGAGGATTTCCTCCGGCTGCAATTCGCGCTGCGCCTTGTCGCTCGCCGCCTTTATCAGGTCGCCCACCGCCGGCTGCATCGCCTTGGGAATGGCATAGCCGTAATTATGCTCCAAAATGAACGACGCGCCGCCCTTGCCGCTCTGGCTGTTGATCCGAATAATGCCCTCATACTGCCGGCCGATGTCGTGCGGGTCAATCAACAAATACGGCACGTCCCAGACGGCATCCTTGTCCATGCCGACCCGCGCGGCAAATCCTTTGGCAATCGCGTCCTGATGCCCGCCGCTCAACGCCGTGTAGGCAAGCCCGCCCGCATAAGGCGTGCGCGGCGGGATGTCCATTTTGGTGTACGCCATGTAACTGTCGGCGATGTCGGGCAGGTTGCGCAAATCGAGTTCCGGGTCAACGCCCTGGCTGAACATATTGAGCGCGACCGTCACGATGTCCAGGTTGCCCGTGCGCTCGCCGTTCCCGAACAGGCAGCCCTCCACGCGGTCCGCACCCGCAAGCAAGCCCAGCTCGCAGGATGCCACGCCGCTTCCCCGGTCGTTGTGGCAGTGCGTCGAAATAATCACGCCCTCGCGGCAGGGAATATGCGCGGCAAAATACTCAATCTGATCCGCGTACACGTTCGCCGTGGCGCATTCCACCGTGGTGGGCAGATTGAAAATAATCTTGTTGTCCTTGCCGTAGCCCCACTCCGCGCCCACTGCTGCGCAGATTTCCACCGCGTAATCTATCTCCGTCATCGAAAAACTTTCGGGCGAATACTCAAGGCGAATCCTGCTCCGCTCGTCGGCGGACAAATCCTTCATGCAGTCCTTAATGCACTTCACGCCGTCAGTCGCAATGGCGATAATCTCTTCCTTCGATTTGTTGAACGTGTACTTGCGCTGCGCGGGCGACGTGGAATTATAGATATGGAAGATGACGCTCGGCGCGCCTTTGATCGATTCCATCGTCCTGCGCACCAGTTTTTCGCGCGCCTGGCACAGCACCTGAATCGTCACGTCGTCGGGAATGCGCCGCTCCTCAATCAGCCTGCGGATAAACTCATATTCGGTGTCGCTCGCGGACGGAAAGCCCACTTCAATTTCCTTAAAGCCGATGCCCACGAGCAGGTCAAAAAACGCCAGCTTGGTGTCAATGCCCATCGGATCGATGAGCGCCTGATTTCCGTCGCGCAAATCCACGGAACACCATATCGGCGCGTGCGTAATCGTGTTCGCCGGCCATTTCCGCTCCGTCAGCGGGACAGCCGCAATCGGCTGGTATTTCTTCGCGTTCATGTGTGCTTTCATGCTTCCACTATATCCTTTTGCCCCGCCAAAAGCAAGGGGATACCCGTCCCCGCCAAAAAACAGAAATCCTTCCATGCCGCATGGGCGTGCCCGCTGCTGCGCATCGGTCGGGCTGCTCCGGGTTCCGCTCCCGCTCCATTCCGTCCCGCCGC
>CAZSOK010000057.1:0-6014 GCA_964608445.1 uncultured Treponema sp. | reverse complement strand
GCGCCCTGCGTATCCCTCACGCGTCCTCCCCGCCAAAAACGCCGTGCCCGTCCGTGAACAAATACACCTCGAATGCATACGCGCCGCACACGCGCCGCGCGACATGACGGCGGGCTGCCGCCACGATCGACCGCATGACGGCTTCGGTCAGGCCGCAGCCGTCCAGCACGGACAACGCGGCTTCCACGGTGGCGCAGTCCATAATGCGCGCGCAGGTTTCCGCGCCCGCCCCACAGACAGCCGCGTGCGCGCAGACCAATTCCATGCGGCAGTCCGCCATGCGCGAATGGGTGTGCATGATGCCGCCCGCCAGCTTGACGAATTTCCCCGCATGCCCCACGAGCACGACGCGCGTAAAGCCAGCCGCCGCGGCAAGGTCAAGCGCCGCGCCGACAAAATTGGCGCATTTGAGCTGCGGAATCCCAGCCAGCGCGGGCAGATGCGCGGCGACCGCCGTGCCGTAATTTCCCGGCGTGATGACGAGCGGACGGTCAGGTCTTCCCGCATACTGCGCGGCAATCACCCGGATTTCGAGCGCAAGCGCGTCAACCAACGCCTGCTCGCTCATCGGCTCGACCACGCCGCTCGTCCCGATAATGGAAATGCCGCCCGTAATGCCCAACTGCGGGTTGAATGTCCGCGCCGCCAGCCGCGCGCCGTCGGGAACGTCAATCGTCACGGCGACTTCGCCCGCAAACCCGAACGACTCGCAGACATCGACGACGGCCGCCGTTATCATCTGGCGTGGCACCCGGTTGATTGCGGCTGCCCCGACCGGCTGCTCAAGCCCCGACTTGGTAATGCGCCCCACGCCCGCCCCGCCGTCAACCGTAACCGCAATGCCGCTTTCCGCGCGGGCAGTCAGGCGGACAGTGGCGAACACGGTACAGCCGTCGGTCACGTCGGGATCATCGCCCGCGTCTTTCCGCACGCCGCACCGAA
Source organism: uncultured Treponema sp. (assembly GCA_964608445.1). GTDB lineage: Bacteria > Spirochaetota > Spirochaetia > Treponematales > Treponemataceae > Treponema_D. The sequence goes on along the minus strand of CAZSOK010000057.1, from coordinate 5,072 downwards.
ACGCCGCGCCCCCCTGCGCAAACGGCACGGGTGCGCCGTCCGCAATAACCGCCGACTCCGCCAGCCAGCCTTTGGGCGTGCGAAGCACAACGCGTTGCGGCACGACCCCGCCCAACAGCGACTGCACGGCGGCGCGGCTCGCAAGCGCGGCACACGTTCCCGTAGTAAAGCCGCAGCGCAGTTTTTTTGTGCCGGCAACAATGTATCGCTCATGCGCGGGAACGTCGTCGCTCATTTGCCGTCCAACGCCTGCATCACCGCCGCCTGATCAACGTTCGCGACGGCAGCCTTTATGGTCTTCCACCGTTCCGTATATGGCTCGGTCAGCTGATAGCCGTCAATCTGCTCGACAATGGCATCTGCCATGGTAAAATCAAACGTGCCCACCACCTCGCGCAATGCAGTGATTGCCTCGTCCCATATCTGCTGCGTAATGGGCGTTTTGTCCGTGCGTTCGGCAGGAACTCCGGCAACCGGCGACAAAATCGTCTGGTAACTTCTATATAATTCCAGCAGCGCAGGCGTTTTCGCCTCGATTTCGGCGGCATCGCATTTGTCGCCGCACGCCTCAAGATACTTTGCGTCCGCGCTCAATCCCAGCGCGCCGATAAGCCGCGCCGAACTTTTGAGCGCGTGCACGAGCACCGTATAGTTTTTCCAGTCCTGTGCCGCCGCAAAGCCCGCAATCTGCGCGGATTTTTCGGCAATGCTCGCGGAAAAATCTTTGAACGCCTCGCGCAGGATTTCGGCATCGCCGCAGTTTTTCAGTGCCTCGGCAAGGTCAATGCCCTCCATCGCAGGAAAGCCGTCCACAGCGGACGCACCGTCACGACTGCCCGCGCCTGCGGGTTCGGCATGGTCGCCCTGCACGACATGCACTTTTTCTGCGGGAAGATATTTTTGCAGCAGCTTCTCCAGCTTTGCCGCGTCAATCGGCTTGGAAAGATAATCGGTAAATCCCTCGCCCAGATAATACTCGCGCGCGCCGCTGACCGCGTTTGCCGTGAGCGCGATGCAGGGAACGCCGTCGTTCTTGCTGTCCGCAAGCTGCCGCAGCGCGTGCAGGGTCTCCACGCCGTCCATGTCGGGCATACGGTGGTCTATGAAAATGACATCGTAACGCTTGTTCTGCGCCAGCCCCAACAGGACGCGCCCGCTTTCCGCCGTGTCAATCTGTATGCGCGTCTGCTTGAGCAAGCCCTGCACCACCTTGAGGTTGAGCGGCGTGTCGTCCGCAACCAGAATATGCGCGTCGGGGGCGGTGAACGATTCGCGGTAGGCGGCTTCGGCGGCGAGCGACTTGCGGTACATCTGCGTCACGTCGCCAATCGGCTCCCAGCTCATCACCTTCTGCTCGACGACGAACGAAAAATCGGATCCTTTGCCGTACTCGCTCTTGACGGCAAGCGACGACCCCATCATCGAAAGCAGCTGCTGCACGATATTCATGCCCAGCCCCGTCCCCTCAATCGTGCGGTTCCGCTCCTCCTCAATGCGCTCGAACGCCGTGAACAGTTTCTGCACGTCCTCCTGCTTTATGCCGATTCCCGTGTCGATGACCTGCACGGACAAATCGATCGTGTCGTCGCTTTTCCTGGTGCCCGCCACGTTCAGCGTGACCGACCCCTCGTGCGTGTACTTGACGGCGTTCGTCAGAATGTTCAGCACGCACTGCTTGATGCGCACCTCGTCGCCGAACAGCAGGTGCGGGATCGTCCTGTCGATGTTCACGTTCAGCGCAAGGTGCTTGTCCTCGGCTTTTTTCTGCACCATGTTGACCAAATCGTTGATCGTGCTCGAAAGCTCGTACTGCACGGGAATGATCTCCATTTTTCCCGCCTCAATCTTTGAGAAATCGAGGATGTCGTTGATCAGGCCGAGCAGCGTCTTCCCCGAATTGCGGATGTCGTTCGCGTAGTCAAGGATAACCGGGTCGTGCGCCTCGCGCAGAATCATCTCGTCAAAACCGAGGACGGCGTTGATCGGCGTGCGGATTTCGTGGCTCATGTTGGAAAGGAACGCCGATTTCGCCTTGTTCGCCTCCTGCGCAACCCGCAGATCGCCTTCCAGCTGGGACTTCCGGTCCAAAAAGTCGGCGTACTCGCTCATCTCGGAGGCCGTTTTCCTGAGCGTCTGGTACAAATCCTGAATCTCGTCGTTCGTGGCAATCGTCAGCCGGTGAATCTCAGGATCGCGCAACGATTCCTTGTCGTGGCTCATCATGGCGCGCGTAAAGTCGTCCATCGCCCTGCTCATCTGGACGACCGGCAGGGCGATGGATTTCTGCGCAAAATAGTTCGTAACCAGTGCCACCGGAATGACGGCGTTCAGCAGCAGCAGGACGAGCCGCAAGTCCGTGATGACGAAATCTTTCAGGCGCAGGGAAAAATCAAGCTCCGCCGACCACCGCTGCGGAAACCCGCGCAGCTGGAAGAACAGCTCGTCCGCCACGTCGTGCAGGTGATTCCTCATATCGTACAGTTGCTTTCCCATATTGTGCATAATCATGTTCGCCATAAAAATCGCCCCGACAATCATCAGCACCGCCAACGTGATGATAATCAGCTCAAGCTTCAGCTGAATGCGCGACTCCCCGCCCAGATACCCGTGCGAGCGCGACGCAACGTCGCCGTCGTCAAGATAGAACGAGCCGCACAAAAACAGGCGGCGTACCCTGGCGGGCGCATGGTTGAAGAACAGGTAGCAGAACAGCCCCGAAACAAGGCTGCCCGGCAACGCCATGACGACAAACGCGACCGCCGACAGCGGGGTCAGCGGCGATTCCATGACGAACGCAAGGACGAAATTCCACAGCACGCCCAGAACAAGCACGAAGCGGACGACCGCCAGGCACGTTCCTCTCTTCGTCTTGTACCATCCCCGGCTCACCGGGCGGTACGCGATAATCGCCGCGAGCATAAAGACGGACACCTCAAAGGAAAACACGCCCACCGACACCGACGCGACCGCAAAAATGCAGAAGGCAAGCACGGAAGCCGCAATCGGTCCGTTGAGCGACGCGAAGATGAGCACGGGAATGATGTCGATGTAATCGACAAAGCGCGTGCCGAAAAACGTCATGTCGCGCGAAACAAAAAACTGACGCGCGGTCACCAACAAGAGCGTCAGCACAAACGTGATGAGCAAAGAAATCGTCGTCGGGCGGACAAGCCAGTCCGCCATCTTCTTTTTCAAGGAATTCGTCATATATCGCATACGAGTATTTATTGTACCACATTTCAAAAAATCGTGGTATACTAATCCCGTATATTTTGGCAGCTGCCAATCTAAGGAGATATTCGTATGGATTCGATTTCTTGGGAAAATCTGGACAAACTGGACGCGTTCGCAAAGCTCAAGACGCTGAAAGGAGCGGACACCGGCGTGAGCCTCAAAGACGCGCTCAACGGCGAAGACGGCGCAAAGCGCGTGGCTGCATACCAAGTGCCCATGGCGGCAGGACTGACCTACAACTACGCCGCAAAACAGGTGAACAAGCAGGTGCTCGACGTGCTTGCCACGCTCGCCAAAGAAGCGCAGCTCGTCGAAAAATTCGAGGAGACCTACAACGGCGCGGTCGTCAACACGGGAGAGAAACGGCTGGTGCTGCACCACCTGACGCGCGGGCAGCTCGGCAAGGACGTGATTGCCGACGGCACGAACAAGCGGGAATTCTACGTCGCGCAGCAGCAGGCAATCGCCGCATTCGCCGACAACGTGCATAGCGGGAAAATCGCCAACGCACAGGGCGAGCCGTTCACCACCGTCGTGCAGATCGGCATCGGCGGCAGCGACCTCGGACCGCGCGCCATGTACCTCGCGCTCAAAGAATGGGCAAAGACGAACAAGACGCTCAAAATGGAAGCGCAGTTCATCAGCAACGTCGATCCCGACGACGCGGCGGCAATCCTGCGCGGCATCGACCTGGCGCACACGATTTTCGTGCTCGTCTCAAAGAGCGGCACGACCCTGGAGACGCTGACCAACGAATCATTCGTCAAGGACGCGCTCAAGAAAGCCGGCCTGAACCCCGCGAACCACATGATCGCCGTCACGAGCGAGACAAGCCCGCTCGCGCACAACAGCGACTACCTTGCCGCGTTCTACATGGACGACTACATCGGCGGACGCTACTCCTCCACGAGCGCGGTGGGCGGCGCGGTGCTGTCGCTCGCATTCGGCGCGGAGGTCTTCGCGGACTTCCTGCGCGGCGCGGCGGACGCGGACAAGACCGCAGCCGAAAAAGACCTGCTGAAAAACCCCGCGCTGCTTGACGCGCTGATCGGCGTGTACGAGCGCAACGTCCTCGACATGCCCGCCACGGCGGTGCTTCCCTACTCGCAGGCGCTCAGCCGCTTTCCCGCGCACTTGCAGCAGCTGGACATGGAATCGAACGGCAAGAGCGTCAACCGCTTCGGAAAAGCGATCGCCTACAAGACCGGTCCGGTCATCTTCGGCGAGCCGGGCACGAACGGGCAGCACTCGTTCTACCAGCTCCTGCATCAGGGCACGGACATCACCCCGCTCCAGTTCATCGCGTTCCAGCAGAGCCAGATCGGCACGGACGTGACGATCGAGTCATCGACGAGCCAGCAGAAACTGTGCGCGAACGTCGTGGCGCAGATCATGGCGTTCGCCTGCGGGAAGGACGACAGCGACCCCAACAAATACTTTGCCGGCGAACGCCCGTCAAGCCTCATCTACGGCAAGCAGCTCACGCCGCAGGCACTGGGCGCGCTGCTCGCGCACTTCGAGAACAAGGTGATGTTCCAGGGATTCGCCTGGAACGTGAACAGCTTTGACCAGGAAGGCGTGCAGCTCGGCAAGACGCTCGCCAAAAAAGTCCTTGCCCATGACACGGACGGCGCGCTGAAGGCCTTTGCCGGACTGCTGAACATCTAAAAACCGGCCGCTTGCCCCGCAAACGGCCACCGCAGCGACTCCATCGCCGCGCACAAGAACATGACCTCCCGGCATTCCCAAACCGGGAGGTCATGCTTTTACGGACGCTTCCCGACTTGCGGGAACACTTCAAACACGATTTGATGCCGATTCCCACACCGCGCGGACAC
>CAZSOK010000056.1:3733-10978 GCA_964608445.1 uncultured Treponema sp. | reverse complement strand
TCATCCCATAAGCCTTGCAGAATGATTATTACAGCCTTATAGAATTATTCTGCAATGCTGTAACTATTTTATTAAAGATAATTTAATAAAACATTATACTTTTATACAATTTTATATTGACAATCAACCAAAAGTATAATATATTGCTATATACAGGACGACAATCTGCTCCCGCCCTGTAAAAAAGGAAACCCAGCGGATAACGGTTTCATATCCCAGCCTATTGAAGGAAGGCGTAGTATGGCAGACATGAAAGAAAATCTATTTCCAAGGAGGGTTAAAGACTTAATGAAAGAAAACCGCTTTTCACAGAAAAAACTCTGCGATCTGTGCGGTATTACGGAGGCAGCGTTCAGCCGTTACATGACTAGCGACCGACTGCCAAAAACGGAAGTGCTTGCAAACATTGCGAATATCTTGCATACAACCAGTGACTATCTGATTGGCAACGACACAAACTATGGCTATGACCAACTTGAGATTCTCCTTGCATCGAGCAAGGACAACTTGAGCCTTAATCAGAAGAGAAAATTGATAGACATCCTGATGGAAGAGTACAAAAGTACCCAAACCCAAAAGGAGTAGAAAAGCAAATCTTCACTGCAACAAGGAGGTATAACTTTGCATGAATGTATAGAAAACATGGAAGGGAACGGAAGTCCCGAACATAAAAAAACAAGCAAGCCGGAAAAGCCTTATACGCTACCAAGCTGGAGGGTAAACGAAATCATCTTGATAGCCATCCGTTTCTTACATGAGGAAGGGTATTGGAAAGACGGCTTTGACTACCAAAAAGTGATATGCGACAAGGGAATCGTAATAAAAGCATACTCTGCCTTTAAAGATGAAAACCTTGCAAAACTGCATAAGGTATCTTTAAGTCTGTGGAATGAAGGCTTATGCCTCGTTGCCACAGACAAAGAAACACAAAACGTATGCCGCATGATTGCCTACAATGACACAAAAACTGCGGCAGAAATTATGCAGATAATCTTCCACGAGTATGCCCACATCAAATTCGGGCATACGGAACAGAGCCTACACGGAGAAGCGGAAGCAATTCTGTTTTCTGCGATGGCGACGTTCCTTATAATAGCGGAACAACAGTTTCACATCGGACGGCTGATTGCCACCGAAAGCGGAAACGAACGCTTTTTTGAGGGCATGAAAGCAAGCCTGATAGGAAAAACAGGAGGTGATATGAAAGTCAAGCATACATAAAAAAGCCCTGTCCGGCAAGTGCGCCAACACGTGCCAAATAGGGCTTTCTAAAATCGGAGAACCACTTGCGCGAATCTCTTCTAAACGAATGAATTGATTATAGCACAAAGTGGCTCTCCTTGTCAAAAAATTCGTTCAGCGTACAAACTGCGACGAATCATCCGTCATGCCGGACTCGTTTCGGTCTCTAAGCTTCTGAAGCAAATTCAGAACGATAGTATTTTCGGGAGGGCAAAATATGCTCAACATTAAAATAGTAAAGAACCCGCTGGTAGCGGACTCAGAAAAGGACGGCTATTGCTTCCGCAGCACCTGCTCGCAAAGCCTTAGCACTAACAAACTTGCCGCTGAGATGGCAGACTACAACTCGTCTTTCACTCAGGCAGACAATATTGGTATGCTCAACGTACTGAACACGGTGGTGACAAAATACCTTGCAAAAGGCTACAGTATCGAGTTCCCGTTCGGCAACCTACGCCCCAATGTCACAGGAACGTGCGCCAGCATTCAGGACAAGTTCTCGCTCGGCAACGGGAATCACCAACTGAGTTTCCTGTTCAGCGCAGATGACGAAACAACAAAAACCGTAAGAGCCTTGCTTGAGTACAAGCAACTTCCGCCAGACAGCACTGGCGAAGCTAAAATCTATCGCGCAACAATCCTCCAAAGTGATGCAAGCGAGAGTGCAAATCTTAGCGTAACGGCAGGAAATACGCTGCGTCTGCATGGACGAAACCTCACTTTCGATATTACTGACAACGCACAGGGTGTGTTCTTAGAAAACGAAAGCGGACTAACCCGCATGGCAACCTACAGCCGCCGCGGAAGCAACATTGTGGACGCTGTGCTTCCCGCAAACCTTGCAGCAGGCAGTTACAGCATAAGCATAGTTACCAAGCCCGGCAAAACCTACTTTACGGCAAACATCGACACTGAAATCACGGTGAGCTAACAAGCAGGCGGCAGCCCTCTTATGAGGGCTGCCGATTTTTACAACCGGGCATATCGCCCATGTTTTTATGGATAAAACACGCTTCCCCATGTGCATGACTGCACACACATGGTATCCAATCAAGACAGTAAAACTTACACGTTCTCAAAAATTTTTATGGAAACATCAAGGTTTTTGTGATAAAATGTATACGGAAATTTCAAGGAACGACTTCCACATGAGAAATTTTGTCACTTTCGTAATCTATTGTCTCATTGCAACTTTTTTATCAATCGCTGTGATTTTCCTTTTGCAAGCACCGCTTACCACCCTTGTATATTACGGTCTTTTTGCAAACGATAATCTGCTTGTGTTTATTCAGAATGTTATCGCCAAAACTCCAAATGCAGACACTATCACTGTTGTAATAATGGTCTTTCAAATTACACTCTCATTGGCGTTTACATCCATACTCTTTGTATTTTTCAAAAAAGTAATCCATATTTTTCTAAAAGACGAAAAACTGATAAGACCCTACTATGTTGTATTCTTCTTCATGACGCTGGTAGTACCGATTATCTTTGTTTTTGTTTCGGTGCTTTTCAAGATAAGACTTTTCGTATTGCTTTTAACCACCACGGGTGTGTTTATTGTGTTGAATATTGTGCTGACGATCTTCAACAAAAAGATTTTTCCGGAGACAACTGATTATGAAAACAGAAAATATCTTTTTGACAGGAGTTCAGAAAATGCCTAAGGCGGTTAAAAAATTTTTAACAGTTTGTGCTGTTCTGTTTTTGAGTCTGAACATGATTTTCGCGCAGACATCTGGTGTAACGGGGAAAGGAAAGATCGTCATCGTCGTGCTTGATATATCAGGCAGCATCAAGAATCAGTTTTCTGACATCACAAGAATTATAGACAAAGCCGTGGTAAAAGACCGCCTCGACATAGGTGACTATTTTGTTCTCATTCCATTCGGCGATGCGGCGTTGCCCATGTATTCGGGACAACTTTTGCGCGAGGAAGACAAGAATTCCATTTCAAATGCATTAAAGGCAATGAAGGCCGACAATGATTTCACGGATATTGGTTCAGCTATAAAAACAGCTCTTAACTATATTGTAGATTTGAAAGGTGATGATTATAATCTTTATGAACCACTCGTATTGTTTATTACCGATGGCGACATCACCACTCCTGCATCGAGCGCGTTTCATGGTCAGAATGTGGACAAAATTTTTGAGGATTCCGTAATCGGGAACACATACCTGTACAACGGCTGGTATTATGTGGGAATCGGCAGAAATTTGCATGACCTTCCGCTCATTGCAGAAAAATCCGGGAGAGAAGATTTCCTGCTCCGCATTGAGGATTTGAATCAACTTGAATTCATGCTCGACGATTGGATTTCAAAAATCCCGACTTCCCAACCCATTGAGCAGGGCGAAATTCTCCTTGACAACTTCAGATTGCAATCGCACAGACTCAGCAAGAAAAAGGCGACAAAAGTGGTGTCAACTGCAAAGGAAATTGCATTCGATATTCTGAACACCTACAAGCGGACACCGATTTCCGTTGAATTCAAGGACGCGCGAGCGACTTTTCAGACTAACGACAGAAAAACGACAGTTCCGATAACGCTCACCCCCGAAACAGGCATCATTCAGATTCCAAATATGCGCTCCAAGCAGACAGTCTGTGGCTTTTTGCCAAAATCCGAAATTCAGGGAAAAGGAATTCTCAAAATACAGGTTGTCGTCTCTGCGAACGGTATCGACAATCAATTTGACAAAGCGTTTAATATTGATGGAAAATCTGCCTCCGAGCTTCTGTTCTCAAAAATCTTCTGGCCATTGCTAGTGCTTGCCGTTATTATCCTCGTGATTGTTGGAGTTATACTCATCAAAAAGTTTATGCCACTAAAAATCACTATGGAAGTTATCGGGAAACACGGCGATAAAATTAGACCTGTTGCAATGAAGATAAAAAAGCGTGTTGAATTCGGATCAAAAGCAGGGCTTACGTTCAAGTTAGACAGCGAGATGTTCGCTCCTGTAGTCGGACAAATTCAGCGGACTGGACCGAATGTATATCAAATTATTCCTCGCGACAGTAATGCGTTCGAGAAGGGCAGCAAAAAAATTGATTATATACTTGGCACTGCATTGAAACTAAAAACAAAAGATGACGCTATAGTTTCGATAAAATTTAAAAAAGTTAAAAAATAGGAACAGCGTAATGACCGATATTGCAAGATGTTTTGTTATTTGGGGAATTATTGTTTTCTTTATTGCAGTTCTTTCTTTTTGCGCGTATATGTGGCTTTCGCGTGTCGCAAGATTTGAGAACAGGAAAAAAGAAATCGCCACGGGCTTTTGCGTATGCGCATTGACGGTGGCAAGCTTGATGTTTCTTCCGATTTTCTTCTCGGAAGTAGATTTGAATACTTTGGGAACGCACCTGTTCGATTCAACGCAATCCCTCACATCTGACGAACAAAACACTAGCGAATTATTAGTTCCATTTATCGGATTGCTTATCCGTTTTCTTGTAGTGCTTCCACTGAAATACATAAGACTTATTATAATCGGAGTACCCGCAGTCGTCTCAGTTGTGATAATCGGACTCATAGTGACGATTTTGTTTAAAATCCGAGAACCAAAAAACAAACAAAAAAACGAATACAACAGAAAGCATTTGTTTGAGTATAACGGTGAAATCGTAACAAATCTAAATAAAAAGAAATAAAAGGGGCAAAGTATGGCAGAAATCTATCAGCCGACACTGGTAATCGGACTTGGCGGAACAGGAAAAAACATTATTCTTGCATTAAAGAAAATGATTGCGGAAAACTGCGAGCACGGCATGGCGGATTTTCCGTTTTTGAAGTTACTTTCTATTGATACGGACATCGCTATGCCCCATACACAGAGCACAATAAAAACTGTAAGGGATGAGGCATTATCTTTAAATCCACAGCGGGAAGTCTGTCAATTGAAGGTGAATTTTGGCATCGCCCCGGATTTAAATGACTACCCTGCAATCCATGACTGGTTTCCCGATTCATTAAAACCTAATCTAAAACCTGCTGATTTATCTCGCGGTGCTTCTCAAAGAAAACCGATTGGACGTTTCACATTTGCATGGAACGCCAGCGAAATTTACGAAGAAATCAATGCTTTTATGCGTGCTCCCGTAGATGTAAAAATCGCCATCGACAAAAATATCGGATCAAAGCTTTCAAAAGAAATAAATGTATTCATCTGCGGCTCTGTCTGTGGCGGAACGGGAAGCGGCACGTTCTTGGATACCGCCTATATGGTTCGTTATTGCAACCATATAGCGGGAAATGACTATAAAGTGAAAATTTTTGGAATGCTGGCTTTAGCTTCAATGTTTGACAATATTCAAGGAACAGCAAACATTCGTCACAATTGCTATGCGTCTCTTGTTGAATTGGATCATTTTATGAATAAAATTAACAACGAAAATCCGTACCGATCTTTTGTTCCTGCCTACAAAGATTTCAAGCCAGACTATACTGCAAGCGGAGCGGACAAGCCGTTTGACTATCCGTTTCTGTTCGACAATTTTGGAAAAGGTGTTGCCCTTAACTCACAGAGTGCTTTTTCCGAAATGACGGCTCGTTTTATCTATCTTTTGACAGGGCATGAACTCGGCGAAAACTGGACTTCCATGTACAACAATGTCATGTCCAATTTGGAGAGAAACTACAAGAATCTCAACAACAAAGATATTCACTACAGTGGTATGGGGACATTTTCCATCCTCTACCCCAAACGGATGATTGTGCAACTCTGCGCTTATAATCTTTCTAAAGAATATCTTGCAAAAATACTTGACGACAGTTATGCCCCGCAGGAAATCGAAGACCTTGCAAAAATGTTCCTTAAAGAAATAAAGATGAATCCCCTCACAACACAACTGGAAGATTCTTTTGATATTTTCAATGAGCCAAATGGATTTAAAGGCAGTTTCAAGGATTACATTGAAAACGCCATTGCAGATTTTGAAGAACAGTCTCAGGACACGAACAAAAAAGATTTGAAAGATGAGATTCTGCGCTGGAAAAAAGATATATCCGAAAAAGTAATAGAATTCAAGAATTTAAATTCTACAAGAGCGGAAAAAATAAGGGAGAGTTTCCTTGGTCAGTTGAAGAATGAGTTGGAATTGCTGCTCGACTTACATGAACATAAACTTGGCATCAAGAAAAATTCCGATGGAACGGATTTGGCTGACAGAGGATCTATCGTTCGTGCCTACAATTTTGTCGAGGTGCTCATCAAGATTTTTACCGATGCGAAGGATAAATATCGCAGAATCCGAAATGACGCGGAAAAAACGATGAACAACCTGAACGGGGATTTCGAAACCGCGCTCGCCGATTTTGATGAGGCAGCAGACAGTCTTTTTGCCACTAAGAAAAAACTTGCAGACGCAAAAGAAAAGTTGCTTGATGTCTGCCGGGATTTGTTCAACGCGCAAAAGCAGAATTTCATTGCCGACTGGTGCTATCAACTTTTTACGGACATTTTGTGGAACGATGTGCCAAAATATGACGGTCTCATAAAAGAGCTTGAAAATTTTAGGAATAAATATCGTAAAGCGATTAACACATTCAAAGAAATTGACGCTGATATACGAAAATTCCTCGATGATAACCGACACTTTGAGCCAAATCCGCTTTTTGCCGTCATATTCGATTATGACAAAGATGTTGTCGAAGCGTATAAAAAACTCGTCGCGGAAAAATCAGAAGAGTTCATTTTTGGCGAACTGAGCGATTCTGTGGCAGCAGACGGAGCATTCGGGAAAGATTATTTTGGTGCGGCAAATAAGACTGCCGCCCTCGTAAACATCGACATTCTCAACGTAACGGAACAATTCTTCTTTGAACCGATTAACAAACTGAACATCGCGGACAGAATCCTTGAAACCACAGAAATTTGTGACCGTTTGGAACAGGGAACATACTTTGAGGCGACTCCAATTTATCTTGGCGTGGAAGATATGGTAATGAACCGCGAGGGACTTACGTTCAAAGACTCAACATTTTTTGCGATTTC
>CAZSOK010000056.1:0-3633 GCA_964608445.1 uncultured Treponema sp. | reverse complement strand
ATAAAAGACAAGAATGACATTGAGAAGTTCCGAAAGGAAATAAATCTTCTTATTGATGACATCAAATCTGATGCAGATACAAAAGAAACCTTTGGAAAATGGGCGCAGGAAGTATTCAACAACATAAAGAACGAACTTCCGTCCGGCTTTATTCAGGATGATTTGGATTTGATGAATGATATTGTTGCTAAATTATGCGGAATAACTTTGATAGAAAAGAAATCATTGAATAGTCGCTTGGGGTAAGAAATGTTAGGACAGCGAGAGGTAATTCTTGTAGGACTCGGAGAATTCGGAAAAACAGTCTCAAACAATCTCATTCAAATAATAGAGGAACGTAGGATTCAACTTGGAAAAATCGCCAATACGGTCATTCTTCACGCCGTGGATTTTAAAGACGATGCTGTTTTCCATTCTACTGATTATATGGACACAATTTTAAAAACGGTGGAAAATAGTCAGTCATATAAGAACGGCGAGAATTTTTCTTTTGTTTTTATAGGCGATTTTTATGAGAATGGAACTGCAAAATACGCACTTGACTTTGCGTATCTTCCTTATATTCTGCAGCAAACAACTGCCTTTAAATTCGATGAGGTCATAGGATTTTTCACTTTTGCCGACCAACTGGGACTCACTGAGGAGGTGACTGACGAAAGACTTGGTTTAATCTGTCGGTACTTCAATCGTTTGGAAGAAATAAATAAGAACAACACCTATACGGTGCCTTTTAAAACGCTGATGGACAAGAGTTTCAAAAATGTGGATTCTTCTTCAGGTCCATTCGACCGCAACTATGTGCTCATCACTCCGGGGAAATCACCTGCAGTTTCAAAAGAGACCAGTGTTGTCTTTGCGGAACGGATTTTTTATGAACTTTTCTTTCTCTCAAAAAAGTTAAGCGAGCAAAGCCACAACTGGCTTGGAGCAATCAGTGAAAAAAGCAACTCAAATAAAAATCTCTCCTGCTTTTCCATGGTGCAGATTCCTCGCATTAATGAAATTCAAAAATACTATTTGAAATATCTCTTTGAGGAAAAAATCGTTTCATCATTTTTAGCTGAGCCATTGAAAGGCACCGACGAGCAGTATTTCTTTTCAAAATTTATGGATATGGTGGACGTTCCTGCAAAATCTGATGATTTCCCGCTAGACAGAGCGAGCACTCTTTTTGTAAACCGGTACGAAGAAAATTTTTCGTGCATTCTAACTTATTATATAAGCGAACGACAGCAAGATTTCAAAGACTATGTTGAGGACTGCAAGGCCAGAATAGAGCGTACTGTTTTTGAAATGTTGCCATGTTATGACGAATTTGCCCATACAGAAATTGACAACTTTTTCAAAATTTTAAAGATAGGTTTTGAAAATTTGTTTAAGATTGATCGAATCAATGGCAATTTTAAAACATACATCACTTTTGTAGAAAAATTAAAAGTAAAGCTTGCACACTGGGAAAAATCCCTACAATTTTTTTCCGAAAGTGCGGAATTTTATGAACTTGAAAAAGATTTTGACAATGTGAACGAAAAAATTGAACATTTGCAGAAGAAGAAAATCCTTTCATTCTTACCTTTCAGACCGATTCGAAAAAAACTGATTGAAAATGCCATTCTCTCGCTGCCCGTAGAAAAATATCTTGACTCACTCATAAAACGGAATTTGGCGAAAGCCATTTACGAATATTGGAAAGTACTTCTTGAACAGAACAAGTCTCCCATTACCGACTGTGAAGCCGTCATCAATAATTTGAAGAATTTAGAAAGCCGTTTTGAAGACAAAGAAATGTATCTACAGGAAAAAATAAAATTCATTGAAAATATGAACAATTCCTATTACATTCTTCCGATGTTTGAAGTTCCTGACGATTATGAAAAACTCCTAGACCGTATCAAAAACAGGAATTTTGGCTCGCACAATTCCCAAAAAATCAAAGATTCTGTAACGAATGCGCTAAAACTATATGTTGCCGACAAGGATATTTTCAGCATTACGCAAAATCCAACGGAATTCATGTACTTCATTGAAAATAAGTTCATTACTGACAATACAAAACTTTTTTCTGAAATTGAAGAAAAGATAGATGAGTTTTATGACTTCTCAAAAAATGCCGTTGCCGAGACAAAATATAAAACAGAGAACATCAACAGCATTTCATTTGAGACATTCGGCACAGCCCTCTTCCAAAACGAAGTGATGCTCGTGCCGGACAAAATGAACGCGGACTGTCTTTCGGAAGAAATAGATGCAAAGTTTGATGTTTCGCTTGAAAAATTGGAAGTTCCCAGAGATTTTACACTTGGCTCTGTGGTGTATTTTAAGGATTACCTTTATATGTCGCAAAAAGATATGAAAAAGAAATACTTTTTGGAAAACTACAAAAATGTAGAAATTACAGAGCCGGAATATGACAATTCGCTTACCAAAAAAACTTCGGAAATGCAACAAACTGAGACAGACATAGTTCCTGAAAAACAAACAGCGGATGACAACCACAGTTCAAATGCTGTGCATGACTTGTGGAAATTCACTCGTTCGGTAATCATGTTCTATCTTTTGCCGGATGAACTTGTACAGCTTTACAATAAAACTTTTAACGATGCGAAAGAAATTCTTTCTGACGAGGAAATCGACAACCTTGCGATGACAATTCAATTACAAGATGCTTTAAAAGAGCTTCCCGATGAAAAACTCAGTGAATTTGCTCGCGATAATGACATTCGCCTTTGCGAGAGCCGAGAGAAACAAGAAAAACTCATTGTACATGAACTTTCACAAAAATAGGAAAAGAAAACTATGGAAACGATTGTAGGAATAGATCTAGGGACAACAAACTGTTCGATTACGGCAATAGATGAAAACGGAAAAACTCACCTTATTAAAAATTGCTACGGTGAATATATAACGCCTTCTGCCGTGTACTTTGGAAAATCAAAGAAGGACTTGCTCATAGGAAAAGAAGCAAAACAGATGTCAAATTCAGACCCTGACAATCTAGTTTTATTTGTAAAACGCGAAATGGGAAAGAAAAAAGATGAAGTCCGAGGTGAAAACAGAGGTTTTTCACCATATCATCCATATAATTTTTGGAATAAGACTTGGGCACCAGAGGAAATTTCGGCTCTGATTTTAAAGCAATTAAAAAAAGATGCAGAAAAAGAACTTGACCATGAAATAAAGAAAGCCGTTATTACTTGTCCTGCTTATTTCGGAGACGCCGAGAAACATGCTACTAAAATTGCGGGAGAAATAGCAGGTTTGGAAGTTCTTGAGGTTATACCGGAACCTACTGCCGCTTCACTTTCCTATGCTGCTCTTTCTGACAAACAAGAAACGGTGCTTGTTTTTGATTTAGGTGGCGGCACTTTTGATGTAACGATTCTAAAAATCGGTAATTCAGAAGCCGGTAGAACAGTAAACATGATTGCCACAGATGGAGACCACAAACTTGGCGGCAAAGACTGGGATGATTTTATTATGAGTTATGTCGAAGATAGATTCGACAAACGCTACAACATTAATCTTATCTATGAGCCGAAAAATCAGACGGTACTAACGTATGGTAAACTTCGTATTGAAGTCGAAAAAGCAAAAGTCGCATTATTTAAAGAAGGCGTAAAAGAAGTGCCTGTT
>CAZSOK010000055.1:0-11008 GCA_964608445.1 uncultured Treponema sp. | reverse complement strand
GCACGCCGGGGCGTTCGCCTCTCCCGACGAAAGCGCGGAGACGGCGGACGCGCTCGCCGCGCTCGGCATAGAGGATGCCGCGCTTTCCGATTACGCCGACATCAAGGAAAAAATGCGGCGCTATGATGCGGTCGTCCAACAGGACAACGTGGTCTTTGAGACGGCGGAACACGCCGCGCTGCCCGAATTCTCCGCGGCGGTGCGCACGTGCCTCGCCGACCTGCCGGTGAACAAGAATTTCCTCATCGAAAGCATTACGATAGCGGACTTTGAGACGCTCGCGCGGGCAAAGGGCGGAAAGCTCGGCGCGTTCAAAAATCTTTCGCCGCTCGACGGCGTGGACGCGCTCGCGCAGGCAGTCTACCGCGACGACCTGTTCGGAAAGCGCGTGGAAGTCTGCGTCATGGAACGGGCGGCGCACTTTGCCGACTTTCCGGGCGAAAGCTCCGTGCAGTTCGCGCTTCCCGGCGGCGACGTGCTGTACGCGACGATTGCCTCAGACGGAAACGCCCGCACGATTTCCGGCATGAACGCGGACACGACGCTGCTCGTCAAGATTGACGCGTATGATTTTTCCGAGGACGAGTTCTCGCAGTTCCTGCGCAACGCCTGGTCAGACAGCGCGGCGGTCATCTACCCGCAGCTGCGCAAGTCGCTGTGCGTCCTTCCCAAAAAGGCGGCGGGGCGCGACTTTGCCGCCTTCACGCTCTCGCGCGTGGACGAATCGTATGCAGCAACAAAAAACTATGCGAATTGGGCAATCCCGATTGTGGGGCACTGGGAGGCAAGCGGCTACTTCTTGCAGGACGACGAGGAAGTCGAGGTCAGCTTCTTTGACATGGACTACGCGCACAACGCGCAGCGGATACACGGAATATTCATGGACGAAAAAAGGGACCTCATCGCGACGGACAGCAACCACCCCGCGACCGTGCATGAAACCGACGCATGGTATCTTAAAAACTTTGACAATAAGGAAATCTCATTCTCAATAAAATCATTCATCGTGGCAGTTGACACGGATTACTATTCCTCTATCGAAGAGGACGGACTGAACGCGTTCGCCGCCGGGCTGCTGGTCTGGGAGCAGTAACCGTTCCGCGCCCGCGCGGCAACAGCGCGGGCATCACCGCAGTCTTTCCGCCAGCGCGCGCACGGTCTGCACGGACTGCTGCCCTATCAGCCGGGGAAACCGCGCGGCAAGCGAGTCCAGCCCGTCCAGCAGGGCGGCGACCGTGTCCGTGCCGCCAAAGACGACCTCGCAGTAGCCTTTCTCGCGCTCCTGCCGGGCGGCGGTGTTGTGGACCTGATGGATATACCTGACCGATCCGGCGGACGCGAGGGCATCGCGCTGCGCGTCGTCCAGAAGCGGCAGCTTGAGGTTGCAGACCAGTTTCTGCGCGCGCGTGTCCACCGGCTCGGCGCGGGCGGCGCGGTACAGCAGCTCGTACAGCGGCACGCCCAGGCTGGCGGCATACGTCTCGCTCATGCCCGAAAGGCGCGGGTTTATCTCGATGACGAACCACCTGCCGCCGCTGAACGCCACGTCCACCTGCGCCACGCCGTCAAGGCGCAGGTCGCAGGCAAGGCGCGTCAGCATCGCTTTGAGCGCGGCGACATCGTACCTGCCGCCCGTGACCGGCCCGACCTTGACGCTCTGCTTGGGGCTGGTAATGCCGTAGCGGTTGACTGAGAACAGGAACGGGTCGAGCACGGTGTAAGTGCCGTCCCTGCCGTAAATCTCCGTCCCGAACTGCTCGCCGTCCAGGTAGGTTTCGATGATACGGTCGGAACGGGTGCGCCCCGAAGTCAGGTAATGCACCGCCTGCCTGAACGTAGTCGCCACTTCCATGCCGTAGGAACTCAGCGCCGTCGTGTCCTTGATGACGACGGGATACGGCATCCGCTCCAGCCGGCGCAGCAGGTAAGTCTTGTAGACATTCGACTTGATTGCGGGAACGCCGCGCTCGCACCAGAACTGCTGCCAGTCAAGGTGCAGCGCGTCCGCCACGGGAATGCCGCGCGCCCGGAGCAGCAGGTGCGTGCGCCACTTGTCATAGCAGTCGAGCGCGACCGCGCAGGGGTGGCAGACCGCCGCAATGCCGCGCGCGCGCAGCTCGTCGGCGACCATCGCGTCCTGCAACGGCAGCCAGTCGAACGGCGGCACCCAGAACGTCGCCGCCACGGCAAGGTCAGGGCCGAGCGCGGCAATCTCCTGCGCGAGCGCGGCGGGCGTGTCCGACCGCAACAGCACGAACCGCACGCCACCCGCGCCGCCCGGCGCGAGCGCGTTCCCGTCACGGTCGGCAAGGAAGCTGGCGGGAAGCTGCGTGGCGACGACAAAGCGGTCGTGCGGATGCCGCGCGCAGAACGCGTCCCAGACCGCCGCGCGGCGCGGGAACGTGCGCGACCGCACGATCTCCCCGTCAAAACGGCTCGCGTTCGTGCTGTAAAAAACGACGGTCATACCGCCCGGCGCGGACAAGCCACGCCCCTGTGCCACCGATTCACCCATACGAGCATTATACCACGATTTTTCGCCCGCGCAATCACGCGCGCAGATTACCCGCCGCAGGAACCGACAGCCCACCCCTACAGGGGTGCGATACTCCACCCTTATAGGGGTGTGATGGCTCACCCTTCTAGGGGTATGAGCGTCCACCCCTACAGGGGTAGCATGCCGCACCCTTATAGTATGGACACGCAAACCATGCCGCATGGACAATCCATGCAGCATGCATTTCCGTCCGTGTGTTTTGCCGTCAATTCTGCTTGCAAAACCGTTCCGTTCCGTTTAAAATGAAGGCATGGTGCAATTACAGGGAACGGTCTTACACGGGAGCAACAATGTCTTTGAGGTGGAGTGCGATCCCGCCGGCGACGCACCGTCCGAGGAATCGCCTGAGCCGGACGTGCGGCAGTGCACGCTCAAAAGCAAGCGGCTGAGGCTGGACGAGCGGCAGTACAATCCCCTTGCGCCCGGCGACCGCGTGGAGATTGCGTGCGCGGACGTGGACGACAGCCGGGGGCAGATTGTCGCCCTGCTCCCGCGACGGAACGCCTTTACCCGCTGGAACGTCAAGGGACGCGCGCCCCAGCTGCTGGCGGCGAATTTCGACCATCTTTTTCTGGTGACGACCCCTGACGAGCCGCCGTTCCGCGCCCGTTTCATTGACCGCGAGCTTGCGCAGGCGGAATTCCAGAACATCAAGCCGGTTATCCTGGTGAACAAATACGACCTGAACGCCGCGCAGGACAGCGACTTCCAGAACCGGCTCTCAATCTGGGAAGAGCTGGGCTACCGCGTCGTCCGCGTGTCGGCGCACAGCGGCGAGGGCATGACGGAACTTGCGGAGCTGATGCTCGGCAAGCTGAGCGCGTTCGTGGGGCAGTCGGGCGTGGGAAAATCCAGCCTGATAAACGTGCTTGACAGCAGCTGCGTACTCAAGACGGGCAGCCTCTCATGCAAGTACGGGCGCGGCACGCACACCACGACCAAAGGCGCGCTGATGCACCTGCATATCAACGAATCGCTCGTGGGCGGTCTCCTCAATGCGACGGCGGACATCATCGACACGCCGGGCGTGCGCCGTTTCGTCCTGCACGACATTCCCGCGCAGGATTTGGCGCTGTATTTCCGCGAGATGCGCCCGCTCGTGGGGCAATGCACCTACGGCATGAAATGCACGCACACCGCCGAGAACGGCTGCAAGATCCTGGAAGGGCTGTACGGCGGTGCCATCAGCGAGGAACGCTACGACAGCTGGAAACGAATCAGCGACGAAATCCGCACGGGGAGCTGGAGCGACTAGCCGTGCACAGACCGACGCTCGCCGAACTTGCCTTCTATCAGATACGGGACGAAGCCGCCGCATGGTGCGTGAGCGAAGAAGGCAAAGCCGCGTTCGCCCGGCGCGAGCCGCTCACCGACGCTACGGAAATCGGGCGGCTCAAATCCTACGGCAAGGCATGGACAGACATCCTGCACGGCACAGACACCGCGCCGCTTCCGCCGTGGCAGCCCGTGAGTGAGTCCCTTTCGTTCGCGCAGGCAGACGGCGCGACGCTGGAGCTGGCGCGGCTGGACGCAATCGCCGGATTCTGCCGCTCCGCCCAAAAAGCCTGCGAGACCGTGCGCGCGGCATCGCATTCCATGGACATCGCCTGCCTCTGCGCGCTCGCCGACGAAATCCCGCTCGCCACGGTGGACGAAGCCGCCGCAAAAATCGCCCGCGTCATCGACAAAAACGGCCAGCTCAAGGATTTGCCCGAACTGCGCGGCATCCGCGCGGCAATCGCGTCGCTCCATGCGGATATTGCCGCCGCGTTCAAGGCGTACACGAGCGACACCACGCTCGCCACCGTGCTGGAATCCACCGTGCCCGTCTACCGCGCCGGCCGCCAGCTGCTCGCCGTCAGGGCAAGCCACAAGAACCGGATTCACGGCATCGTGCATGAGGCGAGCCAAAGCGGGCAGACGCTGTACGTCGAGCCGGAAGAAGTCGTGCGCAAGAACAACGAGCTGACGCAGGAGACGTTCCGGCTTCAGGCGGCAATCCGCAAAATCCTCACCGAGCTGACCGCCGACCTGCGCGAACTGATTCCCGCGCTCCGTGCCGCGCTCACGACGATGACGCTGCTGGACACGACCCTTGCCGCCGCCCGCTGGGGCAGGGAAAACCGCTGCGCGTTCGCGCTTGAATGTGACGGCCAGCCGCCGCTCCTACTCCAGGCGCGGCATCCGCTCCTGCGCGGCAATGCCGTCCCCATTGACATCCGCTTTATGGAAGGCAAGCGCGTCCTCATCATTACCGGACCGAACACGGGCGGAAAGACCGTCACGCTCAAGACGTTCGCCCTGCTCTGCCTGCTCAATCAGGCAGGGCTGCCCGTCCCCGCCGCCGAAGGCACGCGGCTGCCGCTGTTCAGCGCGGTGTTCGCGGACATCGGCGACGACCAGAGCATCGAACGCTCGCTCTCCACGTTCAGCGCGCACATGAAGCACATCGCCGCCGCCTGCACGCACGCCGACCGGCACAGCCTCGTGCTTCTGGACGAACTGGGCAGCGGCACTGACCCGCAGGAAGGCGGCGCAATCGCCATGGCAACACTCGACGCGCTCATGCAGAAAGACGCGTTCATCCTGGTCACCACGCACCACGGCATCCTCAAGAACTACGGCTACACCCATCCGCAGTGCGTCAACGCCTCGGTGGACTTTGACGCGGACACGCTCGCCCCCACCTACCGCCTGCACATGGGCATCCCCGGCGAAAGCCACGCGCTCGACATCGCCCGGCGCAGCGGACTGCCGGCGGCGGTCGTGGAAAAAGCCGCGTCGTACCTCACCGGCAACCAGGCCGACGTGAGCACGCTGATACAGGGGCTGACCCAACGGCACGCCGAGCTTGCCGAACAGGAAAAAGCCGCCCGTGACGCGCAGGACGCTATCGCGCGAAAACTGCTCAGGCTCGAACAGCGGGAACTGAAACTGCGCCACAAAGAGACGGAAATCATGCGGCGCGAGCAGAAAGACGAATCCGATTTCCTGCGCCACGCCCGCAAACGCCTTGAGAACGCCGTGCGCGAGCTGCGCGAGGGCGAAATCACGCGCGAAAAGACGCTCGCCGTCAAGCGGCACATCGCCGACCTCACGGACGCGACCGCCGCCCGCGCATCCGCGCTCGAACAGGCCGAAGCACAGCTGGAACGCGATGCTGCCACGCTGGAAGAACGTCGCGCCACGGCAGCCACCGTCCTCACGGAAAACGGCATGCGCATCACCAAAACGAACGGCACGCATACGGGCAGCAACAAGAAATCCAAGCGCAGGACGAGCAATGCCGAAGCCTTTGCCCGCGCCGTCGTACCCGCCAGCAAACACGACGGCACGGACGGGCGGCAGGACAGCGCGACACCGGATTGCCCCTACACCGAAGGCGCGGAAGTACTGATCCCGGCAACCAATATGCGCGGCACGCTCGTCCGGCAGGAAAAAGACGGCACCTGGTTCGTGCAGGTCGGATCGCTCAGAATGCCGCTCAAACAAAAAGACTTTATGCCGGTCACGCCCGCGCCGCAGGCAAAGCCGACCGTGAGCGTGGAACTTGCCCCCGGCGGCGGGAACGCAAACCTCGCCCCAGGCGGCGCGGCGGCAAAGCCCGTGTTTGAGCTGCGCCTGCTCGGCATGCGCGCGGAAGAAGCAATCCGGCTGCTGGAACGGCAGCTCGACCTGTGCGCCATGCAGAACTTCCGCACATTCAGCGTGATTCACGGCAAAGGAACGGGCGTGTTGCAGCAGGCGGTACAGGACTATCTCTCCGCCTATCCCGGCGTGCAGGAATTCCATTTCGCGCGCCCGGAAGACGGCGGCACGGGCAAGACCTACGTGACGCTCGCATAATTTTTATGATTTTCGCGCCCCATGCGCTTGACACGCACCCCCGATGTTTGCTATGATTGCACTTGTCAGTTACATGGTGTCTGTAGCTCAGCGGTAGAGTTCCAGATTGTGGATCTGGCTGTCGTGGGTTCGAGACCCACCAGACACCCTCCCGCTCTGTTGGGACGAGTAACCGAAAGAATGCGTTCGTAGCTCAACTGGATAGAGCAACGGACTTCGAATCCGTAGGTTGCACGTTCGAGACGTGTCGGACGCAAGAAGTTGAACGGAGTTCAGACTGACGGTCGCAAGACCACACATCACGGGCGACTAGCTCAGCTGGTAGAGCAACAGACTCTTAATCTGTGGGTCCGGGGTTCGATCCCCCGGTCGCTCAAGAAATCGGACAGGGACTGAACGCGACTTCTCTCAGTTCGCCGCAGCCGATACAACACGCGAGAGTGGTGAAATTGGCATACACGCTAGACTTAGGATCTAGTGCTTCGGCGTAAGGGTTCGACCCCCTTCTCTCGCAAATCTTCTTCTTAATTAAATGTATGGCAGCTAACTGACAGAACGGTGTTCCGGCAGGCAATCAGCAGGACGATACCGTCTTCTGTCCGTGTCGTCCTGTCAAGAACTCCGCGCCGCACGCTCCCTCTTGACATTTTTTTTATCTTTCTCTATAGTTGTATCACAACTTGCGGGAATAGCTCAGTGGTAGAGCGCCACCTTGCCAAGGTGGATGTCGCGGGTCCGACTCCCGTTTCCCGCTCTAATTGAAGCGATTCGGAGCAATCTGAATCGTTTTTTTTTACTACATATCGTTTTAAGGGGTGAGACCGTGAAAGTCACCAAAGAAATCGAAAAACTTGAGCACTCGGCCGCAAAACTGACCGTCACCGTCGCCAAAAAGGACGTGGCGGACTGCTACAAGGAGACGCTCGGAAAATACGTCAAGCAGGTGCAGATTCCGGGATTCCGCAAGGGACACGTACCGGCGAGCGTGCTGGAACGTAAATTCGGCGAATCAATCAAGCAGGAAGCGGCGGCAGACCTCATCGACAAGTCGCTCAACGAGATTTTTGAGGACGAAAAGGAAAGCGCGAACCGTCCGCTCCCCTACGCGCAGCCTGCCCTTGAAAAAATGCCCGAATTCGACACGGAAAAAGATTTCACCTACGCCGTCACCTATGACGTGTTCCCGTCAGTCACGGTGGATGAGAAGTCGCTGGGCAGCATCACGATCAAAGAGCCGCAGTGCGCCATTACCGACAAGGACGTGGACGAGGAACTGAAGGCGATTCAGGAGCGCAACGCGACCGTCATCGACAAGAAAGACGACGAGGCGGCGGAGAAAGACAACATCGTCACGGTCAACCTCGTGGAGCTGGGCGACGGCGGCGCGGAAATCGCGGACACCAAGCGCGACGGCTACACGTTCACGATCGGCGGCGCAGGCAACGTCTATCAGATTGACGACGACCTTGTCGGCATGAAGAAAGGCGACACCAAGGAAATCACCAAGACTTACAAGGATGACGACGCGGACAAGGAGCGCGCGGGAAAGACAAAGACCTACCGCGTGACCGTCACGCAGATCAAGGTGCGCGAGCTGCCCGCCCTTGACGACGAGCTGGCGCAGGACGTGAACGAGAAATGCAACACGCTCGCCGAGCTGAAGGCTGACATCAAGAAAAACCTCACCACGTCGCTGGAACGCCGCCTGAACGACATCAAGAGCAACGAACTGCTGAGCCAGCTGGTAGAAAAGAATCCGTTCGAGATTCCGGCAAGCATGCTGAACGCGGAGCTGGACGGACGCTGGCGCATGATGGCGCAGCAGTTCCAGACCACGCCCGAAGACCTTGAGCGCATGATCACGGCTTCCGGGCAGAAAAAAGAAGACATGCTCAAGGACTGGACGGGCGACAGCGAGAAGATGCTCAAGAGCCGGATTATCGTGGACACCCTGCTGCGCGACCGCAACATCTCCGTAACGCCGGAAGAAATTGAGGCGCAGTACGTGAAGATTGCGGAAGGCAACGGAATGTCCGTGGAAGACGTAAAAAAACACTATGCGGATGCCCGCTCAAAAGAGTATCTTATAGATGACACGAAAGAGCAAAAACTGTATGCCGAGCTGTTCAAGCTGGTAAAAGTGGTCAAAGGCGACAAGGTGACGCTGGCAGACCTGTACAAACAGCAGTAAGCGGCTGGCAGCAGGCGGGATGTTCCTTTCGTAACGATGCAGAACATTCCGCTTTTTTTCTGTTTCGCGGCGGACGCTGGACGCGGACCGCAAGGAGAATACATGAACGAAGCAATGGACAGTTACTATATGCCCCATGTCATCGAGCGCAGCGGCAACGGTGAGCGTTTCTATGACATCTATTCGCGCCTCCTGAAAGACCGTATCATCTTTTTGGACGGCGAAATCCATGACGTGAACGCGGACTTGGTGGTGGCGCAGATCCTGTTCCTTGAGGCAGAGAACCCCGAAAAAGACATCAGCCTGTACATCAACTCGCCGGGCGGAAGCGTGACGGCAGGGCTGGCGATTTACGACACGATGCAGTACGTCAAATGCCCCATCCAGACGATTTGCATGGGACAGGCGGCATCAATGGCGGCAATCCTGCTTGCCGGCGGAACGCAGGGCAAACGTTACGCGCTCCCCTCCAGCCGCGTGATGATTCACCAGCCGTGGGGCGGCGTGCAGGGACAGGAAAGTGACATCGCCATTCAGGCAAAAGAAATCCTGCGCCTGAAAAAACTTTCTATTGACTATTTTGCGGGCGCGACGAAAAAGCCCGCCGAAGTGGTGGCAAAGGACATGGAGCGCGATTTTTATATGTCCGCACAGGACGCGCTGGCATACGGCATCGTGGATCACGTGATGCCGTTCCGCAAGGGCGCGACTGACGGCAAGGAGGGCAACCAATGAGAGGCTTCCGTAACGATACCCAGTACTGCTCGTTCTGCGGAAAACCCGCAAGCGACGAGAGAACCCTCGTCGAAGCACCGGGACACAATATCTGTATCTGCGACAAATGCGTCGCCGTCTGCCAGAGCGTCATCGAACAGGAGCAGAAAGCACCGATACCGATTGACATGGCAGAAGTGCCGTCCCCGCGCGAGTTCAAGGAATACCTCGACCAGTATGTCATCGGGCAGGACTACGCGAAAAAAGCGCTTTCGGTCGCCGTCTACAACCATTACAAGCGGATGTCCGCCATGCAGGGTGCGGCAGATACCGACGTGAAGATTGAGAAATCGAACGTCCTGCTCATCGGACCGACGGGAAGCGGGAAAACGCTGCTCGCCCGCACGCTGGCGGAAAAACTGAAAGTACCGTTCGCCATTGCCGACGCGACCACGCTCACCGAGGCGGGCTACGTGGGCGAGGACGTGGAGAACGTGCTGCTCAAACTGATCAACGCCGCGAACGGGAACATTCAGGCGGCTCAGCGCGGCATTATCTTCATCGACGAAATCGACAAAATCGGGCGCAAGAGCGAGAACACGAGCATCACGCGCGACGTGAGCGGCGAAGGTGTCCAACAGGCACTGCTCAAGATCATCGAGGGAACGAACGCATCCGTGCCGCCGCAGGGCGGGCGCAAGCATCCCAACCAGGAAATGATTGAGATTGATACCACGAATATCCTGTTCGTGCTCGGCGGCGCGTTCGTGGGGCTGGACAAAATCATCGAGCAGCGCATTGCCGACCATGCCATGGGATTCGGCAGCAACGTGGGACAGCGGAGCGAAGAGGAGCGGATGGAGCTGCTGAACCAGTGCACGCCAGACGACCTCGTGAAATTCGGACTGATCCCGGAGCTGATCGGTCGTATGCCGATTACCGTCGCGCTCAAAGAGCTGACCAAGGCGGACCTGAAGCGCATTCTGACCGAGCCGAAGAACGCGATTACCAAGCAGTTCAAGGCATCGTTCGCGATCGACGACCTTGCGCTGACCTTTACCGACGACGCACTCGACGAGATTGCCAGCATTGCAATCAAGCAGAAAACCGGCGCGCGCGGACTGCGCGCCATCGTGGAGAAAATGCTGATGGACCTGATGTACGAGGCTCCGAGCATCAAGGGCAAAAAACAGCTTGAAGTGACCAAAGACATCGTGCGAAACAAAGCAAAACTTGACCTGAGCAAGATTCTGATCGAACAAAAATCCGCGTGACGCACGACGGACAACAAAAAAGCCTGCCGTAATCAATACGGCAGGCTTTTTTGTGGAAACCCCATTGTTACTTTGTCAATGCCTGACTGGTAACATAAATTGACAGAGCAGTGGAGACAATCGACAGCAACGTGGTCACCGTCGGAGCGATAATACCCCATCGGTACAGCAACGAATTCTCCTTGACATCAATCGTCGCTTCGGGCGTGATAAAATCGCTCTTGGCAAGCTCCTTGCCTTCAATCGTCAGAATCTCCATTTTCTCGCGGCTGTTACGCGACGTGTCGATACCGCCGGCAAGCCCGACGTAGTATTTCCAGTCGCGATCGGGAATATACGGAAAACGCGCCGGATTTTTGACTGCTCCGGATACCGTCACGAAGAACTGGCGGAACGGCACGAGCAGCGTATCGCCATTCTGTACCG
>CAZSOK010000054.1:0-11115 GCA_964608445.1 uncultured Treponema sp. | reverse complement strand
CCGTGCGAAAGGTCTTCGCTAAACCGTGCGAAAGGTCTTCGCTAAGCCGTAGCAGTTCCTGCCGTAAGCCGTTTGTCAAACACGAGCGAAAGCGGCTTCATGCTCCGGAAACCAACGTGCTTTTTTTTGCGCCAAAACGGAAGGCATGCGGGGCAGGTGGCGAGTGTTCGCCGGGCAAACCGTCTTGCCATTGTATGCCGGTCGATGCGTCAGGGCATTGTTCCCTCGTTTTGAAAAACCGTTCGGTGATGTTTTTTTGTAAGAATCACGTTGGCCTTTCTGTCGCGGGATTTGAGGGCAACGACTTTCGGTCGTACAATCGAACTATTAGGATGCCGGGGGAAAGTTTTTTCCTGGCGCACGACAAAACCCTTTGCGCAATGACGGTTTTATAGCAATTTCAGATGCTTTTTTTGAGCTGTCGGGCAATGGTTTGCCTGCGGTCAAAATATCGGCAGACTGCGCGTGTCTTTTGTACGTCGGGGTTTAGCCAAAGACGGAGCGGGCTTCCCGTAATGGACGCCGGACGCTGCTCGCGGCCGTTAGTGTCTATATAAGCGGCAACCAGTCAATTCTGATTGTTCTATAAGGCAGCGATGAAAAGTATGGCGGCATGCACTGGTGTGTATGCCGTTTTTTTATGCCCGCTGATGCATTCCGGCGGCGAAAAATGCTGCCCGCGCCGCCGATTACGAGAACGCTCAGGGTATGTCCTCCAATTGTTCCGCTGTGGGATATGATGAGTTCGGTATGTTATTTTTCTGCCGGATATGAAATCGTTTTGGTTATCTCATGTTTCGAGTCAAAAATCAACGTTCATAATAGCCACAGGAAAATCATTTGCTTGGATGTTTTGCGGTGTGTTTTTTACGTTGCCTTTTTTCCCGTCGGCATGATAGAATGGGAGCAAGATGAGTGAAATCGCTTCCGCGTTCAGCGCGTTCGGCAAAAAGTTGTCCCGTTTCGTACAGTCGGATGCCGCCGTACCCGATCCGGCTCCTCGTGCCGACGAGCTGACCCAGCGCAGGATTATGGAGGCGGACGAGGCGTTTTCTGCCGCCGTGGTCAAAACGTATGCGAAATACCGATTCCCGTACAAGGTGCTCGGCGAGCATTCGCACGAGGCGCGGGCAATCGTGCGTGACGAGGACGCGCTGCTTTCGGCGTACCGCCTGTTCTGCGCCGTGCGGGATGCGAACGAACAATTCGGGACGGAGCAGACGCGCATAAAAGACGATGTGATCGCGTCGCCGCTTGCCGGCAAAACTGCCTACACGCAGGGCAATGATTTTGTCTACCTGCAATGCTGGCTGCGGTACGAGCAAGGCGTGACGGACGTTGTGCCGCAGTTCGCGCAGAACAAAGAGGGCTTGTATACCTTGCAGTTCGTCCCGCCGGCGGCATTCCGCGCGAATTACAAAGCAAAAGAAATTGCCGCCGTGATACAGGACGCGTTTTATCCTTGAGCAGGGAAAAGCCCGCAGGGGCTTTTCCCCTTCCCTTTTTACCCGAAAATCGGGCGGACGTTGATGACGTTTTCGATGTTTGCCAGTTTGCGCAGGGTCTCTTCGGGGACGGAGCCGTCTACGTCGATGAGCGCATAGGCAAAGTCGCCGCGGTTCTGGTCGAGCATGCCGGCGATGTTCAGTTTTGCGTCGCCAAGGATTGTGGTGCAGTTTGCGATCATGCCGGGGACGTTCTTGTGGCTGATGCACAGGCGCGTTCCTTTGGCGGGCACGGGATTGTCGGTGACGCATTTGGGGAAGTTGACGGAGTTGACGACGATGCCTTTTTCGAGGAAGTCGCGCAGCTCCTTGACTGCCATGATTGCGCAGTTGTCCTCGGCTTCGGGAGTGGATGCGCCCAGGTGCGGGAAGCAGATGACTTTTTCGTTTTTGAGCAGGTCTTCGTCGGCAAAATCAGTGATGAGCGCGGCGACTTTTCCGCTGTTGAGCGCGTCGAGGATGTCGGCGTTGTTCACCAGTCCGCCGCGCGCCACGTTGATGATGCGCACGCCGTCTTTCATCGTCTTGATTGAGGCGGCGTTGATCATGCCCTTGGTGTCGTCGGTCTGCGGAACATGCACGGTGATGTAGTCGGACTTGGCGAAAACGGCATCGAGCGTCTCCGCGTGGATGACGTTGCGGTTCAGGCTCCATGCCGCCGCAACCGACAGGAACGGGTCGTAGCCGATGACGTTCATGCCCAGCTCAATGGCGGCGTTCGCGACGAGCGCGCCGATCGCGCCCAGCCCGATGACTCCGAGCGTCTTGCCCTTGATTTCCGGGCCGACGAACTGGCTCTTGCCTTTTTCCGCGAGCGCGGGGATTTCTGCGCCTTTTCCTGCAAGTCCGGCGACCCAGGCGTTTGCCGCAACGACCGGGCGGCTGGAAAGCAGCAGCGACAGGATGACCAGCTCTTTGACGGCGTTCGCGTTTGCGCCCGGCGTGTTGAACACGACGATGCCTTTTTGGGTCATGTCGGCAATGGGAATGTTGTTCACGCCCGCGCCCGCGCGCGCGACGGCCTTTACCGTCTGCGAGAGCGTCATGTCGTGCATTTCCTGCGAGCGCACAAGGATTGCGTCCGGGTCAAGGATGCTTGAGGCGACTTCGTACTGTTCGCGCGGGAAATTGTCCAATCCGATCGCGCTGATTTTGTTCAATGTCTGAATTTTGTATGTCATGGGTATCTCCTTGTAAAATTCCGCATTGGCGGTCGTGCAGAAGGCGATGCGATAAAAGCACACGGAAGTATTTTTATCGCATTTCCATACAATTTCGCGTCAACGGTCATGCAGGAGACGCGAAACTGCACTGCGATAAAAACACATGGATGTATTTTTATCGCACTTCCTCCGCGAATTGTTTCATGAATGCGACCAGGGCTTTTACGCCGTCAAGCGGCATGGCGTTGTAGATGGACGCGCGCATGCCGCCGACGAGGCGGTGGCCTTTGAGGTTCACCAGTCCGGCTGCCTCGGCTTGTTTGACGAATGCGCTGTTGACTTCCTTTTCTTTTGCGAGGCTCGCCTCGTCCGTCGCGCCGGTGGAATATTTGGTCAGGAACGGCACGTTCATCAGCGAGCGGCTGCCTTTTTCTGCGGTCGCGTGGTAGAAATCGGAATGATCCAGGAAATCGTACAGGTAGTCTGCCTTTTCTTTGTTGCGCTTGAGCATTCCTTCCGCCCCGCCGTTCCGTTCGATCCAGTGAAGCACTTTTCCGAGCACGTAAATCGTGTAGCACGGCGGCGTGTTGTACATTGAGTCGTTGTCCGCGTGTGTCTTGTAGGCGAGCATGGTCGGCGTTCCTGGCAGACAGTTTTCCGGCTCAGGGATAAGGTCTTCGCGCACGATGACCAGCGTCACGCCTGCGGGGGCGAGGTTTTTCTGCGCGCCCGCGAACAGCAGCCCGAATTTCGACACGTCCAGCGGCTCGCTCAGCACACAGGACGAAATGTCCGCGACCAGCGGGATGTCGCCCGTGTCGGGAATGTATTCGTAATGCGTTCCCATAATCGTGTTGTTGAAGCAGATGTACACGTAATCGTAGTCGCCCGTCACGGTTTCCACGCGCGGAATGTACGAATATTGCTTGTCCTTGCTTGACGCGATGATGTCCACCGCAATGCCCAGTTTCTTTGCCTCTGCGGCGGCTTTCTTTGCCCACACGCCCGTTTCGATATACGCGGCTTTTTTGTGCTTGATGCCCAGGTTCTGCGCGACCATGGCGAACTGCGTTGACCCGCCGCCCTGCACGAACAGCACTTTGTAGTTGTCCGGCACGCGCATCAGTTTGCGCACCATTGCCTCCGCGTCCGCGATAATCGGCTCGTATGCGTTGGAGCGGTGGCTCATTTCCATGACGGACTGTCCCGTTCCGTTGTAGTCCAGCATTTCCGCCGCGCATTCGCGCAGCACTTCTTCCGGCAGGCAGCTCGGTCCCGCGCTGAAATTATACACACGACTCATTCTTTTCTCCTTCTGTCGTTTTTATGATGCGTCACGGGGAATGCGGTCTTCTGCCGTTCCGCGTGATTCGTTTTCGGTTCGTGCCAGCAGGTGCGTGAGCAGCATGGCAGGCGCGGCATGTTCCACGGCGATAGTGTCGTCGAGCGAGAGCACGGTTCCCGTGTAATTGGCGATGCCGCGGATGCCGCACCGGGCGAGCCGTTCCGCCGTTTCCTGCGCGCTTGCGTCGGGTACGGCAAGGATTGCGTACTCAATCTGCATGCGCCGGATGACGGATTCCAGCTGGCTGGACGGATACAGCGGGAACGTGGAGCGCAGGACTTCGGTGCGGTTCACGCTCGCGTCGAATCCTGCCACGATTTTGAACGGCGAACGCTCGAAAAACCGATTTTCCAGGAGTGCCGTTCCCAGTCGTCCCAGTCCGACGATACAGCACGATTTTTGTCCGTCCGCGATGTTGAGCGCGCGGGCGATTGCCGTCCGCAAGGCTTCCACGGCGTAGCCGTTTGACGCGCCCGGGCAGCCCACCTGCGAAATATCGCGCCGGACGAGCGGTTGCGACCAGCCCGTCAGCTGCGCAATCGTGACCGAAGTGATTTTTTCTGCGTCCTGCTGCGCCAGAAGTTGGGCAAGGGTCACCAGCCGCTTGCGCGTCGGTTCGGGAATCTGTTTCATCGCCGCCGTTTTTTCGTTACTGTGATTTTTGTAACGAAAATGTGCGGTTATTGTAGCAGTTGCGATTGCTTCGGTCAATCAAAACGGGACGAAAATTCGGCTTTTGGGGCGGAAAATCAGGGATATGAGCGAAAAATGAGATTTTCTGTGAAAAAGATAACGATAAATCGTGTGCCGAAAGCAAGTCATGCGGTCAAAGCGAGAGCGTGCCGATGACGGTGGTTTCGCGGTCGGCGGCAGACGGCGCGGGGCGTGTCGCCTGCGTGGACCTGCCCTGATGCTGGTGCAGTTGTTCTTGTCGCTCGCGCAGGCGTTCGCGCAGTTTTTCGTAGTTTGTCTGCGGTTTCGGGTCGTCCGCGCTTTGCGCCGTGCTTGCGTTTGCGGCGGGTTTTTCGCTGTCGGATTTTTTTGCGGCACGTTTTTTCGGCGCGATCATAAAGCCGAACAGCGATCCGCACAGTCCTCCAACGATGTGCGCGACGGTCGCGACATTCGCCGCCTTTGCGCCGCCGGTCAGTTCGCGCCCCAGGTAAATGGCGATGATAAAAATGAATGAAATGGGGATTTCGCCTTTTTCAATCGTAGAAAGCGAGGCAAG
Organism: uncultured Treponema sp.; assembly: GCA_964608445.1. Taxonomy (GTDB): domain Bacteria; phylum Spirochaetota; class Spirochaetia; order Treponematales; family Treponemataceae; genus Treponema_D. Next base: position 5,871 of record CAZSOK010000054.1, on the reverse strand, counting down.
CACGATGAGCATGAACACGATTCCGCTTGCGCCGAGCAGCCCTGCGGGGATAAGGCAGGCGTTGATGACTCCCGTCACGAGCGCGGTTGCCGTCATCATCAGTGCGAGCATGGGCGATCCGTAGCGTTCTTCCATGAGCGGGCCGAGCAGCAGGATGAACGCGAGGTTTCCCAGCAGATGATTCCAGTCCGCGTGTCCGAACACGTGCGTGAGCAGGCGCAAAAAATTGAGCGGATTGTGGTAGTCAAACGGTGCGCCGGGCGCGGTGAACAGCGCGGGTATCAGCTGATGATGCAGCAGCGAATCCGTCAGCAGGACGAGCGCACAGAACAGGGCGGACGTGAGCGTGACGGGCGCGTTGTAGGTGATGTGCCAGCGTTTTTTCATAAGTCGCGGCGGTTATGCGTCAACGGCAATCATGTTGCCCGTCGCGACGGCGGTGTTTTCCGCATAGATGCTCCGCTTGCCGCGGTACGGGCTGTGCTGCATCAGCGTGTCCAGCTGTGAGCGGATCTGGCTGATATGCGCGCGCAGCAGCTCGCGGTTCTTTTCGTTTTGGGTGAGCACTTGCCGTCGGATGCGCTCCAGATCGTCCTGCATCTGCTCGATGTTCGCGTTGTCTGCCGCCGGAATGTCGCCCGCGATCGTCTGGTACAACGACTGCATCGGCACGATGACTTTTTGCAGTCCGGTAATATGCTCCAGAATCTGCGTTTCCAGTTCGGTTTGGGCGATCATGCCGTCTCCGTCCTCGTTCGCAATGGTATCCTGCTGCTGCTCCAGCACGTGCAGGTACTCGCGGAATTTGTTCCGCTGTTTCTCAAGCAGGTTTCTGAATCGCTGGAGAATCGCCACGCGCTCGTCAAGTTCTTGCTGTGTCAACGTCTGTCCCATGGTTTTTCTCCTAACCCGTGATGTTCAGCGCCGGGCGGGCAGTCACTGCGGCGGCGTTTGCCGTGTTGTTCGCCGCCGTTTCCCATGCTTCTGCGAGCTGGCTCAGCATCGTGTGTACAAAATCAATCTTGCTCTTGTCTTTGTTGATGTTTGCTTCCATTAATTCGTGGTTGAAATACACGTACAGCGACATCAGGTTCTGCGCGATCTGCCCGCCTTTTTCCATGTCGAGCGATGTCTGCAATTCTCCGATGATTTCCTGCGCTTTCATAATATGATTGCCGAATTTTTCGATCTCATGCGCGGGGACTTTGCCTGCCACGATGTCAAAGCATTTTTCTGCGGCGGTCAGCTGCTTGATCGCTCCTTCGTACAGCATGACGACCAGTTTTCCCTGGCTTGCCGTTTTGACTGCCGTGTGCTGATATGCCGAATAGGCATGCTGAAAGCCCATGTAATACCTCCGTGTGCGCTGGTCGGTTCTCCATTGAGATTTTCGGAATCCGGCAAAAAATCTTAACGAAAAAGCACGGATTTTATCGACTATTTGTCGGAAATTTCGTATACTGAAAAAGTATCATTTTTGCCCGTGAAGGACCGTATGAGCGAAGAGAACAACAACAAAGAACCGAAAAAAAAGGACGACCACGATCCGTACAGTTTTTTCAGATTTTCGACCGACCCCGATGACAAGAAAAGAGGCGACAAGCCCCCGCGTTTTCCGTTTTGGGGCGTGATGCTCGTCATCGTGGCGGGGCTTGCGTTCATCAATATGTTTTTGGTGCAGAAGCCCGACGTGCTGATTGATTTTTCGGCGTTCCGCCAGATGATTGAGGACGGGCAGATCGTCAAAGTGGAGATGACCGACAGCGTGTTCATCGGCTATGGCCCGGAAATCGAAACGCCGCAGGCGGCGCAGGAACCGTCGCCGCTCAGCCTGTTTGCCATTGCGCGTGCGCGGCAGGACGAGCCGGCCCGGCAAGTCTACAAGACGACGGGAATCATGCTGTCGTCGTTCATTCAGCTTTTGGACGAAAAAGGCATCGAGTATAAATTCGTTCCCAAGCAGAACGGTTATTTCGTGAACATCCTGCTGAATTTCATCGTTCCGTTCGGCATTATCTTCTTGATGTACGTGCTGCTGTTCCGGCGGATGGGCGGCGGTATCGGCGGGGGTATGGGGTCGATTTTTGGCGGCGGCGGTGCGCGGAACAAAGCCGTTGACGAAGGCAAGGTAAAGACGCGTTTTGCCGACGTTGCCGGCGTGGACGAGGCGAAAGAAGAGCTGGTCGAGGTCGTGGACTTTTTGAAGCAGCCGAAAAAATACACCGACATCGGCGGAAAAATTCCCAAGGGCGTGCTGCTCGTCGGGCCGCCGGGAACGGGAAAGACGTTGCTTGCGCGCGCGGTTGCGGGCGAGGCGGGCGTTCCGTTTTTCAGGATCAGCGGCTCGGATTTTGTGGAAGTTTTTGTGGGCGTAGGCGCAAGCCGTGTGCGCGATTTGTTCAAGCAGGCGCGCGAAAAAGCCCCGTGCATTATTTTTATTGATGAGATCGACGCGATCGGCAAGAGCCGCGTGAACAACCTTTCGAGCAACGACGAGCGCGAGCAGACGCTGAACCAGCTGCTCGTGGAAATGGACGGGTTTGACAACGAAAAAGGGCTGATTATCCTTGCGGCGACGAACCGCGCGGACGTTCTTGACCCCGCGCTGTTGCGCCCCGGTCGTTTTGACCGCCAGGTGCCCGTTGAGCGTCCCGACGTGAAAGGCCGCGAGGAAATCCTGAGGATTCACGCGAAGAACGTCAAGCTGGGCGATGACGTGGACTTCAATTCGCTTGCGCATGGCACGACGGGCTTTGCGGGCGCGGATCTGGCGAACGTGGTGAACGAGGCGGCGCTGCTTGCGGTGCGGAACGGTCGTGCCAAAGTGAGCATGTTCGATTTCAACGAGGCGATTGACAAAGTGAGTATCGGTCTGAAGAAAAAGACGCGCAAAGAAAACGAAAAAGAAATGCGGCTCGTCGCGGTGCATGAGACGGGACACGCGCTTGTCGCCGCGTTTACGCCCGGTCATACGCCGGTCAACAAAATCACCGTCGTGCCGCGTTCGCACGGCGTGGGCGGGTTTACGCAGTTCCGCGAGGAAGAAGAAAAGCATTTTCAGACGCGCAAGGACATGATGAGCGAAGTGGACAGCCTGATGGGCGGCCGGGCGGCGGAAGAAGTGATGCTGGGCGATATTTCCACCGGTGCGTCAAATGACATCGCGCGTGCCACGGACATCGTAAAGAGCATGATTACCGATTACGGCATGAGCGAAAAATTCAAGAATATGACGCTTGGCCGGGGCGTGCTCGGAAACCGTGGCGGCGAGCCGAACCTTATCCGTGAGTACAGCGAAGAATCACAGCGGTTTATTGACGAGGAGATCGCGCGTGTCATCAGTGAGCGTTATGCCGCCGTGTTCGGAATGCTCACGGACAAAAAGGAATTGCTCGATCGCATCTCCACGCGGCTCATCGAAATTGAGACATTGGAAGGCAAGGAATTCTATCAGATACTTGCCGACGCAGGATTCCCGCAGGAGACGGCGGAAAAATCTGTTGCCGAAAAAGATGGCGGAACGTCGGGCGATGCGCAGGGCGCGGACGGTGCATAAAACGATATGCCGTTGCATATTCGTGCAAGATAAATTATCATACAAGGACACTTTGAGGGTTTTATAATGAAGAAACGATGCGCCGTGTGCGCGCTTGCTTTTTTTTCTCTTGCGTTGGCAAACGCGCAGTCTATTCTGACTGCCGCCGCATTTTTTCAGACGGTCTCCGCAGAGTACGGCAAAATCCAGGATTACGAGGCGACCGCCGACATCAAGGCTGGGCGGCAAAATATGGAAGGAAAGATTTCTTTCAAACGTCCCGATTTGCTCCGCATTGATTTTTCAAATCCCGAAAACCAGGTGATTACGTACAACGGCGACACGCTCACCATTTATCTGCCTGGCTCTGATGCCGTCTTGCAGCAGGTGGTGGAAAAATCGTCTGCGACGGGCGGCGCAAATCTTGCGACTCCGCAGGGGCTTTCGCTGATGAGCCGTTATTACGCCGTGGCATACGAAGTCGGGCAGGAAGCCGTTCCGCTGGACGAGGGCAGCGATGAGATGGTGGTCAAACTGGTGCTGAGCCGCCGCAATACGAGCGAGGCGTTTCGGTTTATCCGGGTGGCAATTCTGCCCGACTCAAAACTTATCCGCAGGATAGAAGCGGTTACGCCGCAGGGTGAGACGTTCAGTTTTAATTTTACGAACTATGTCATCAATTCGGGGATTTCCGACCAGCGTTTTATCTATGACCCGCCGTCGTCCGCGAACTATTACAACAATTTTCTCTTTTCGGAGTAGGCAGACATGGAAAGTTACGGCGCACTGCTAAAAGAGGCTCGCCTTGCGAAAGGGCTTGATTTTGAGACGATTTCGCGGGATACGACGATTGCCCGCCGGTATCTAGAGGCATTGGAGGAAGAGGCGACGGATATGTTTCCGGGTGAGGCGTATTTGGTCGGCTTTTTGCGCAATTATGCCGAATACCTCGGCTTGGACAAAGAAAAACTGAACAACCTGTACCGCGCGAAGACTTTGCAGGAGTCTCCCATTCCCGAAGGCCTGCTTGCCAAGCAGCGTCCGCGCTGGATTATTCCGACGGTCGTCATCGGCATTATCGTGCTGGTTGGCGCAGCGGTGTTCCTTTCGATTTTCTTCTATCGCCGTTATATGAACGACCCCGAACGCGAGCTTGCGCTGCGGAATCAGGCGGAGAACGCAAAATATGAGTTGGGCGACCGTCCGCTTGCGCAGCGTCTGTACAAAGGCGATCAGCTTGTCCTGGGAACGGTGGGCGGAAACGTCATTCTGACCGTGGCAAAGGCATCCGAAGGTACGCTGGGGATCGAGACGCCTATCGGCATTCAGTACATCGATTTGTCGGAAGAGCTTGAAATCGACGTGGACGGCGATGCCGTGCCGGAAATGATTGTGTACGTGTCGGACGTTTCCGCGAATGAGACCGAGCGCGGCGCGGAAGTGCGCATTATGCTCAAGGACGATTCGGGAACGGTGGTCGCGGCGACCAAAGAAGACGATATTCTGAACGCCGAGTCGTTGCCGCAGAATCAGAACCGGACCGTCGTGTTTGAGGACAACCGCCCGTATCCGTTTACGCTCAACGTTACGTTCCGCGCGGGCTGTGTGTTCCGTTTCCGCCCCGACCGCAAGGATACGGTTGAGGATTATTTTGCGAGCGGCGATGTCGTGAACGTGACCGCGAGCAACATGATGCGCGTGTGGGCATCCAACGGCAATTTGGCAAAAATGCAGATTATCGCCGACGGCAAGACGTATGATTTGGGTGTGTCAAAGGCGGGCGAAGTCATTGCGGAAGACATTCGGTGGATAAAAGACACGGACGGCAAATACAAAGTGGTCATCATACCGCTAGACTGAACGGTGTCGCCATGGCGCAGGAACAACGGACATTTTTCATCGATCAGCACGGGTGCGCAAAAAATCAGGTGGACGGGGAACTGATGATTTCCCTGCTCCGCAAAAAAGGCTATGCGCCAGTGTTTTCTGCGGACAAGGCGGACTTGATTATCGTCAATTCGTGCGGATTTATTGAAAGCGCAAAGACCGAAAGCCTGAACGCCGTGCTTGCCGCGCGCGAACGCTACCCGAATGCGAAAATCCTGCTGACGGGCTGCCTTGCCGAACGCTACGCCGCCGAGCTGGCAGAACGGCTTCCTGAGGCGGACGGCATTTTTGGCAACGGCGACATCACGCAGCTGGACAACGTGGTCGAATCGCTCATGGCAGGCAATCGCACGGTGCTTGTTCCCGCACAGCGCGGCGTGTGCGGTGGCGACCGCGATTTGTTGCTGTCGTTTGCGGGCGCGGCATACGTGAAAATCACCGAAGGCTGC
>CAZSOK010000053.1:0-11211 GCA_964608445.1 uncultured Treponema sp. | reverse complement strand
ATACCGTAAAATTCGATGAAACAGCCAAGCCAAACAGAACGATAGCGCGGCGGGGGGACGTTAGTTTTCAACAACGAACGAATCTTCGGATTCGGGAGTTGTTGTAAACGCCGTTTTGCAATGAAATGAAAAACGGCAGTAAATAAGTGAGTTTTGAAAAACTCGAAGTTACAATCCGCACGCTATTTTAGTGCGGGCTGTAAACGTTCGTTAAAAGCCGGGTGTTGTCCCGTATGCTCCGCGCGGGTTTTGGAGTTGTCCGTTGCGTAGGCGGCTGCACCCCGCAATGCCCCGGACATACTTGCGGTAAAATCCGTTTTCGTTCATAATGTGTGCAATATCGTCGTGTTGGAGAATCTGTATGAAATTACAGTCATTGCAAGCCGCGCTTTCCGCCACCTCATATCCCGGACGCGGCATCGTCATCGGGCGGAGCGCGGACGGCGCAAAAGCCGTCGCTGCCTACTTTATTATGGGGCGGAGCGAGAACAGCCGCAACCGCGTGTTCGTTAAGGACGGCGACGGCATCCGCACGCAGGCTTTTGATCCCGCCAAACTGACCGACCCCAGCCTGATTATCTACGCGCCTGTCCGCGTGCTCGGCAACAAGACAATCGTGACCAACGGCGATCAGACGGATACCATTTACCAGAACATGGACAACCAGCAGACCTTTGAGCACAGCCTGCGCTGCCGCGAGTTTGAGCCGGACGCGCCCAATTACACGCCGCGTATCAGCGGCATCATGCATATTTCTGGCGGCGAATACAACTTTGCGCTGTCAATCCTCAAAAGCGACGCGGGCGATCCGGCGGGCTGCAACCGTTTTACCTACGCGTACTCGCATCCCAAAGCCGGAGTCGGGCGGTTTATCCACACGTATCAGGGCGACGGCAACCCGCTGCCCAGTTTTGAGGGCGAGCCGGAGCCGGTCATCATTGACGGCACTATCGATCAGATTACGGACACGATATGGAATGCGCTCGACGCGGACAACAAAGTGTCGCTGTTCGTTCGCTTTATCGACATTGCCACGGGAACGCATGAGGATCGGATTGTGAACAAGAACGAATAGGCTATGAATCAGGCGTTGCTTATCGTTCAGTGTGCCAGTATCGGCGCGCTTTTGGTTGAGATCGGGTATATCTTCAAGAACTGGAAGTCGCGGATACACGGCTATCTTTTCTTCTATTGTCTTGCCACGCTCATCAACAATTTGGGCTATCTTGCCGTCATGCTTGCAAGGACGCGGGCGGACGCATTGCTTGCCTTGCAGATTTCGTATTTTGGCAGGGTGTGGATCCCGTATTCGTTCCTGCTGTTCGGGCTGAGACTGTGCGAGAAAAAAGTCTCCCCGCGCGTGCTGGGCGTACTCGCGCTCTTTCATTTTGCCACGTACATTGTGATGGCGACGGCGAAGCACCACAAACTGTACTACGCGTCGATTGACTTTGTGTATTCGGGCCTGCACCCGCACCTTGTCTGTACGTTCGGCATATGGCGCAACGTGTTCATGGCGCTCATGATTGTGTACACCGTGTATTTCCTGGTGGTGCTTGTGCGCCGCCTGCTTGTCGCGCGGAATCCTTTTACTAAAAAGCGGCTGCTGTTCGTGCTTGTCGCGACGTTGGTGCAGGTGCTGTTTTTTGTGCTGGAGCTTTGCAAGGTGATGGACGATTACGACCTGACGATGCTGGGCTACACGCTCGCTATCTTCTTTATGTATATCGCCATATTCCGCTACGATTTGCTTGACTTTCAGGAACTGGCAAAAGATTTTGTGATGGATCATCTTTCCGAAGCGGTTGTCGCCGTCAACGTGGACAAGAAAGTGAGTTTTTTTAACGACCGGGCGGGAGAACTGTTTCCCCGGCTGCGGGAAGATCCCGATCTTGCGGTGGAGGACATCCGCCTTGCGGCGAACGGTTCGGAGACGGTGCGCATCAATGACAGCATATTTTCGCTGGAAAAAAACAATCTGTACCGCGGGAAAAAACTGGCGGGCACGGCATACGTGTTCAAAGACGAGACGGAACGGCTTGCATATATCAAGGAACTTGAGGCGCAGAAGCAGCTGGCGGACGCGGCGAACGTCGCAAAATCGTCGTTCCTTGCGCGTATGTCGCACGAAATCCGCACGCCGATTACCGCCATGCTCGGCTTTGACGAGCTGATTCTGCGCGAAAACAGCGACCGGGCGATTGTGAATTATGCCCGCGCCATTCAGACGGCAGGAAAATCGCTCCTTGAAATGATCAATGACATCCTTGACTTTTCAAAGATTGAGGCGGGCAAGGTAAAAATCATTCCCGCCGCCTATGACGTGAGCGGACTGGTCACCGATTTGGTCAACATGGTTCTGCCCCGCGCGGATACAAAAAGAATCGCACTGCACGTGCAGGTAGACCCGAATACGCCCGAAACCTTGTACGGCGACGAAGTGCGCGTAAAGCAGTGTGCGCTGAATCTGCTGACGAACGCCGTCAAATACACGCTCGACGGCAGCGTGACGCTTACCGTCACGTTCGACCGCATTGACGTGGACAATATCTATCTGATAATCATCGTCTCAGACACGGGAATCGGCATAAAATCCGACGATTTGGAGCGGCTGTTCTCTCCGTTCGAGCGGATTGACGAGGAGCGCAACCGGGGCATTGAGGGTACGGGGCTGGGCTTGAACATCGTGCACAATCTGCTTGCCGCAATGGGTACGCGCCTTGACGTGCGGTCCGAGTACGGCAAAGGATCGACGTTTTCGTTCCGCGTGCAGCAGCAAATCGTCAGCCAGAAAAAAATCGGCGATTATGAGGCGGTGCGGCAGACAGCGCCAAAAGGCATTGCCCAGTACAAAGAATCGTTCCATGCTCCTGACGCGAAAATCCTGATCGTTGACGATACGCCCGTCAATCTGACGGTCATGCGCGGCCTGCTCAAAAAGACACTCGTGCAGATTGACACTGCCACGGACGGCGTTGACGGCTTGGAAAAGACCCGCATCGAACGCTACGACGTTATTTTTATCGATCACATGATGCCCAACATGGACGGCATGGAAATGCTCGCTGCGCTAAAAAAAGATGCCGGCAACAAAAACGGCGGAACTCCCTGCATTGCGCTGACGGCGAACGCCATTTCGGGCGCGCGGGAAATGTATCTGGCGGCAGGATTTGACGATTACCTTGCCAAGCCCGTCACGGGCGCGTCGCTCGAACAAATGGTGCGCGCGCATCTGCCTGCGGAAAAAGTGCGCGGCTGACGGAACGCCGCCTAAAAACCGATGCCGACGGCGGCGGAGAATTTTATCTTGTTTTGGCTTACGTTGTGGGAAAGTCCCAGTGCCACTGCGGGAAGCGAGATTTTTGCCAAATACATCTTTGCGCCTGCGGAGTAGCCGAGGTTCAGAATGCGGCTGCCGTCAAAATCTTCGCCAAAGAATTGTTCGTACAGTCCATAGACCGAGAACGTGGCGAATTTTGTTTTTGCCACGGCGAATTCAAGTCCGGCATGTGCGCCGAGCATTTTTTGGCTGACGAATTTGTCGGGCATAATCGTCGTGCCGACGGCGTTCTGCGAGGCCCACAACGATACGGGCGCGCCGTGCGAGTACTGTCCTGTGCCTTGTGCCACGATACGGAGCCGCCGCAGGGGAAGGTTTTGCTGCACTGAAACCTGCGCGTTCGCAGACTGCGCCCATGTTCCCGCCGTAAAGAACGTCGCGCGGGCGGCGACGCGCACGGATTTTGTGGACAAAAACCATTCGTTCAGCTGGGAGAATCGTGCGCCAAATGCCGTGTTCACGGAGAACGCGTGGTACGTTTTGAGGTCGTCTTGATAGGAAGAAAAGTCGTCGTCAAGCGAAATGTTCGTGTAGTCGTAGCGCAGTCCGACCGACGCGTTGGTGTGTTCGGTCAGTTTGTCGGTCAGGGAGATTTCTGCCCCGCCGCCAATCGTGCGGTAGGCAAGCGCGAGCGAGTTGCTGCCGTCGTGTGCCTCGTTTCCCCGGTGCGCGAACGAGCCGCTCACGGAGAATCCCGGCTTGGTCAGGGCAAGCGACGGCTTGGAAAATGCCATGATCGCCATCTGCATTGACGATGAGAATATGCCGCCTGCCAGATACGTGTCCTTTACGCCGAATGCGTTGGTATCCATGACGACCAGCCCGCCCATAAAACCCGTTCCCGATGTATACATTGCGAACGGCAGGGGCAGGAACGAGATTTTTTCCGTCACCGTCACGAACAGCGTGCAGTAGCCCGCTTCGTCCAGACCGCAGCTTACGGTTATGTCGGAAAAAAGCCCCTGATCGCGCAACGTAATCTCCACGTCGTTCAGGTCAAGTTCCGCCGCAGGAATCCCCCGGTATTTGCCGAGCACCGACTGCATGTATGACTGGCGCGTCTTTTTGAGCCCGGTGACGGTAATGCGGGAGACGACCAGCGCGGCATTTGCGGCATCGTCGTGCGGAATGGCGGCTTCCTGCGCGAAAAGCGGGAGGACAAAAAAACAGAGCGCGGCAATCGTGCCGATAAGTCGGTTGGTTCTCACGTTACAAGCATAGCAAAAAACCGGCGGATAGTCAAAAACATGCAATCGAATGCGGACATTACAAGAATATGCAATCATTTGGTAAATTGTGTTGACAAAGCGAACGGTGTATGCTAGTTTTTCCGTGCCTTTAACGGCAGTTTGCGTCGCAAACTCAGTATCGACGTGTCCGCTTTGCGGACGAATTGCAATCCTCGGAAGCGGAAGTTTCCTGTGGTATGTGATTTTATGGAGGTTTTTATGAAAAGGATTCTTGCAAGCATAGTCGCTGTTGCGGCTGTCTGGGGGGGGGTAGCCTTTGCGGACGTTCACGTGAACTTCTACAATAAACTGTATTCGGACGATCCGTTCTTGCGTCACCATAATGACAAAGGCGGCGGCTATGAAACGGACGCATATTTTCCCGGCATCAAGGAGCGGATGTATGCGGACATTAAGACTGCAAAAGTCGATGCCGGCGTAAAGGGAACGTTCCTGTTCAATCAGGATTGGGCAACGGACGACTTTCATTTCAGCGGCGAAATCAACGACTGGTGGGTCGAGTTCCGCCCGATTGACATGATTACGCTCGGTCTGCACGATACTATTTGGGCAGACGGCTCGTATTTCCCGATTTGGGACGACAACGCGACGGCGGGCAACATCGGCAGTGACGGCTTTACGTTCGTGATTCGTCCGATTAAAATGCTCCGCCTTGCGGCGACTGTCCCGTCCGGCATGGATTATGGTACGGTAAACTGGTTCAACGATGCGCATAACTTCCACTTCGGCACGGGCGCGATTCTTGACCTGGATGTGTTTCAGGCGAGCGTGAACATACAGGGCATTCCGTGCAGTCGCGGTCGCCAGTTCGGCACGTTTGTCAATATGCCGGGCTTCTTTGGCGTGGTAAAGGCACTCTCCATTGGCGCGGGTTTCACGCATGCTTGGGGTAATGAGTATAATGAGCATAAGTGGAGACAGAATTATCTGAAAGACCTTATCGCAAATACTGGCATGGCATACACAAACTTGCTGAACACGTATGTGACGTATGACGCGCGCTCGTTCCGGCTGAAGGCGGAGCTTGCCTGGGACTTCGACTTTGACGACAATGACAAAGGGTACGATTTCTATACTGCGGTGGCGTTCTCGTTCGGCTTGGTGGACAAGCTTTCGGCAACGGCGACGGGCAAACTTTTGTTCGACTTTGCGGACAATGGTTTGGGCAATGGCTACGGCACGTCGTTTGCGGTTGACTACGAAATCAACAAGCGTCATGCGGTTGGCGCAAAGGTCGAATTCAACAAGGTTGATGAATACTGGGATTTTGCCGTCCCGGTGTACTGGAAGTACAGTCTGGCGTACTAGTTCCTGCTTGACAAAAACGGCCGCCCGCGTGGCGGTCGTTTTGCTTTGTGCTTGACAGCGCAATTTTTGGCGTGATACGATACGCGCGGAGGAAATGATCATGAAAAAGTATGCGGTGTTTGGCGCGTTGTTCGCGCTTGCGGCGGCACTGTTCGCGCAGCCGGTCTTTGACGATCCGCGCGCGACCGTCATCGATATTGCTGCCGTTCCCGGCAAGGCAAAGGACGAAATCCGCGTTATCAATGCGAGCCGCGAGGCATCGTTGGGCGTTGCGGTTTCGGTGTGGAACGCAAAGAAAAAACGGTGGGAAGCTTACGGCACGGCAGATTTGGTTTCCGTGGACGATACGGACATGATTTCGTCAAAACTGAGCGGAAAGCTCAAGCGGTATTCGCACGTTGCGGTCGTTCCGTCGTCGTCGTCACCGCTCGCATTCGGCGTGGCAAAGGCACACAACGATTTGTATGTGTATGTCATCTCAAATGAAACCGTCGATGATTCGGCGTTCCTGGTCGATACGCTTGCTGTTCCGGGAAAATTCAAGGACAATGTGAAAATCAAGAATATGTCCGCAGACAGCCGCATGGGCTTTGACGTGTATGCGCGCAAGACTGAAGCCGACGCATGGCAGAAAGCCGGCACGGCGTTTGTCAAAAGCGCGGGCGACGAGGACTCCGTGTGGTCAATCCTCCCGGACGACGTGGCGAACTACCGCTACATTGCCGTGCTCGCGCACAACGGAAAATCCTACGCTTATGAAGCGTCAAAGAAGAACAACGATTTGTATATCACGGTGCGCTAGCCCGCAAGCCGCGTTCAGAACAGCCCGAAACCGCCGGCTTTTTTCGTCCCTGCCTTTATCCAGCTGATCAGCTGTTTGGGCGAGGGACGTTTTTTTAGTTCGTCGATAGAATCCAGGTAATCGCACAGCCAGCTTGCGAGCGTGGTGTCTTTGTGGGCGACTTCGGTATGCACGTCGCAGGAGACGAGCACGGGATAGATGTTCGGGTTTTCCGCGTGCAATGCCGCCGTGTTTTCGGCAAACGCTTTGAATGCGGCGGCGGCGGCGGAGACGTGCGGGGAAGAAATCGTTCCGGCGCGGACGGCAGAGTTTGCCACCGCGTCTGCCTGCGACGAGTTCATCTTGTACAGGAAGACGATTTTTGCGGCGGCGTTGCTTTCGTCGCGGGTCTTTTTCTGCTCAAAGCGCGTCAGAATTTCTTGCGTAATATAATGGTAGCCAATTATCAGCTCGTCGATGATACGGGCATTGTCCGTCAAATTGCTGTGGTTGTATTCGGCGGCGATGTGCGGCTCGTCAAAAAGCAGCACGGCTTCGTCCAGGCGTTGCGGCATGTTCAGGCAGTGCAGGAGCAGCGCGCGCGCGCTCAATGCGGACGAACGATTCCAGGGGATTGCGGAGTAATTGGTTTCGGGCTGTTGTTCGGGATAGTCCGACGGCGCGGTGATGACCGGGACGCGTCCTTTCTGCGAGACGGCTGCGGCGAATTCAGCACCAGCGGGAACGTCCTTTCCCGCAAGTAAAATTATTCTGTCCATGACTTTATTATAGCACACTGTCGGACATTTGCAAACAAAGCGCAGTCTTGGTATACTGTCGGTATGAAAGTCTGGATTAAATATGTAATCGGCATTGTGCTGGGCATTGCCGCCGCGTTCTTGTTGCCGACCGATGCGCCTGCGATAAATGCGGCTATTGTTACCATACGGGAATTTTTTGTGCGTTTCGGGCGGTACACGCTGCTTCCCCTGCTGTTGTTCGGGGTGAGCAATGCGGTGTACAAACTGCGTTCCCACAAGATGATGGCGCGGACGGGTGCCTGGACGGCGACGGTCATCGTCGGCTCGTCGCTCATCGTTACGGCGATCGGCGTGCTTTCTATCCTGCTGGTTACCTTGCCGCGCATTCCCATTACCGGCGAAAAAGTGACGGAAGTCGCGGCAATTGATGTTAAGTCGCTGGTTATGCGGCTGCTGCCCTATTCCACTTTTGAGACGTTGTTGGACGGCGTGTTTCTGCTTCCCGTGTTTTTGTTCGCGGGGCTGATTGGCGGCGGGTGTACTACCGATGAGACGGCATCCCGCCCGGTTATCGTGATTATTCAGAGCGCGTACCGGCTGTTTTATTCGATTATGAGTTTCTTTGTCGAGTGGCTTTCTGTCGGCATGATTGCGATTGCGGCATATTGGATGATGGGCGCGAGCCCGGCGTTTGCCGCAAAGACATTTATGCCGCTTACGCTCATGCTGCTCGTCGATTTTGTGCTGATTGTGGGCGTGCTGTACCCGGTGCTGTTGCGGGTGGTCTGCAAGGATCTCCGCCCGTGGCACGTGCTGTATGCGAGCATTTGCCCGGTGCTTGCGGCGTTTTTCAGTGGCGACGCGAACCTTGCCTTGCAGGTAAACTGGCGGCACGGGCGCGAAAGTTTGGGTGTGCATTCCCGTGTCAGCGGTGTGACATTCCCGCTGTTTTCTATCTTTGGGCGGGGCGGCGCGTCGTTGGCTGCCGCTATCTGCTTTGTGGTGCTGCTGCGCTCGTATTCGCCGATCGGGCTGAAAGTGTTTGACGTGCTGTGGATTTTTTTGGTGAGTTTTGGGCTGTCGTTCGTGCTGGGCGGCATTCCTGCGGGTGCGCCGTACATACTGCTTACCGTGCTGTGCACTGCCTACAGCCGCGGGTTTGACGCAAGTTATCTGTTGCTTCGTCCTGCCGTGCCGATTTTCTGTAGTTTTGCGGCGGCAATCGATGCGGCGTCAGCCGTGTTCGGCAGTTATGTCGTGGGAGTCAAGACGCAGCGCATTGAGCATATCGACATGAAGCATTACATATAATGACCGTCGGGGCGCAGGCAGTGTTCTCTGAACTGCGTCGCGCTCATCGGGCGGCCGAACAGAAATCCCTGGAATTTGTCAGGACCGAACTGCTGCAATTTTTCGATGTCCGTCTTCAGCTCGATGCCTTCCATGCAGACGGTCATGTTCAGCTCATGCGCCATTTGCGTGATGTGCTTTATCACTTTGGTGTCGCCTTCGTCCCCGCTTGTCGCCTTATGCACGAACGTATAATCCAGCTTGAGCGTGTTTGCGTGCAGGTATTGCAGGTAGCGCAGGTTTGAGTAGCCCGTTCCAAAATCATCGATGTCGATGTTCAGGTGCATCGCCTGGAATGCGTCCAGCAGTTCCTGTAGCTCATGGTCGCTGTTCATGTAGCCGCTTTCGGTCAGTTCCAGCGTGATGTTGCGCGGGTTCACGCCCGATTTGGTGAGCGCAATCTGCACGTCGGTAAGCACGTCGCTTTTTTTCACCTGGATGTACGAAAGGTTCACGCTCATCCTGAAATGCTTTTGCAGGAGATTCCATTCGCGGCACTGATTGAACGCCGTCAGCAGAATCCACCGTCCCACGGGAATAATCAGGCCGCTTTTTTCCAGTAGCGGCACGAATTCGTCGGGAGAAAGCCTGCCCAGTTCGGGGCATGACCAGCGCAGCAACGCTTCCGCGCCGATGACGTTGTACACCGTCTCTTCTTTGTCCAGATACAAGTGCTTTGCGTTGACGACCGGCTGAAAATACAGTTCGAATCCACGGAAATTGTCTTTAATCGATTCGCGCAGCCGTTCTTGCAGTCCGATGGCCCGTAAATGGCGGGTGTAATCAACGGCATCGTACATCGTCAGGTTGTTTTTGTCTTTGCGCTTGGCCTCGACCAGCGAATAGTTCAGCTTCTTTATCAAGTCGTCGGGCTTTGAGGCATCGTTGAAGAACGCGACCGCTCCCGCAGACACGGTGAACACCACTTCGTATTCGATTTCCTGCTCGGCATCGGCGATGTATCGTTTGAGCCGCTGGTACAGTTTTTTTGCGTCGGTGGCGTTTTTCCCGGTCAGATTCATGCACAGGATTTCGTCGCCGTGCAGTTTGTACGCATTTGCCGTGCCTTCGCACGCTTTCCGGCAGCATTCGGCGACCAGCGCGATTACCTTGTCGCCCGTGCGCATACCGTACTGCTCGTTGATGTTCCCCAGGTTGTCAATGTCGATTTTGAGCAGGAAGCCGGATACTTTCTGCTGTTTTGCCCATTCCACGTTAAAATCCGTGCGCATCTGCGATTCCGTGGGCAATCCAGTAAGCAAGTCGAGTTTGTCAAGGTCGTCAATGATAGAAACCCGCCCGACCAGCAGTTCGTCGTTCTCTGCCCAGAGCATTTTTCCCCGGCAGCTTATCCATATCGGCTTGCCGTTTTTGTTTACCCAGCGGTATTCAAGGCTGTGGACATCTTTGCTTCCCAGGCGGATTTGCTCCAGATCCGTGGAGAGTACTGCCCGGTCGTCAGGATAGACGATGTGCAGGATTGTCTCCGAGGCATTGCCGAATTTTGCCGCAGGCAGGTCGAACGTCTTGAGCGCATACGGCGAGATGTAATACGTATCTGCGTGCAGGTCAAAGATGAACAGGTACGCGTCCGTGCATTCATTCAAGTGAGAGATAACTTCTTCTAGTTGTGCGCGGGTCACGCTTATCGAATCTGACATAACGTCATTCATTATACCATAGATTGGGAAAATGAACAGATAAAAAAGCGAATTCACAAAAAAAGAGACCAGATAATCTGCGGCACAGCATCCGCTGCATACCGTTGCTGCCTTCCGGCTCTGGCGGGGTTTTGCAGGAATCACTTGCGCAGCATCTGGTCTCACATCGGAAAGAGGGGGATTCGAACCCCCGGTAGCTTGTGGGCTACACACGCTTTCCAAGCGTGCACCTTAAACCACTCGGACATCTTTCCAAAGAATGCGCTACGAGAAATTGTGGTCAGAAAGGAAAACGAGGCTAACACGATTCGAACGTGCGACCTCCACCTCCGCAGGGTGGCGCTCTAATCCAGCTGAGCTATAGCCTCAGATATAAACGAAAACTTGGTTTTCGTCAGGTTACGGAAGCGACAGGAGTTGAACCTGCCCAGCCCGTAAGGAACTGACGGATTAGCAATCCGTTGTATTACCGCTCTACCACGCTTCCTTGTCAGCGTAAAACGGAGCGGGAGGGATTCGAACCCCCGGTAAGTTGCCCTACAACGGTTTTCAAGACCGCCGCCTTCGACCGCTCGGCCACCGCTCCAAATTTGACGCTCCCCAACTATAACAAAAACCGGCGCAGGATGTCAAGTGAGGGCAAGAGATTTTCGTGTGTGCGTCGCGGCGTTGCAAAGAGCATTGGGATATGTTACTCTGCGCGGGAAAAAGCTAGGAACTTTTGGGCAAAAAGCTCGGAACTTTTCATGCAAAAGCTTAT
>CAZSOK010000052.1:8075-11266 GCA_964608445.1 uncultured Treponema sp. | reverse complement strand
CTTCGCCCCTCCAGAGAATCGGGCGGCTTGGTTTTGCCGGGTGATAGACTTTTCCCGCCATCTCCTCTATACTTTGGGTATGCTTGCGGATATTTCGGTGATTGCGTTTGACATTGACGGTACGCTGTATCCTTCCTGGGCGCTCAACGTGCGCCTGCTGCCGCATGTCCTGCGCCATTTTTCGTTCTATCTTAAGTTCAACAAGGTGCGGCGGCGGCTGCACAAGACGGCTCCGCTCGCGGATTTTTACGGGTATCAGGCGCGGCTTTTGGCGGATGAGCTGCATTGCGAGCCGGAAGAGGCGCGGCGGCGGATTCAGGACATTGTGTACGACGCGCTGAAGCCGTTTTTTGTGCGGCGCATCAGGCCGTTCCGCCACGTGCGCGAGACGTTCGCGCGGCTCAAGGAGAGCGGCTACCGCATTGCGCTGCTGTCGGATTTTCCGCCGTCGCAGAAAGGCGACCTGTGGGGGCTGCTGCCGTACTGCGACTTGGTGATCGGCTCGGAGGAAATCGGTGCGCTCAAGCCGTCAAAGTATCCGTTCGGCGTGCTGGCAAAGACGCTGGGCGTGCCGGAGGAGCGTATCCTGTACGTGGGCAACAGCGTCCGCTATGACGTGGCGGGGGCGAACAACGCGGGCATGAAAAGCGCGTACTTGTTGCCGTTCTGGCGGAAAATCCTGCATTTAAAGCACCCAAAAGCCGATATTTCATTCGCTACCTATCGTCAATTCTTGCAGATTGTGTTATAATATAACGATAACTTTTTTTGGTGGGTAAAAAAGTGACCGTTCTCTCAGTCTTTATTCCTACGGCAATTGCAGTCGCCGTCATCTTTCTGTTCAGGTCGCTGGACAGGGACAACAACAGCATGGGCAAAATCACCAATTATGTGAAGCGGAAGATGGGTGAGTGCGACGCGTATTTTACCGGGCAGAAGGATCATTTGGAGGGGCTGAAAGCCGACCTGGACACGCGGCAGACGACGGCTGCGGCGGCGGTGAAGCGGCTGGAGCAGCAGATTGAAGATTTCAAGCGGATGAGCAGCGGCTTTGACCGGCATTTTTCTGCGGTGGACGCGATCGGGCAGAAAATCGCGTCTTACGGCACGGTCATCAATGAGCTGATGGACATGACCGCCCGCGTGGAAGAGAACCTGGAGCATATCCGTAAGGAATCGGACGTCATCGACGATATTTCGGCATCAATTGCCGCGCAGAAAAAAACGGTGGATGCCATCGAGAAGAAAATCCCGCAGATCAACGAGAAATTTGCCGCGCGCAATGAAGAGAACCTCAAGATGATTGGCACGGAGCTGCTGAACCAGTACCAGCTGCGGGCGCAGCAGGTCGATCAGTCCACCAGGGCGGCGGCGGACCGCAGCGAGAAGATGCTCGCCAAGCTGGACGCGGACATCAGGCGGGCGTATGACGAGGCGGCAAAGCGGGCGACGCAGTTGGACGACACGGCGTTCAAGCGTTTGAGCGAGCAGATGCAGGCGCGCAACGATGCCTTTGTTCGGGAGGTGGGCGCGCGCACCAAAGAGCTGGAGACGCAGATGCGGGCAAAAATCGCGGAAGTCTCCGGGCAGCTGCGGGGCGAGACGGACGCGATAAAAAAGCAGTTCGGCGACACGCTCGTGCAGGCAAAGAGAACGGCGAGCGAGCTGCACGCGGAAGTGAACGGCAACGGCAAGACTTTGGAGACCCTGCGCGCGTCGCTCGAAAAACAGCTGACCGACGTGCAGGCGCGGTACGACCAGTTGTACGAAAAGGCGGTCGCGGAGGCGGACGCAAAAGAAACGGCGAAATACAACGAGTTCCAGGAAAAGTCCGCGCGGCATTTGGAATTCTTCAAGACCAAGGTCGAGCGGGAAATCAACGATATGCACAATGAGGTTGACGCGACGATCACGGCCATTGACGGAGAAATCAAAGGCAAGCTCAGCGCGGTGCAGGACGACATGAACGATAAGGTCGCGGGATTGCGGGTCAGCGTGCAGACGGCGGAACGGACGAAGAACGATTTGGAGGTGTTCCAGAAGCAGGCGGACGAGCAGATTGCCGCCGTCAGCGAAAAGCTTGAGCAGCTTACGGAGCGGCTGTCCACCGTGTACGATACCAAGCAGACGGAACTGCTGTCGCTGGTGGACAGCCAGCTCGCCGAATACCGCAAGAATCTGGAATACCGGTTTGGCAGGCTGGAGCAAATCGGCGCGGACGTGGATTCGCTGGAGAAAAACCTGCGGCAGACGCTGGAGCAGACGCAGGGACGCGTCGTCAATGACTTTACGGCATTCACGGCGGCGCAGGAGCGCAAGCAGGCAGAATTCGCACGTACCGTCAAGATGAACAGCGACGACATTGCCGAGCAGATCGACCTTCTTGAGAAAAACTTGAATGACATCAAGGCGAGCGCAAGCGACAACGTGAGCGCGATGCTCAAAGATTTTGAGGGAAATTTCACCGCGGATTTGCAGCGGCGCAGCGGCAGGATTGACGACGAGCTGAACGCATGGAAACAGCACATGGAGGAGCGGCTTGCCTCGCTCGCAGGCGATTTTGAGAACGACCGCCGCTCCATTGAGACAAAATATGGCGACAATCTCAAAGAGGCACTTGTCGGGCATGAGGCGCAGGTGCAGGCAAAGGTGGCGGAGCTTTCCGAACACCTGCATGACGTGACCGATGCGGTCAGGAAGCAGTTCAGCGACTCTCTTGAGGAAGCAAAGCGCATGGCGGACGAGCTGAGCGCGGAAGTGAACGGCAACGGCAAGACCCTGGAGACCCTGCGCGACTCGCTTGAAAAGCAGATGACAGACATACAGGCGCGGTACGACCAGTTGTACGAAAGGGCACTTGCGGATGCGGACGAAAAAGGAAACATGGCGCTTTCGCAGCTGGAGAGCGTCGCTTCCCGGCAGCTGGACAGCTACAAAACGGCGGTGGACGCAAAAATCACCGCGATGCAGGACGGCGTGAACGCGACTATCAGCAGCGTCAACACGGAACTCAGCGGAAGAATCACGGCGGTGCAGGGCACGGTGAGTACGGCGGTCAGCGCGATCGACGGCGAAGTCAAGGAAAAAATCGGCACGATGCAAGAGCGGCTGGACGCTGCGGTCGGCAGTATCGGCGAAGAAGTCCGGGACAAAATCAGCACGATACAGAACGATATGAACACGGCGGTCAG
>CAZSOK010000052.1:0-7975 GCA_964608445.1 uncultured Treponema sp. | reverse complement strand
CGGCGGTCAGCGCGATTGACGGCGAAGTCAAGGAAAAGATCGGCACGATGCAAGAGCGGCTGGACGCTGCGGTCGGCAGTATCGGCGAAGAAGTCCGGGACAAAATCAGCACGATACAGAACGATATGAACACGGCGGTCAGTACGCTTGACGGCGCGCTGAAAGAAAAAATCAGCACGATACAGAACAGCACGAACACGGCAGTCGGCGCGATCGACGGCGAGGTCAAGGAAAAAATCGGCACGATGCAAGAGCGGCTGGACGGTGCGGTCAGCAGTATCGGCGAAGAAGTCCGGGACAAAATCAGCGCGATACAGAATGACATGAGGTCGGCGGTCAGCGCGCTTGACGGCGAGGTGAAAGAAAAAATCGGCACGATTCAGCACGACGTGAGCGCGGCGGTCAGCGCGATTGACGAGGAAGTCCGGGACAAAATCAGCACGATGCAAAACAACACGAACGTGGCGGTCAGCGCGGTCGATGAGCGGGTCAGGGAAAAAATCGGCACGGTGCAGGAGCGCGTGAGTGCTGTGGTCGGCAGTATCGACGAGGAAGTCCGGGGCAAAATCAGCGCAATACAGAACGACGTGAACATGGCGGTCAATTCCCTTGACGGCGAGTTCAGGACGAAACTCACGGCGATAAAGGACAGCGTGAACGCGACGGTCGCCGATATCAGCGGGGAACTCCGGCAAAAAATCACCGCGGTTGAAGATGGCGTGCAAGATGCGGTTACTGCCGTCGATGAAAAGGTCAAGGGAAAACTCTCCGCGATGCAGGACAGCATGAACGGCACGGTTGCCGTGCTGCAAGGAAGTTTGCAGGCGGCGGAGCGGACAAAATCGGATTTGCAGGCGTTCCAGAAGCAGGCGGACGAACAGATTGCCGCCGTCAGCCAAAAACTTGCGCAGCTTACGGAAAAAGTCTCTGCCGTGTACGACAAAAAACAGACCGAATTGCTGTCGCTCGTGGAAGGTCAGATTGCCGAATACCGCAACAACCTGGAATATCGTTTTGGCAAGCTGGAGCAGATCGGCGCGGACGTTGACGTGCTGGAGAAAAACCTGCGGCAGGCGTTGGAGCTGACCGAAGGGCGCGTGACCGACAAGTTCACGGCATTCACGGAGACGCAGAAGCAGCGGCAGGCGGAATTCGCGCAGAGCGTCAAGGACAACAACGACGGCATCGTCGCGCAGATTGCCCTTCTGGAAGAAAACCTGAACAAAATCAAGGCGACGGCGAGCGACAACGTGAGCGCGACGCTCAAGGATTTTGAGGAGAATTTCACCACGGACTTGCGGCGGCGCAGCAGCAAGATTGACGATGACTTGAACGCATGGAAGCAGAGCCTCGATTCGAAACTGGCCGTGCTGACCGGCGATTTTGAGAACGGTCGGCGCGAGCTTGAGCAGAAATATGCCGAAAACATCAAGGCGAATTTTTCCGAGCTGGAGGCGAAGAACCGCGAGCAGACGGAACGCTATGAGGCGAACCTCACGAAATCGTTGGAGGACATCCGGCAGCGGGTCGCGGATGCGGAGCAGACCGTCCGTTCGTTTACGGACCGGACGAACGCCGATTTGCAGATGGCGACGGACGGCTTTGACGCGCTCGTCAAGACGAATTTGGATGCCTACACGCAGCGCATTGGCGACGAGATTGCAAAGACGCAGCGGGAAACCGGCGAAAAACTGGCCGCCATTGAGCAGAGCGTGCAGGAGCGGCAGGAAGCGCACAAATCCAACATTGACGCGATGCTCGGCGATTTTCAGGCATGGCGCGGGCAGCTTAAAGTGCAGTTTGACCAGACGAAAGAATTGTTCACCAAGCAGATTGGCTCGCTGTATGCCACTTCAAATCAGCGGTTCGAGGAAATCTGCAAGGAGTTCGACCAGAATCTCAAGGAGTTTGCGGAGTCGGCGCAGGCAAGGCAGCGCGGAATTGTCGCCGACGTGGACGATTTGCAGCAGAGAATCGATGCCGCGATTGCGGATTATCAGACCCGATCCGATCAGACGCTTGCCGAGCAGCAGAAAATGTACGAGGAAATGCTGCAAGAAACACAGCGGCGTGTGCGCGAGCAGAATGCCGAATCCGAAAAAGCCCTGCGCGAGCTGCGCACGCAGATTCAGAACATCACCGAATCGACCGATATGCGTGAGGCGGAGATAACGTTGCGCATGCAGACCGATACCAATGACCTGCAAATGCGTTTCAGCGAAATCGACCAGAAAGTCAAGGCGTTCACCGCGCAGATGCAGGTGTATCAGACGGCGGACGCGCTGAAGGCAAAGCTGGATTCTGAAATCAGCATGCTGAAAAATGACCTTGCCAAAGTAGAAAACTATCAGTCTGCCGTGCAGAATTTGCAGGCACATTTCAGCCAGATTCAGAATCTGAACGATGACATAAACAGGAAACTCAACCGTTTTGTCACGGAAAAGAATCATATCGACTCAATGGAACACAAATTTGACCGGCTTGTCACCATGAGCACTGAGATGGACGAAAAAATCCGCGAGCTGACTACGACGAGCGACGACTTGCAGTTCGTGCAGATTTCGGTGCGGAAATTCCAGGAGACGCTGGGCGATATTTCCAGCCGGTATGATCGCCTGGAGAAGAAGCAGGAAGTGATCGAGCAGGTTTCTAATGGCGTGGACAGAAGTTTTGAGGGGCTTAAGAATCTGGAAGATCGCCTGACCAATGCGTTGCGGCAGACCGTTGACATTCCCGAAAAGATTAATGATATGCAGCGCGACATTGATTCGCTCATGGCGAGCAGCGGCAAGATTAACGACGCGGTGGATAAGGTCACGTCAATACAGAAACTGCTCGCGGATACCGAATCGCGGATGCAGCAGATTCAGGCTGCTCGGAACGGCATTGCCGGCGCGGAAACCCGTTTGCAGAATTTGGACAAGCAGATTGACGACAAAATGAATCTGCTGTTGCGGGCGACGCAGGCGGATATGGAGAAAAATCCGGGACCGCAGGCCAGCCGCATTACGCCGCAAGACCGTGAGATAATTATTCAGCTCAGGCGGCAGGGCTGGACGGTTGACGAAATCGCCCGCCGTATGAAGCGCAGTGAAGGCGAGGTCGAGCTGATTTTGGAGATGCCGAGCAACTAGCGTCGGAAAAGCAGGCACGTGGCAAAGGCTTCGATTACCTTGCCCGTTCCGACATCGCCGGTTTTTTCGCCGGTTTTTGCCTTGACAAAAACCTGTTCCGTTTGCACGCCCAGGACAGCGGCGATTGCCGCGCGCACGGCGTTGCGGTGCGGCAGGAATTTGGGCTGCTCAAGCGCAACCACGCAGTCTATGTTGCCGAGCGACCAGCCTGCGGCGGTGATGTCGTTCCATACGGTCGCGAGCAGTTTTTTTGAATCTGCGTCCTTCCATTGTGCGTCGTCCGGGGGAAAGTACGACCCGATGTCACCGAGTGCGGCAGCCCCCAGCAGTGCGTCGGTAATGGCATGGAGCAGCACGTCGCCGTCAGAATGCCCTGCCTCGCCTTTTTCAGACGGAATTGCCACGCCGCCAATCATCAGTTTTCTGCCGGCAACCAATACGTGCTTGTCATAGCCCAGTCCCGTGCGGATGTGCAAAGTGTCCTCCGATGCCGCCGGCGCGGGAATGTCCGACGGATACGTTATCTTTTTGTTTTCGTGTGATCCTGCCACCATTTTGGTGGGACGGTATGTTTTTCCGTCGGCGGCAAACCGATCCCAGATTTCCGTATCGTCGGTGCAGTCGATGTGCTGTTGCGCGGCAGCCCGGTGGGCGAGCAGCAGCGGCTGAAGCCGGAACACTTGTGGTGTCTGCACGGCGGCGAGGCGGGCGCGGGGCAGGTGGCGGGCGATAAATCCCTGCGCGTCGGTTTCTTTCTGCGTGTCGGTCGGCTGAAGCGCGGGGACTGCCGCGCCGTACTGCGCCGCCGCCGCATTGCAGTCGCGGATAATCTGCGCGGAGACAAACGGACGCGCACCGTCATGAATGAAGACCAGCGGGTTTTCTGTGCCGCATTGGTTCGCCACGGCTTCGAGTGCGTTCAGGACGCTTTGCTGCCGCGTCGCACCGCCTTCCACGAACAGGAATTCCGTCTGCGCGGACGCATGGAACGAAGCGACGGTCTGATCGGAAAACAAGGCCTCGCGGCAGGCGCGCTCATTTTTTTTGCCGTCATCGGGCGTTTGCGCGGCGGGGTAGGTGACCGCCACCAGCGAAAAGGGAAGTGCCTGCAAAAAAATACGGGCGGCAGATGAAAGCACCGTGCCGCCGTTCATCGGCAAGTATTCTTTCTTTTTGCCGCCCATCCTGCTCGACGAACCCGCCGCCACCAGCACGAGCACTGCGCGTCCGTCCGGCTTATTCGTCATCGTCATCCATTGCGTCGTCGTCGGAATCGTCGTCTTCATCATCGTCATCGTTGTCTGAAGAGCTGAATTCGTCGGAGAACTCGTCGTCATCGTCCTCGTCGTTGGGATCGAGTATCGTCTTTTTGACGTTTATCGTGCCGAGCGGCTCAAGCTTTGCGTGGATCATCGATTCCACTTCTTTTTCGCTCTTGCCCGTCGCGGACGTAATCTCGTCAATCAGCAGTTTCCGCGCGTTGTCGTACAGTTTCCGCTCCAAAATGGGCAGCTCCTTTACCTTGGAGCGGTGGTACAGGCTGCGCACGATGTTCGCGATGTCGGCAATCGTGCCTTTTTTGAGCAAATCCAAATTCTGCTGGTAGCGCAGTTTCCAGTCGGACGTAATCGGCTCGATCGTCTCGCCCAGCAGTTCCAGCGCGGCAAGCGCCTCCGTCTCGCCGACAATCGGCCGGATTCCCAGCCCCGCCGCGTTGTCCACGGGAACCATCACGATCATGTCGGAAACATCGATGTAGATTTTGTAGTACTGCGTCGTCTTGTCGTTGAACTGTTTTTCAAAAACTTCTATAATCCTGCCGACACCCTGGCTCGGATAGACAATCTTCTGGTCGATACTGAATTGTAACTCGCTCATAGCGTCGCATTATAGCATAAGATTGAAGAACTTGCAATTATTCTTCCTTTCCTTTATAGTGAGATACTTATTTATGGAAAATATAATAGAAGAGACAACCGAACAGGTTGCAGAACAGGCAGAGACGGAAATCACCGAGGCGGTCGATACGGAAGAGCGCGCCGACAGCGAAGAGATTTCTTTTGAGGATTTGGGGCTGGATGAAGCGACGCTTGCCGCCGTTGAGCGCAAGGGGTTTAAGGTGCCCAGTCCGATTCAGGTGCTGGCGATTCCGCGCCTTTTGAACGGCGACGCGAACATTATTGCAAAGGCGCGCACGGGAACGGGAAAGACCGCCGCGTTCGGACTGCCGATTGTGCAGCGGATTCGCGGGCAGCATGACGGCGTGCGCGCGCTCGTGCTTGAGCCGACTCGCGAGCTTGCCGTGCAGACGTGCAAGGAATTGCAGTCGTTCGGTGACGGCGAGTTTCCGCGCGTGTGCGTGCTGTACGGCGGCGCGGCCTACAGCAAGCAGATCAACGAACTGCGGCGCGGCGTGGAAATCGTGGTCGGTACGCCCGGCCGCGTGCAGGATCATTTGGAGCGCGGCACGCTCAAAATCGACAAGATTGATTATTTTATCTTGGACGAGGGCGACGAAATGCTCGACATGGGCTTTGTTGAGGACATCGAGGCGATTTTTGCGCAGGCGAATCCGAACAGCCGCATCCTGCTTTTCAGCGCGACCATGCCCAAGCCGATTCTCAAAATCGCCGAAGAATTCATGGGCGACTATGAAATCTGCGAGGAGGAGGGCTTTGTCGAAGAGCCGCTCTTGATTGACCAGAGTTATCTGTTCGTGCGCGAGGGCGATAAAATCGAAGCGCTCGTGCGCCTGATTGACATCGCGCCCGATTTTTACGGGCTTGTCTTTACGCAGACAAAAAACGACGCCGACTTGGTGAGCCGTCTGCTCGACGAGCGCGGGTACGAGGTGGCGGCGTTGCACGGCGACATTCCGCAGGGGCAGCGCGAAAAAATCCTTGCGCGGTTCCGCAGCAAAAAGACGCGTGTTCTGGTCGCGACTGACGTTGCCGCGCGCGGCATTGACATCAGCGGGCTGAGCCACGTGGTCAATTATTCGTTGCCGTTTGACGCGGCGACCTACGTGCACCGCATTGGGCGCACGGGGCGCGCGGGCGCGACAGGCATTGCCGTCACGTTCCTCCGCCCCGAAGAACGTCGCCGCCTGGAATATCTGCGCAATGCGGTGCGCCGTGCCGCAAAAGGCGAGATGCAGGAAGGCACGGTGCCGAGCGTGGACGACGTGCTGAACACCAAGCGCGCCCGGATGCTGGAGCATTTGAAGACGCAGCTGGAGACCCCGGCGGACGACGGCTACGCGCAGATGGCAGAGGATTTGTGCGAGAATCAGGACGCAAAGACCGTGCTTGCGGGCGTACTTGCCGCCTGGTACGGCAAAACGCTGGACAAAAGCCACTACGGCGACATCCGTGAATGTACGGGCGCACGGCAGGGCAAAGGCGGCAGGAGCGTCGTTGTTGACCCGGATCAAAAGCGGCTGTACGTGCAGCTGGGCAAGCGCGATGGCTATAACGCCCGCTCGCTCGCGGCATATTTCAGCGGGCTGCTGCACATTCCCGGACACAAAGTTGACCGCATAGAGGTGACGCAGAATTTCAGCCTGATAAGCCTGCCGCTTGCCTCTGCCGAAAAAGTGCTGCAAATGGCAAAGGATGACCGCTCGTTGCCGCATATCCATGTGGACACGCAGGGATCCGGCGGCGCGGACAGGGACGGCGAGCGTGGTGGTCGGCGCGGTTTTGGCGGTGGCAGACGGTTCGGCGGTGACCGGCATTTTGGCAGGGGCGACTGGGACGGCAAGAAATCGCGCGGATTTAGGAGCGACCACGGTCGTGCGAACGTGCATACGCCGACGGAGCGCGTGGGTGCGAGTGCCTACAAAAAGGCGAACCGGAAGAAAAACGAATTTTGACGGACGACGCGGCGTGTGCCGCTATACGTGCGGCAGTCATTGCTTATCCGCGCCATGTTGCGGGCAGGATTGTCCAGCAGGGCGGTCGTTCGCTCCTGCATGACGCGGAACACAAATGGCGGTTGCCGCCGCATACGGTACGCACCCTGCTCGCCGCCGCAGAAACATGGTGGCGGCACGCCAAAGACGCTTTTTGAGCGGGGGAGCAGACGGTTTATTTGGCTTTTGCTCAAAAAGTTTGAAAAAAAAATAGTTCACACCACTTGATATTACCCCCCCCGTATTCTTGTAGAATATCTCATTGTCTTATGCTGTCGGCCGTCGTTCAGGCGGTCGGCGTATGGGGCAAAATCATTTTTAGGAGGAATGTATGAAAGCATTCAGAAAGGTCGCGATCGTGGCTTGCATGATCATGTGCGCAGGGTTGCTCTTTGCGAAGGGCGTGAAGGTCGAGGCGGGGAGCGGCGATGATCCGTTCGCTGGCACGGCGTGGGTATTTAAGGGAATGGAGATTCTCACGTTCAAGGACGGGGGAAAGGTCGAGCACGGCAACAAGGATTTTAAGTATACCGTGGCACAGAACGGAGAAAGTTACACCGCGAATTTTAAGGTTGCCGGCGTAAAAGGCGAAATCACCATTGCGACAAAAGATGCGACCGAAACGGTGTTCAAACTCGGACCGCAAAAGATGAACGTGACCAAAAAGTAGCCGCCCGTTTTTGTTGTATGGCATCATCTGCCGCCGTGGCATTGTTGCCGTGGCGGCATTTTTTTGCTGCCTTGTTTCTTTTGTCCGCATTGCGCCCGCCGTCTCTAAAACCCATCTTGCGCCCGTCGCTTTCAATGTTAAAGCCCGAATGCATCGCCCCGTTCAAGCAGGATGTCTCAAATAAGGAACAGTGCGCCGATTTAAAAAACGACTTGACTTTTGAATACAAATGCGATATATTTTTAACATAGGTTAGTA
>CAZSOK010000051.1:0-11306 GCA_964608445.1 uncultured Treponema sp. | reverse complement strand
CCCTGCTTCTTTTTTAGAAAGCATATCGCCAGCAACTTGAAATCTATGTAAGATACGGTTTTTAATATTTAATAATCGTATAAACATCCTCTTGGACAGGCTGCCCTCCTGGAAAGCCTCGGAATTCCTTACATATATGCACGGGCATACCCGTTTTATGGCACGCAATCCTGAGCATGCTGTTGATTATTCCAGAAATCAGCCCCCTGATGACCGGCAGCAGCGACTCCCTCAATAAAGTACCCCGTCAAAAAAATGATACCTGTTCGCAGGAAAAAACCAATCTTCCCCAAACAACAGCGCGGGCAAAAAACGCCGCCGGTCATGGCACGAAAACGCTTATTTTGCGGCGCGTCTACTAGACACATCGCTTTATTTTATGGTATCATACGATTTGAATAGTGTTTGCATTTTTCAAACACAGAGGAGGATAGTTGGCAGATAAAGGATTGCGGATAAATGAACATATCCGCGTGCGCGAGGTTCGGTTGATTGACGATGCGGGCGGAAAGAACGGGATTGTTCCCACGCGTGAAGCCTTGGCATTGGCAAAAGAAAGAGACTTGGATCTTGTGGAAGTTTCGCCAAACGCAAATCCACCGGTTTGTAAAATCTTAGACTATGGAAAGTATCGGTTCGAGCAGGAAAAAAGGCTCCGTGATTCCCGCAAGAACCAAAAAGCCTTGAAGAACAAGGAAATCCGTATGCAGCCGAAAATCGGCTCAGGCGACCTTGACACCAAGGCAAAGCACGTGCAGGAATTCCTGGACGAGGGAAACAAGGTAAAAGTAACGATCCGGTTTCGCGGGCGTGAACTTGCCCATACGGAACTCGGCTACGGTGTCCTGAACGAAATAACCAAACGCCTGCGCGAGGGTTCGTTCGGCGTGGAGAAACAGCCTGCGATGGAAGGCCGGTTCATGTCCATGACGCTGAACTCAAAAGTCAAGCAGGGCGACAAATAGGGGAAGGGGTAGTTTCATGCCTAAGATGAAGACAAAGAAAGCCAGCGCGAAACGTTTTTCACTGACGGGTACTGGCAAAGTGAAGTACAAGAAGATGAACCTTCGTCATATCCTGACAAAGAAATCTTCAAAGAGAAAGATGCACCTTCGTGGCGCAGGAATCCTGTCAGAAGACTCTGCGGCGAGAATCCGCAAGCAGCAGCTTCCGTACGGTTAATGAGGAGTAAGATATGCCTAGAGCAGTAGATGGCACAAAACGCAACAACCGCCGCGCAAAAATCTTGAAGCTGGCAAAAGGCTTCACCGGTCGCCGCGGAACAAACTACAAGGCCGCAAAAGACGCGGTCGTCAAGGCGCTTCGGCACGCGTATGTTGACCGCCGCGACCGCAAGGGCGATTTCCGCCAGTTGTGGATTGCGCGTATCAACGCGGCAGTGCGCGATGAGGGACTTTCCTACTCCCGCTTTATCGACGGACTGACAAAAGCCGGTGTTATCATCAACCGCAAGGCGCTGTCGAACATGGCGATTGAAGACCCCGTGGCATTCAAAGCCGTGGTAGATACCGCGAAAAAAGCACTGAAGGCATAAGCATGATTTCTCTCGATCAAGTTCTGTTGTTGCAACAAAAGGTAGAAAGCGCAGTGTCGAAAATCGCCGAGTTACAGCAGGCGGTAGCGCACAAAGACGCAGAGATTGCTGCTTTACGGAGCAAATGCGTAGAGCTCACAAACGCACTGTCTGCAAAAACGGAGCAGTTTTCTACTTTTCAGACCGACCAAAGCAAGATCGAGGAAGGCATCTTAAAAGCACTCGAACGCCTGAATGCCGTGGAAAGCACCGTGCTTTCCGTTGCGGCGCAGGCGGCATTGCTTCCTGCCGGACAGCAGGAAGCAACCGTTTCTCCTGCTCCGGCGGCGGAACAGCCCGTCACGCAACAGCAAGAAACCGAAATTCCTGCGCCGGGCATCGCCGACAACGGCGCAGAAGCGGCATTTGACGAAGGCACGTCGATTACGCCGGACATTTCCTTTGATGACACGGAAATTGCTCCCGAACAGCCGGAAGACACGTCGCAGGGGCAGTTTGACATTTTCTAAGCAAGGACAGTCTGATGGGTGCATTGCAGATTGACGTGCTTGGCGCATCGTTCGCTATCCAAGCCAATGAAGACAGCGCATATCTGAAAAAACTGCTTGATTATTACAAGCGAATCGCAGAACAAATTGAGGCGAGCGGCTCACTCAAAAATTCGTTGCAGGTCGCGATTCTCACGGGCATTACGCTGTGCGACGAATTGTATAAAGAAAAATCGAAGAAACAGCAGATTGCAAGCCAGCTTATCAACGATGACGGCAGCGAAGCGGAACGGCTCACCATTGAAATGATAAAAAAAATCGACCAGGCACTCAGCTGATGTTCTCGGTCTGGATTGACGCAGATTCCTGTCCCCGGCAAGTGCGGGAATTCGTTTTCCGCCGTACCAAAAAACATACCGTACCGCTTTTCTTCGTCGCAAACAGGGAGATTCCCCTGCCCGACGGTGCACAGATGATTGTCTGCAAGCCGACGGCACAGGCAGCGGACGACTATATTTTTGCGCATTGCAATACGGACGACATCATCATTACGCGCGACATTCCTTTTGCCGCCCGCCTGCAAGAAAAACCCGTGTGCGTGATGAACGACCGCGGCACGGTCTTTACCAAAGAGAACATCGGCGAGCGGCTGAGCGAACGCAATTTTATGCTGAACCTTGCCGAAATCGGCCTTGGAGATGACCGAAAAAAAACGACCTACGGGAAAAAAGAATTCGATGCTTTTGCCCGCACCTTTGACAAAGATTTTTCGCAAAAACTGATGTTCCTTGCCGCACGGCGCGATACCTAAAAAGCGTCCTGCGGGCAAAGCCGGTCATGCAGTCCCGCTCCCCCGGTCTTCTATCTTTTTCAGCAGCGAAAAATACAGCGGGCCTGCCCCGCCCGCGACATCCGGCAAAATCTGTGCGCCGAATGCCGTTTTTTCATACGCGGGCAAGGCTTTTCCCCGCGCCATTGCCGTTTTATAGCAGCCGGACGCGATGTCTGGCGTACAGATCTGTGCGTCAGGAAATTTTTTGAGCAACCGTGCGACAGTATCGTCATTTTCGGCAGGGGACAATGCGCAGGTGGCGTACAACAGATAGCCGCCACGGGCAAGCATCCGCCACGCGGACGAAAGCAATGCCCACTGCGCAAGCGCAAGCGTCTTGATACGCGACGGCGACCATTCGGCAAGATATTTTGCATCCGCCAGCACGTGCCGCTCTGACGAACAGGGCGCGTCAAGCAGGATTGCGTCGAATGCCTCCGCTTGCGTCCGGCACATCCTTGCGCCGTCATGGCACGTAACGGTAACACGCTGACGGACAGGTGCGGGCAGACACGTGTCGCACACATTACGCAGGCGACGCATACGATCCAGGGAACGTTCGTTCGCGAGCAGGCGCGCATCCGTGTGCATCGCACGGGCAAGCACCAGCATTTTGCCGCCGGGAGCGGCGCACATATCAAGAATGCGCGGCGCATTTTCGAGCGGAAGCGCGAGCGCGGCGCGGACGCTTGCGGCATCCAAAAAATACGTCTCGTCACCGCCCGCATTCCACTCCGCATAATCGCTTTCGCCTTGCAGGGCGCATTTGAGCGCATCCCACCGCGCGCCGAACAGCCGGCGATAATATTGGTCAAAGCCGTCCGCACCGCACAGTTTCTGTTTTTTCTGCGACTGTTTCATTGGTAAAACTGCATGCCCTCCGCATACGCGGCGGCGAACGCGGCTTTGTCAAACGACGGAACGCCGGGTCCAGGAACGACGATATACGCAGGATGCGCGTCGTCAATGACACCTCTTTCGTTCGGCACGGGAAGATATTGCAACAAGCCGGCCTTAATCTTATAGGCAATCACGCGTCGCACCGCCTCATCGATTTTCTCCGCGAACGCAGCCGAATCGTCCGCCGCACGGCTTTTTTGGTATGCGTCGAACAGCACAAGCGCAACGTCACCGAAATACTTTCCGCTGAGCATAATGCACGTAACGCCCGCGTCAATCGCACTCACCACGGCAGATTCGGGCGGGTATCCGTTGCCGGCAAGCGCGTCCATAAAAATGTCATCGGAAAAAATCAGTCCGTCTCCGTATGAGCGCGCGACCGACTGCGCCCAATACGGCGAAAAACACGCAGGCATGTCGGTCTCTGGCAGCACGTCGCCATTGTCGTTGACGACACGGGCGACGATATGGCTCATCAGCACTGCCGATGAAAAAGGAGCGAGTTTGACAAAGGGGGCAAGATAGGTCGGCAGGGCAGATTCGGCAATAGCGACGTGCGGAAGCCCCGTATGCGGGTCAACGTTGGTATTGCCCGGAAAATGCTTGAGTACGACCGCAACACCGTTCTCCTCATAGGCAGAAACGGCAGACTGCCCGTACAGAAGCACCTGCTCCAGACTGCCAAAACTGCGCGTATCCAAAAATGCCGCGTTTTCGTCCGTCTCCACTTCCACGACAGGCGCAAGATTCATCTGAATGCCGAGCAGGCGCAACTGCTTTGCCTGCGCCGCGTATAATCCGTATGCGCGTTCGGGGGAAAACCATTCAGCAACTTTCTTTTGCGACACAAGATTGCTCGTCATGCCACGCAGGCGGTTCACGAATCCGCCTTCCTGATCAATGGCAATGTACGGCGGGACAATGCCGTTGTCCGCATAAAATGCCCTGACAGAAGCCGTGTACGCGGCAACCTTTTCCGGCGTGTCGGCAATATTATAGGAAAAAAGCAGGCATCCGCCCGGCACGAGCGGCGCACCATCGTCGGGAACGCCAAAAAGCACGCCCGTCTTTTCGACAGGAGTGAACGCCGTGTCGCCCGCGACGTTCACCAAAAAAAGCTGGGATATTTTCTGCGCGTCGGGAAGCCCGTCCACATAATCGGCAACCGCCTGCACACGAGCACGACTGTCACGCGCAGGAAAGTCATCCGTTTTTTCGCAGGAAACGAATGCCGCCGTGCAGAGGACAAGCGCACAAAAAACGACCGCCGGCCGCGGAAACGCGCCCGGCACCAGCCGATTTTTCATAAGAACAACGCCGAAGTAAACCACGGGACATAGGTAATCAGCAGCAGCACCGCAAACTGCACGAGCAGGAACGGCACGATGCCTTTAATCACCTTGGACAGCGGCTTTTTGAACGTATAGGATGAAATAAACAAATCCATGCCGACCGGCGGCGTCAAAAAACCGATAGAAAGGTTCATCAGGAAAATAACGCCCGCATGCAACGGAGAAATGCCGAAATATTCGGCAATCGGCAGCAACAGCGGCGACACGATCAGAATCGCGCTGAACATATCCATCAGGCAGCCGACAACAAGCAGCACGATGTTCATCAAGATAAGGAAGACGTACTTGTTGGTCACCATGCCCGTAATCGCGTCGGTAACGATAGTCGGCACGTCCGCGTCCAAAATGAAATAGGAAATGCCCGAAGCCGCGCCCAAAATGAACAGCACGCCGCCCGAAATCGGGATTGACTCGGCGACGACTGCCAGCGATTTTTTGAACGAAAAATCACGGCGGATAACCGTCGAAAGCAAGTATGCGTAGAACACCGCGAACGCCGATGTCTCGAACAAGTCGAACACGCCGATAAAATAGAAAATACAGATAAACAGCGGCATCAGCAGTTCGGGAATGCAGTTGACGATTGCCCTGCCGATTGCCGGCAGCGAAAACGGCGCGCGCTCGTCCTGCCGGTCAAAGATGACCCCCATGACAATCATCGCAATCATCATAATGATGCCCGGAATAATTGCCGCACGGAACAAATCGAACACGTCCACCGAAAAATAATTCGTCGTGCCGTACATGATGATCGCCGCGCTCGGCGGAAACAGAAGCCCAATCGCGCCGCTTGACGTGATGAGCGATTCCGCGCGCGAGTCCGAATAGCCGGAGCCTTTGAGCACGACGGACAGCAACGAGCCGAGCGCAAGGATCGTCACGCCGCTCACGCCGGAGAACGTGCTGAAAAACGTCATCACAAGCACAGCCGCAATGACCGTCCCGCCACGGAACCAGCCGAACAATGCCTTGAACAACTCCACGTACCGCTGCCCCGCGCTCGAAGTCGCAAGGATATAGCCCGCAATCGTAAAAAGCGGAATCGCCGCAATGTTGCGGTCGGTAAACATCCGGTATGTCTCAAGCGGAATCTGATCCGTATAGCCGCCGTTCATAGAAAGCAGCACGAACGCAATGCCCGCAAGCACCACAAAGAGCGGCACGCCCAAAAACGCGAGCACCACAAAAAACACGATGAACAGCCACAGGCATTTTGCCGCAATGAAGTTCCATCCGTCGAATATCGCGTACAAAGCAGGCACGTTATCCGCGCCGACTCCGAACAGATAGTACAGAATGCCCGTAATCGCCCCCATCGAAAGCACGATTCCCAGCACCGCGCCGACAATGGTCGAGACAAGCCGCTCTTTTTTCGCCGCGACCATGCACAGCATCGCCACATAGCACAGCGGCAAAAAGACAAAGGCGACTTTCACGGGAATGCCCCACACCGTCATGGCAAACTGGTCGGGATTGATAAGCTGGCAGACCGCGTTGACGAACAGCATCGTCAGCACGAATACCGTCGCGCCATTTGAAACCGCGTCGGTCACGCCGCGCACGTTCGGCGGCAATTTCCCGGAAAATGAAGCGAGGCTCAAATGCCGGTCTTCGCGCCACGTGATGAGACCTGCCATGCAGGCGAACAGAAAAACCAAATGCGCAATGCCATATTCCGATCCGGGCACTTGCACCGATGTTATTTTCTGTATCACGTAGAACACTAACGGCAAGAAAGTAAGCAGACCGACAAAGACGACTTCAAGCGTGTCTTCAATTTTCCGAATCATCTGTCATTCACCCCGGTGTTTTTTGAGCATCGCGACAACATCGTCATAAAATTTCTGATCCATGACCCCCGTCTTTGCCAGCGCGAACGAATCATGGCGCATGGACTCTTCCAGAGCGTTGCGCTCCTCATCCGTCACGTCAACGACCGTCGCGCCCGCCTTGCGCAGCAAGTCCAGGTATTCCTTGTCGGCATTCGCCGTCGCCACACGGAAATTCTTCTGTGCCTCCTCAAAAGCCGCTATCAACTTGGGGCGGTCGGCAGCGGAAATGGCGTTCCATGATTTTTCTGAAACGATGAAGGCGACCATGATGCACGTAAACGGCACATTCAAAATGTAAGGAACGGCCTTATAATACTGCGCCGCATATCCGTACATCGGAATCGTGTAAAATCCCTCGACGCCGCCCGGCGTTTTCATGCTGGAAAGCATCTTGCTTGACGGAACGTCCATCGTAGTATACCCGGCAAGCTTATACGCATCGGTCAGCGCGGAAATCCCCATGCCGCTCACGCACAGGCGCAGTTTCTTGAGTTCCTCCGGCGTATGCACGGGAGATTTCGTAAAGTAGTACGCCCAGCCGATCGGGAAGTAGCCCAAAAGCACCTGCCCTTTCTTCTCGAATTCCTTTGCCACCTGCGGCTTGAATTTCTCGTACACCATGTCAACTTCTTCCTGGTCACGGAACAGGAACGGCACGGACAGCGTAAGGATATGCGCGTCCGGCGCGAGCGATGCCATGCCTAAGTTGGTGAAGATTCCGCCGTCAATCGGGGCTTTCTGACCGGGGCGCACGGAATTGAGTTTCTGGATAACGCCGTCCTCGCCGCCCATCGCATTGGTATTCATAAACTGCATGGTCACGCGTCCGTCCGTCTCCTGCGACCATATTTGCGCAAGCCGTTTCGCCTCGATTTCCCACGCGGAACGAGCCGGCGCGATAGAAGCAATCTTCAGTGTCTGCGCAAACGAAAGCGCAGCCATGCCCACCATTACTGCTGATACAACCAGTTTTTTCATGCTTTTATATCTCCTTACCACTGTACGAAATAGTCGCCTTTATGCGCTTTGAGGTAGCGCGCCTTGTTCTGCGCGATCGTCGTCATCAGGCGCGTCGCGGGCACGTCATCGGGATTGATGGCAAGCGCCTTGTCCAACGCCTCGTCAAAGCCCTGCTCGTCCCCCTGCGGAATACAGACTGCCGTGGCATACGTCACATACGGACCGGGAGTCCTGCCGCCCGAAACGCGCATCTCCTCTTCATAACACTGCATGCCGCGATCGGGGTCGCCGCCAAAGTCACCGGGAGCGGCCATATAGAAATTGAACAGCACGTCCCAAATCGCGCCGTTGTTATAGTCGGGATCAATTTCGGCGGCACGGTTCAGAATCGCAAGCGGCGCGCCGAGGTTCGCAATCAGATCGGGATTCAGAATGTCAAGGCTGAACGCGGCAAGCCATCCGGCACCGCACCAATAGGCAGCATCGACATCGTTCTTGTCCATCTCCGCGACGGCAGCCGCAATCTGCTCCTCGTCGCCGCTGAGCATCGCCTCAGAAAAGCCCTTGTGCCGCCCGTCCAAAAAACGCAGCTCCAAGTCGCGGCCGCGCAGGTAATGCAACTTCGCCCGCTCAAACTCAGCATTCTGCCGGTCAAACTCGCTCACGCCCAAAGATTCCGCCGGCGTCTGCACGAACGCGTTGGCATACATCACGTTGAGCGAGCCGGTCATGTAGGCAAGCCCCAGATGATCGGGATTCTGCATTTGCAGAATTTCGTACATTTTAAGCGCGGTGGGAAAAAAATCGCCCACAAGAATGACGTCCGTCTCGCCCGTCAACGCAAGCATGGGATCATGCTCCGACGCGGATTTTTTTATCTGCACGCCGTTTTTCTTATAGCCGGAAAGCGCGTTGCCGACGGCATTCGTCACGCACGCAGAAAACAGAACCGAACAAACGGTAACTGACAGGAACAAACAACTGCTCTTTTTCATCATACGCCATTGTATCTATTTTTTTTTATTTACACAACCACTAATGCAAATTATACTATAACTTATGAAAAAACTGACCATCATCACGGGGGCCAGCTCAGGACTGGGGGCAGAATTCGCCCGCCAGATTGCCGCGGGCATCCCCGATACCGACCGGCACGAACTCTGGCTGATCGCGCGGAACCAACAAAAACTGACGGCAGTCGCCGCAGCACTCGCCGGAACGAAAGCCGCCGTCCGCACGATCGCCCTGGACATCGGCACACCGGACGGCGTGCGCCAGATACGGATGCTGCTCGAAGCCGAACACAACGCCGGAGCAATCGTCATCGACACGCTCGTGAACAACGCGGGATTCGGCACTTACGGTCCGTTCGCCGAAACCGACATCGAGCGCGAAATGCAGATGATCGAGCTGAACTGCACGACGCTCACCGGCATCTGCGGCATCGCCCTGCCGTACCTGCGGCGCGGAAGCACCGTCATCAATGTGGCGAGCCTCGCGGCGTTCCTCCCGCTCGGCAATTTTGCCGTCTATGCCGCCACCAAAGCGTTCGTCCTCTCGTTCAGCGTCGCGCTGGCGGCGGAACTCAAAGACGCGGGAATCACCGTGAGCGCGCTCTGCCCCGGAAGCGTGCGCACCAATTTCGCGAACGTGGCGAGCAACGGAAAACGCGCGGAAGTGCTGCACGGGAAAGATCCCGTAAAGACAGTCCGCCACTGCCTCGCCGCAAGCCGCAAAGGGAAAAAAATCATCCTGTGGGCGCGCGCATGGAAATGCACCGCGTTCCTGAGCCGTTTTGTCGGACGCTATGCGGGCGCGCGATTCACCTACCTGTTCCGCAAACGCCCGCATTGACCCGGAGACGGCAGGGCGCGACATTGACTATCTGACGGGCAAAAACTATAATGGAAAAAAGGTGGCATTTTATGGCAGAAAACATTGAGAACAGCATCATCAACAGCGCGCTTTTCACCGACTTCTACGAGCTGACGATGGCACAAGGGTACTGGAAAAACGACATGAACCAGCAGGTCGTGTTCGATATGTTTTTCCGCAGGCAGCCGTTCAAGGGCGGATTCTCCGTGTTCGCGGGGTTGGACACGCTTCTAGAGGCAATCACGGACTTCACGTTCAGCGCGGACGACATCGCCTACCTTAAGGCGCAGAATATGTTCGAGCAGGGATTCCTCGACTACCTCAAGGACTTCCGCTTCAACGGCGACATCTACGCTTTTGAGGAAGGCTCGGTGATTTTTCCGCAGGAGCCGATTATCCGCATCCATGCGAACCTGATTGAGGCGCAGATCGTGGAGGGGCTGGTGCTCAACCACATCAATTTCCAGAGCCTGATCGCGACCAAGACGGCGCGCGTATGGCTCGCGAGCAAAAAAGGCTCGATCATGGAATTCGGGCTGCGCCGCGCGCAGGGCAACGACGGTGCGATGAGCGCGACGCGGGCGGCATTCATCGGCGGCGCGTCGGGAACGTCCAACACGCTTGCGGGCAAATGCTACGGCATCCCGGTGATGGGAACGATGGCGCACGCCTGGATCATGGCGTATCCCAGCGAGCTGGACGCGTTCCGTGCCTACGCGGAACTGTATCCGACCAAGACGGTCTTCCTGATCGACACCTACGACACGCTCAAAAGCGGCATCAAGAACGCGATTATCGCCGGCGGCGAGCTGGTAAAAAAAGGACAGAACTTCGGCGTGCGCCTGGACAGCGGCGACATATCCTACCTGACGGCAGAAGTGCGCAAGGAACTGGACAAAGCAGGCTTCCCGCAGGCGACGATTACGGTCTCCAACGAGCTGACCGAAGAAATCATCGAGACGCTCGTGCAGCAGCACACACCCATCAACAGCTGGGGAGTCGGCACGCACATGGTCACGGGCGGAAACGAAGCGTCATTCACGGGCGTGTACAAGCTTGCCGCCCGCCATGACAAAAACAGCGGCACCATGCGGCCCGCGATGAAATTCAGCGACAACCCCGAAAAAAGCACGAACCCCGGCATCAAGAACGTCTACCGTCTGTTCGACGAAAACGGCATGGCAAAGGCAGACATCCTCGCGCTGGAAAGCGAGCCAGTTTCGCCCGGCGAAGAACGCCGCTACTTCCACCCCAGTGCCGACTACCGTCAGTTTTCGTTTGCGGCGGCACGCGTACAGCCCATGTTGCGCCAAGTCGTCAAAGCGGGGACGCGCACGGACAGCAAACTGCCCGCCGCCGAGCAGCTCCGCCTCGCGCGTGAGACCATGGTCAAGCAGCTCGAAACGCTGGACGATTCCTACAAGCGCATCTTGAACCCGCACATCTACAAAGTCTCGCTCACCGAAGCGGCAAAAGACCTGAAGATGGAATTCATCAACGCGCGGATCAAAT
>CAZSOK010000050.1:0-11379 GCA_964608445.1 uncultured Treponema sp. | reverse complement strand
CACAGCAGTGCCATGCGGCATCCTTTTGACATACTTTTCATTTCAGTAATCTCCTTGTATCGCAAACGCGTGATTCATCGGGCCGATTCCCTTGCCCAAATCAAGCATTGCCGAAAGGCAGGACGAAAGGTAACGCTTCGCTTTTTCGACGGCATGCTCAAGCGACAAGCCTTTCGCAAGATTCGCGGCAATCGCGCTCGAAAGCGTGCAGCCCGTTCCGTGCGTGTTCGGGTTTTCCACATGATTGCCGAAAAACCAGGTTCCGCCGCCGCGCGAAAACAAAAAATCGTTCGCGTCGTTCACCCGATGCCCGCCTTTAACCAGCACGGCGCATCCGTACCGCCGGAACATGATTTCCGCAGCCTTTTCCATGTCCGATTCCGCAGTGATTTTGATGTCCGCAAGGACTTCCGCTTCGGGAATGTTCGGCGTGGCGACGAACGCGAGCGGCAACAACGCGTCCCGGAGCGCACCCACCGCACTCTCATCGATGAGCCGCGCGCCGCTCGTGGAGACCATCACCGGGTCAACGACAATGTTCGCAAGACCGAACGATTTCACGCAGTCGCACACCGTAAGAATCAGTGCCTCGGACGGAATCATGCCCGTTTTTACCGCGTCGGGAACGATATCTTCCACGACGGCAGCAATCTGTTTTTCCAGGAAAGCGGAATCTACTTCCAGAATGCCGCGCACTCCCGTCGTGTTCTGCGCCGTGAGTGCCGTAATCGCGCTCATCGCATACACGCCGTGCGCCGTCATCGTCTTGATGTCCGCCTGAATTCCGGCCCCGCCGCAGGAATCGCTTCCCGCAATGGTCAATGCAGTGTTCATACTATTTCCTCCTTGCCGACTACGAACTGCGCGGCAGATAACATGACACGGGACGCGGCACGAATGTCGCGGGCGGCAAAAATCGCGCTGATGACCGAAATGCCCGCAATCCCGCTTCCTTTGAGAAGACCCGCGTTTTCCGCCGTGATTCCGCCGATCGCGACGACCGGAATTTTCACGGCATGGCAAATCTCTTGCAAGGTTTCGAGCGTCACGTGCGCCGCGTCCGCCTTTGAGCCGGTGGGAAAAACCGCGCCCACGCCAAGATAGTCCGCGCCGTCTTTTTCCGCGAGCAATGCCTGCGCCACGGTTTGGCACGAAACGCCGATTATCGCCGTGCTTCCCAGCACCTTCCGCGCCGCAACAACCGAACCGTCGTCCTGTCCGATGTGAACGCCGTCCGCGCCGCACCGTTGGGCAACCGCAACATTGTCGTTTATCAGCAACGGCACGCCTTTTTGGGCGCACACGACTTTTATGGCATGCGCTTCTGCCAAAAACGCGTCGTCGGCAAGATTCTTTTCGCGGAGCTGTATCATGGTTGCGCCGCCGTCAACAGCATGCAAGACCGCCGCCGAAAGGGAATCGCACGGAAAGCCCGCGCCAATCCAAGCCCGGTCAGTGACGGCATACAGCAACAAGGAACGACGGAGCGAAAATCCCGCGCTATCTGATTTCATAGTTCGCGCCTTTGTCGAGCCGCTCGCCCGTCATCGTGTACAGAGCATCGATGATTTTCGTCCGGTATGTCGCGTTTCCGTCACCCGGTCGCAGGGAATCTGCCGCAATCTCTCCCGCAAGCCCCATCGCACACACGGCGGCCGCGACCGATTCCAGAATATTTCCGTCCGACGCACAGGCGAACGCCGTGGCAATGCCGCTCAATTGGCAGCCCGTTCCCGTGACGCGGCTCATTTCCGGGCGACCGTTCCGTATGACAAAGCATAGAGTGCCGTCGCTCACCAAGTCAATCGCACCGGTAATGGCGACGACGCAGCCCCGGCTCTGCGCGAATTCTTTTGCGAACGAAACGCAGCGATCCAAATTTTCGTCGCCCACGCTGTCGGCAACGTCCGCGTCCACGCCTTTCGTGCTTCCCGTGCCGCCCGCAAGCGTCTTGATTTCCGACATATTCCCGCGAACAACGCTGAATGGCGCGCGCTCCAAAAGAGAACGCGCCGTCTGTGTCCGAAGCGAAGTCGCGCCCGCGCCCACGGGATCGAGCAGGAGCACGCGTCCGAGGGCTGCGGCTTTTTCTGCCGCCACCGTCATGCACGCGATCGAAGCGCGGTTCAACGTGCCGATATTCACGTTCACGCCCGAAACAAGCGCCGCCATTTCCTCGGCCTCGTCCTTTTCGTCCGACATGATCGGGCTTGCCCCGACCGCAAGCAACGCGTTCGCAACGTCATTTACGGTCACATAATTCGTGATGTTCCAGATAAGTGGATTTTTTTCGCGCACGACATCAAGCCATTTTCCCAACATAGGAACTCCTTAAAAACAGGGTCTGACTTGAAAAGCACAAAAAGAGACGGTTGCATTCCCTACGTTGGCATTATCCAAATCAGGTCATCGGGTCAAGGAAAACATCCTAGTCTCAGACGGCTTTGCGCCGCCTCCCCGTGCATGAGAACGGTATAGCAGAAAAAGGGAAAATGTGCAAGGGCAAAAACCTGCGCGGAAGACTTTCTAGTAAAGCTGCTTATCGTTTCCCGGCGATGCCGTTCCGTAAAAAATCTTTGCCATATCCACGACAAGGATGCCGCTTCTGCCCGTCTTGTAGAAATTGCTTTCTTCCCAGCCGACCACCAAAAAATCGCCGCTCACGCAGAAATGGGTATAGCGATAGTCTTTGGGAAGCTTGGGCAGACGGAACGCAAGGTTCGCGCCGCCATTCAAGACGGCACGATTTTTGAGCGCGCCGTTGAAATAGGTCGTCCCGTCGGAAAACACGGCGCAAATCCAGCCATCCGCAATAATCGCCATTGCCGCCGCGCCGTCCTCACCGCGGACGAAAAAGCGCGGGGATGTGCCGCCCGCCGTGTAGCACGTGAGCAGGAACGGAAAATCCGCCGGAATAGAACGGAGCAATCCCTGCAAGCGCGCCGGGGCAGCAGAAAAATCCTGCGGCACACGCGCGGCATAAAACTGCTCTTCGGTCGAAGGCGCAACCGTAATCTTTCCTGCCCGCGTCACCGGCTGCACCGATTCCAGCGCGAGGAGCGGCTTCCACTGCCGGTAGGCAAAATTCGTGCGCTCGTCATCGGTCTTTTTGATTGCGGAAATCCAGCTGTCGCCGTCAAACACCGTCCCGACGATTTCACACGCGCCGCTCACGTCCAAATCGCCGTAAGTGAGCGCGGGATACAGCATGCGGTTTTCGCGCGAAACGCGCACCAAATACGGCCGGTTCTCATTACTGCTGGCGGATTCGGCAATCGCCTTGTTAAAAAACGCGTTGCGGTACAGCGTAAAATACGGAATGCCGCGATCAAACACCAGGTTTTCCGCCGTACTCGACCCGAACAGCCGGATGTCATGCACCAGCACCGGCTCTGCCGTACCCTCAAAAATCAGCACACCGAGCCGGTTCACGAGCAGGAAGCCGTTCCCGTCCGCGTCCGTGTTTGCGGCAGACACGCGCAGGTTTTCCGTCCATGGCTTGAGCGACTGCAACTGCGAAACCTGCGGCAACTGAATCTGCACAAGGTTCGCGTTCGTAAAATAATACCAGGCGTGATCGTGTTCGTCCGCCGCTGCCGCAATCTCGGCGACCAAATCAGGTTCCGCTTTTTTCTTGCACCCCGTCAGCGTCAGCACGACGCATACCACCAAAAGCAATTTTCCCATACGATACATAATAGAAAAAAAACGCCGTTACTTCAATATCACCCAGGTCGCGCCCGCGCCGCCCTGACTGCCATCCGGATGCCCGGACATTCCCAAACTCGCGTTGCATTCGATGAACGTGCGCACCATTGCGCCGAGCACCGGGGAATTTTCCTGACTGTGGTTGCCCTTGCCGTGCACGATGAGGATTTTCTTCAGCCCGCGCCGCTTGCAGTCGCGCACAAACTCGTCCAGCCGCGTCCATGCCTCGTCACGGGTCAGCCCGTGCAGGTCGATTTTTGCATCCGGCGGCAACGAGCGCAGGTATTTGGGGCTACGCATTTTTGTCTCCTGCGCGTGGGATTGGGCAATGCGGTCTTTGTCCACCACGCCATACCGCCGCAGCCACAAATCCATCGGGGCGACCGTTCTTTTTGCGTCCTGCTCCATAAGCTGCTCCGCCGAATAGCCCTGCGCCCGCGCCGCCTTTTCCTCCGCCGTGGGCGCGTTCGCCTTTTTGTGCGAAACCTGACTCTGCTTTTTCTGCCGCGCCGACGCTTTCTGCTGGTCAGCCCACTGATCCAAAATATCGCCAAAATCCATCAGTCTTGCTCCTCAAGCGATTCGACTCGCACCCACCCGGCGGTTCCGTCGCATTCAATATATGCCCAGCCGCCCGCACGATCCCGAATGCGCACGCGCGTACCGGCCGGCACTGTCGTGCCTGCGCTTGCCGCGACATCAGGAACGGGTCTGACGGCTCCGCCGCGAAAAAGCGCGTAACCATGCGCCCCCCTCGCCCTCGCCCACCCGAACGCGAGCAGGAAGACAAGCGCAAGCGCGAACGGAACGAGCGACCAACGGCGACGGAAGAAAAACAACGCGACAGCGACCAGCGCACACACGACCGCCGCCACAAGCATGACACGCGCAACCGTTTTTCCCGGCAAAAACGAAACGGCTTCGCCGTGCGCCGTATCGTCCGGCGAGTCAGTCTCCGCATCGTCAGCGGGAACGGGCTGAAATGCACGGGCAAACATGCCGTCCTGCGGCGGGGAATGCGTCGTTTCCTGCGAAACGGCAGCCGACGGTCGCACGACCAGCCGATACGCAGGGAGAACGGGCTTGACGCGCGAGCCATTGTACGCGACCGCCTCTATCGCAAACGGCGGAACAGCATACGTGCCGGCCACCAACGGTGTCCAGTCAAACCGCGCGACGGGAACGACATCGGGAGAAAATGTTTTGGGCAACGGATCGCCCTGCGCAAGGGGAAATCGTTCGGTTTCGGTAAAAATCGCGTCTTTAGGCACGTCCCACGAAAAATGCAGCAGCTGCGGACAGTATTGCGCATACAGCGTACAGCGCACCGTCTCGCCGACGGAAACGGTAACCGCATCGTTCCGTGGCACAATGCGGGAGCG
This sequence comes from uncultured Treponema sp., assembly GCA_964608445.1. Lineage (GTDB taxonomy): Bacteria > Spirochaetota > Spirochaetia > Treponematales > Treponemataceae > Treponema_D. Next base: position 6,289 of record CAZSOK010000050.1, on the reverse strand, counting down.
GGCAATCTCAAATTCGAGCGAAAGGCGCGGAAGCAACGTTGCCGGATCTTCATGGACGATCACGGACGCGAACGGAACGGCATAAGCGCGGCGACTGACATACACGGAAATCGGCGGCAGCCGCGGCGTTCCCGCCGCAGAGAACACGAACTGAAACTGAAATCTCGTACCCGTGTCGCCGTCCGCGCCGGACACTGTTTCTTTTTTTGACGATAGAAACCGCACGTCTGCCGGAAAATCGGGAAGTTCCGCGCGCACAAGGGACGGGTCAATGCCGTCCAACGTGAGCGTGTAGGTACACGGCTGCCCGACAAAAACCGTTTCTTCCGGCGGCAACAGCTTGAGCGCACGGATTGCTTCGGGCGGAAGCGGCACTGCCGCCAACGGCGAAAATGCCGCCGCAAGCGCGGCAATCAGAAATCGATGCCGCCATCGTCCTTTTGATTCGACTGCACTTTTTTCCATTGGTTCTGTTCGTTCTCCTTTATGAGCGTAAAAATGCCTTTTTCAAGCGCGGAATCGTCCGTGCCTTCGCCCGCCTGGCGCATTTCTTTTTCCGCGCCCTGTGCCTGACGCATCGCCGCCTCAGACTGGCACAGTTCCAGATTGATTTTCGCGTCCCGGTTGGCAGGATTGGCAAGGATCGCCCGCTTGAAACACTCGACCGCGCGTTCGTTATCGCCCTGCCGATGCGCAATCACGCCTTCATTATAAAACGCGACGCTCCGCAGCGAAGCCGGCGCATCGGGAGCGATGTGTTTGAGCCGACCGTCAGCCGCCGCGTATTCTTCCTGCGCAAGGTATGTCGCCGCAAGGCCGAACACCGCGTACTGCGCAAGCGTATCGTCCTGCGCCGCCAGGGCATCGCTTTCGACCTGCAAGAAAATCGCCGTCGCCTGCTGATATTTTTTCTGATACCACGCCCAAACTCCCTGCGCGACCGCCGCATTTCCCCGCGCATTGCAGGACGACACGAGCGGCACCAGACAACACGCCGCCAGCACCGCCGACTGCCGGAGCGACCGCACCGAGCCAACCGCCTCGCCGACGACAAACGACGCGACAAAACAGATGAGCGCGAACAGCAGAAAAAACGCACTTCGGTCAATATCCTGCGATTCGTAGGCATACGCCGTACCGTCCGCGCCGACTGCCGAAAGCGTGCGCAACAACCGATACGCCGAGCCGGATTCCGCCGCAGGGATATACTGCGCCAACGCACCGCGCGTCCGCTTGGGGAACGCCGACGATTCGTTCGCCTTGTCCGCGCACGAACGCAATTTCTGCGCCTGCAAGACCGTATGCACGACCGTCTTGCCATCGCCCGCCGTCACGTCAGCCCCCTGCTCGCTGCCAAAGCCAATCAGCGCAACAGGAATTCCATAGCGCACCGCATCGTCCAATGCCGATCGCAAGCCGCCGTCCGTCTCGTCGCCGTCGGTGAACACCCACACGTGCGCTGCCTGTGCCGACTGCGGCGGAAACGCCGTGAGCGCCGCCGCAATGCCCTGCCCCAGCCGCGAACCGGCCGCCGTCATCAGTTCGGGGGAAAGCGCATCCAGCAACGTATGCACGGACGCAAGATCCTCGGTCAGCGGAACGGCAAGCACGCCGTCGCCCTTGGCAAGCACCACGGAAACAGACGGCGCAGGCATCGCGCCCAAAAGTGCCTTCGCATACTGCCGCGCCGCCTCAAGCCGCGTCATGCCGCCGACCGTATCGCGCGCGTTCATGCTGTAAGAAATATCAAAGACAAAACAAACGGCATCGCCGCTTTTCTGCACGGGAACGAGTTTTTTTCCCCATGAAATGCCCGCGCAGGCGAACACCACGCCAACCCACGCCGTGCCGCGCAACAGGATTTTTGCGGCAAGCGCACGACGCACCTGCCGCGCCGACATACCGCCGTGCAGACTGCCCAACGACGCGAACAACCTTTTTATCCGCACGGACAAAAACACGAGCGCGGGAATGAGCGGCACGAGCAGCAAGAACGCCCCCGGATGCGCACAGCGAATCATAGAATCTCCCCCAAGAACAGCCGTTTCAGCACCCATGCCGCCAACAGCGCAGCCACGCCCGCAAACAGAAACCGCTGCCCGAACTGCTCGTCAACCGAGCGCACGTAAAACGACTGCGCCACGCTTTCCAGCTGGCTGATTGCCGCAAGCCGTTCCACAAGCGCGGCGGTATGCTCCACGCCAAAATACTGCCCGCCCGCAATCCGCGCGATGTCCTCCAACGGTGTATGGTCAAATTCGGACGCATAGTAGCCGGAGCGGACGCGCCCCGTCTCAGGGTCAACATACGCAATCGGCACCGACCCGCGCGTTCCCATGCCGAACGTGTACATCGTTATGCCCTGCCGCGCGGCAAGCCGAGCCGCCGTTTCGGGATGCACCGCCCCGGCATTGTTCTCGCCGTCGGTAATAAGCACGATACATTTTTTCGGCGCGGACGACGCAATCAGATGATAGACCGCCGCGCTCAATCCCACGCCGATTGCCGTGCCTTCGCCCAGTCCGCCCGGCACGAGCGCGTCCAGCCGCCGCAGGAACAGCGTCTGGTCAGTCGTGGGCGGAACGACGGCGGCGGCTTCGCTTGCCATCGCCACCAGCCCGAACGCCGCGCCCTTGTTCGCCGCCATCATCGTGCGCAGGGCGACTTTTGCCGCCTCAAGCCGCGTCATGCCCGCAATGTCCTGCGCCGCCATGGACGGACTGGTATCAAGCACGACCAGAATATCCGTCCCCTTTGACGTATAGACTTTTTCCTGCCGATGCACCAGGGGATTCGCGAGCGCGACGACCAGAAGCGCGTAGCCCGCCCCGCACAACACGCCCGCCACGAGCGAAAAGAACCGCCTGACCGCACCGTTCCAGGCGAACGTCTTGCCGCCCCAGTCTGACAGCGTGAGCGGAAACGAAACGCGCCGGAACACGCCGACTTTGCGCAGCGCGAACAACGCGAGCGGCAAGAGCAGCAGCACCAACGCGAACGGATGCTCAAAGGTCGCCATGCGCCCCTCCAATCGATTCCACCGCATCCACGGCAACGCTCAGCAACAACTCCTTTTCGCCCGCAGGCAAATCGGCATGGGCATAGCGGATATAATCAGTCCGATTGAACAGGTACAACAGCTCCTCCAGCATCGCGTCCTGCGCCCCGTCCAATGCGCCGCCGCAAATCGCGCTCACTGCCGCATACAAGCCCCCCGTCTCCACCGCCGCAAACGGACAGGCAAATCGCTCGGAAAGATACCCGCGCAGAATATGCTGCACCGCCGCGCAGAACTGGCGGTCGTCGGTATCGTCGGAGCGAACGGCAAGCGCGCGCAGTTTTTTCAGCACGACCCGCATCTTCCGCCGCGCCCGACGCGCCGCAAAAAAATCGGCAAAGGCAGACAGATGCAACAGCACGAACAGAGCCGCCACAAGCACGAGCAGAAAAAGCACCGCAATCACGACAAACGCCGCCGTCGTTCCGGGCACGGCAAGCGGCGGGGAAGGCGGACGGAATCCCCGCGCACCCGACTTTTCCACGATAGAGTTGACGGCAATCGGATCGAGCAGCACCATATGCGAGCCAATCGAAAACGGCGCGAACGTAATCGTCCCGACTTTCCAGCCGACCAGCCGAACCGTAAGCGTGTATGCAGAGCCGAGCCTGTCGAGCGACGCAGACAGCACCGTGCAATGCTCGCGCTGTGCGGCAAACGCAGGCAAATCCGTCGGCAGGTCCGCGTGCGCGCCGTCGCCGCCAATAAGATCCGTGTCGGCATAAAAGATATAACGGATCTCCACCGTGTCGCCCAGATACGCGGTTTCGGGCAGGGAAATCTGCACGGGCGAACGCTGTTCCGGGGGCATTTCGGCAGACAGCGGAAGCACCAGGCACAAAACGAACAAGGCGAGCCAGAAAAACGACCTCATCAGCGCGACCTCTGCGAAAAAAAGCGGAAAAGCACCTGCACCGCGTCGTCCGCCGTAGAAAGCGCGAGCGGATACGCGCCGTGGCGCAGGCATTCCCCCTGCCAAAAATCCGTGCGCTGGCGGTTGTCCTCAAACCATGCCCGCCGGAACGACGCGGACGACGTAGGCAGCACACGCCGCTCGCCCGTCTCGCCGTCCATAAACGGTATCGTACCGACGGCGGGAAGCTCCGTGTCGCTGGAATCAGTCACGCGGACGGCGACCACATCATGCTTGCAGGAAAGCCGCGCCAGCGGCTGCAACCATCCGTCCGCACGGAAATCAGAAAACACAAAGACGAGCGACCGCCGTTTGAGCAGCGTCCCCGCCCCGTTCAGCGCATTTGCCAACGCAGACCCGCGCATGCCGCCGCCGTCAAGGCGGTCAAGCCGGGAAAGCAACGCCATCACCTGCGCGCGCCCCGCCTTTGGCGCACACGCATACTGAATCGTCCCGTCAAAAAACACTGCGCCGACCGCACACGCGTTCTGCTCTGCCGCAAACAACAGCAGTGCCGCCGCCTCGCTCGCCGCCACCAGCCGCACCCGACCGGCACTCCCCGTCAGCATCGATGCGGAACGGTCAAGCACGAACAGCACGTGCAGTTCCCGGTCCTCCTCATACTGCTTGACGAACGGCTTTCCCATCCGCGCCGTCACGTTCCAGTCGATTGCCCGCACGTTGTCGCCGGGCAAATAGTCGCGCACACCGCTAAAGTCAAGTCCCTGCCCCCGGCTGAGCGACCGAAACGCGCCGTGCCGCAATGCGTCCGCAACCGTCCGCGCGTTCAGGCGCAGCCGCTGTGCGCGGCGCACCAACCGACCGCGCTTTTCGTCCAGCAGCCGCATTACGGCAACGCCACCGTCTGAAGCACGCGGCCAATCACGTCGTCCGCCGTCACGCCGTCCGCAGCCGCCTCATACGAAAGCACCAGCCGATGCCGCAGCACCGCAGGCGCGGCGGCCTTCACGTCCTCCGGCAGCACGAACGAACGCCCCGCAAACAGCGCATACGCCCTGGCGCACTGCAACAGCGCAATCCCCGAACGCGGCGACGCGCCGTAACTCACGTAGCGGGAAATATCGTCCTTCCTCACGGCAGAGACCGCAAGTCGCCCGCCCGCCTTTTTCTCCGCCGTCGGACGCGTGAGCGCGACCACGGAGACGATATATGTCACCAGCGCGTCGTCGCAGGTCACCGCGTCAAGCAGGGCGCGGCATTGGGCAATCTTATCCGCATCCAGAATCCTGTCCACCGCAATGTCCGCCGCATGACCCGCCGTCCGCACGATCTGCGCCTCTTCCTGCGCCGTCGGATACGGCACGACCACCTTCAGCAGAAAACGGTCAAGCTCCGCCTCCGGCAGATTGTACGTGCCCTCCTGCTCAATGGGATTCTGCGTGGCAAGCACCAGAAACGGCGACGGCAGCGGATACGTCTCGTCGCCAATCGTCACCTGCCGCTCCGCCATCGCCTCCAGCAGCGCGCTCTGCACCTTTGCCGGCGAACGGTTGATTTCGTCCGCAAGCACGATATTCGTAAAAACCGGCCCCTTGCGCACCGTGAACCGCCCGCCCTGGCTTTCGTACAGCAGCGTCCCCGTCACGTCGGCAGGGAGCAAATCCGGCGTAAACTGAATCCGCTTGCAGCCCAGCCCGGAAATCTCCGCGAGCGTCCTGACCGCAAGCGTCTTCGCAAGCCCCGGAACGCCCTCCAGCAGCGCATGCCCGCCCGTCAGCAGCGCAATCAAAATACCGTCAACCACCTGCCGCTGCCCGACCAACCGCTTGGCAGCCTCCGCCCGACACGCCTCCAAAAGCCTCTTGCACGACTCAAAATCACTCATGCCCAAAGTATACCACGGAACGCCGCGCCGGGGGAAGTCTCCCCCTCGCTCCAGCCCCTGCGGGTCTTCCGCTACCCCCTCTGCGGGGAACATCGCTTCCGTAAAAGCTTGTTGCCCCTGCCCCGCAACGCCCCGATAGTTTTCGCGTCATGCGGGCTGCTCCCACAAGCCCGCTACGCCTCGACGGCGGACAATTCCTGCCGCAACTGATCCACCTGCGCAAGCGGCAGTCCCGTTCCCTGAGCGACTTTTTCAGCGGGAATCCCCATTGCCAGAAAATTCCGTGCCGTCTCAACGGCGACTTCCGCCCGTGTCTCTTCGCGGGCTTCTTTACGAACTTCCGCCACGGCTTCCTCCGCAATCTCCTGCGCACGTTCCTGCGCAATCTCTTCCGCTAATTCCTGTGCCAGGTCTTTTGCCTGCTCCTTCATCTCCTGTTCCCAGGTCATAAACTGCTGCCTCCACTGCCCGT
>CAZSOK010000049.1:0-11631 GCA_964608445.1 uncultured Treponema sp. | reverse complement strand
TCATCTCTATTTCCCAGCGGATTCCAGTATTTCAATGAAATTGCCGACCGTGGAAAAAACGCATTGTTCGGACGGACTGCTGCTGATATTCTTTGCGGCTGAATGCCGGTTCCGCCACAAAAGTTCCTGCTGCACTGCGGTGAGGAATCCTTTCTGATAGTCTTTCCAAGCCGGGACAGTTTTCAACTTGCGCAAACAGTCTGCGGTAGAAAAATCTAGTCCGCGAACAAAACCGGCATGCGCAAGAAACCAGACTTCGAGACAGGGGCGGCTCAACAGCGCGATGGCGTTCTTGCAGGATTGGATGCTCTTGACGACGGTGGCAACATCGGCATCATACATCAAAAAACAGTCAATCCGTTCGGACGCATTCAATCTCAGTTCATTCAGGATTCTGCCGACGAGCCTTTCGTTTATTCTTTGCCCGACGACTTTCGAAACTATTTTTATCGGAAGCCGATATCGCCGTTTCAGGAATTCGACATAGCATTCTTCTGTTTCGCCTTCGCACAAGACGAGAATCATCGGTTTCATTTTCCTGACGGAACCGGCATTGCGCGTTCTTGCCATGTCAGCCCCTGAACAGTTTTTTTATTTCCGCTACGGAAGAAGTCGTATACGGAACCGCATCAAAGCGCCCTTGCAGATACCCTTTCTCCGCATCCATGTTCTCGCGGAAGTCCTTGAAGTCGAACAGCGAATAAAAATCCGTTGAGCCGTCTTCCCGTTTGTTGGTGAAGCAGATTTGGTCGCGGCGGAATTTCTTCATGTCGATGAGATTCGTGTTGTGGCTGGTGAACAGAAACTGCGCTCCTTTTGATGCGTGAACCAAATTGATGATGAAATCGGAAAGCTCCGTGTGGAAACTCAAGTCAAATTCATCAACCACGATAGTCTTTCCGCGGCGACATACGTCAAGAAGCACGAGCAACAGGTAAAACAATCGGATAGTTCCGTCGGATTCTTCCGAAAACAAATCAAATTTCACGGAGGAATTTCGCCTGTGTATTGTCAGAAAGCGCGTTACTGTTTCTGTCCCGACTGCGGGCAGGCTCGGAATTATGTTGCGCCCCAACTGCATGTATGCCGGCGGAACAGGAACGCTCACCTGCTCGCGGCGCACTTCTATGTCAACTATGTCGCTGTCCGCCATCCGCAACGCCTCAAGCAGCAGCCGCTTGTTTTCCGTAAAAAGCTGCACCGCATATTCATCGGGAACTTGCGGAACGCCGACATAGAATTCCGTCAGGAAAAAACGGTAAATCTTTTTTGCAAGTTCCCTGTCCATCTGGCTCGCCCGGCTGATAAACAGCGTGTTGCGCCCCGTACTTTGGGCAACGTCAAGCGGCTTCACAAAAAGTCCGTCGCCGAAACTGAAAATCTCTGACTTTGGTTTTCCAACCTGTTCCTTGCGCACAAACACTTTTGCCCGCCGTTTTCCCGGATAATGATAGAGGCTTTCTGAGATGATTTCCTTGCGGTTCAGCGAAAATGAATATTCGTATTCCGTTCCGTCGCATACAAAGCTGATTGAAAATTCGCTCGGCTTCTCGTGGAATCCGTCAAACTTGAATGGAGCGAAGTTGAATATGCCGCCTTCGTTGTTGGCGTGGGATTCCAAAATCAGTCGTGTACAGAACAGAAGTGCCTTGAAAATGCTTGACTTGCCCGAAGCGTTCGGTCCGAAAATCCCGACGGTCTTCAGTAATTTTTTCTCGTCCGCGCAGAACACATTGTCCGCCAACGCCTTTGCCCCTTCCGTAGAAATCCGCGCCGCCTCAAAATCGACAGTCAGCGTGTCTTTTATTGAATAAAAATTCGCGACGGAAAATTTTAACAGCATAAAGCACCTTTTTTGTATATTTTCTACAAATATAGCATAATCATAAGAAACAAGCAAGGATATTGTGTGCCAGTGTGATAGTGAATATCAAGAATTTTCAGTTTCACTCTCCATTGCTTCTATGATTTTTATCATATTGTCTTGAAAAAAAGAATAAAACCAATACGAGCTTTACATGAAAACTCACTGAGAAAAGACGGGACATCGCTTTGGAAGCAACTTTTCATTTTGTCTGCATCATTGTTCCCCAAAAACTATGGATTTATTTTCTTTGTGTCCGCCATTTTTAAGATAATTGGATGCAAGAAGGGAGACGACGAAGAAAATAAAGTAAACCGCAATAAGCGTGAGCCGAATAAGTTTAAAGAGCGCGGCGTTTCTTTCGAGCAGCAGAGTTTTTAGCGATGAGATTGCATCTTTCAGCGATATCGTCCCTTCAGTCTGCTCCAAAGCGTTGATTGCCGAGATCGCGAGGGAAAAATACTTGTCGAACCGCATTTTCACAAGGTTCACGGTGACTGTCTCAATCACGCTGTCGGGCGACTCAAAAGTTTCAAGCGAAGATTCCAGCATTTCTTTGGCTTCGGTCGTGCTGAATGATTTTTCAAAAGCACCTGGGTATATTTTGTTGACGGTGAACTCAAGGCGGGCGGTCTGCTCATCAAGGAAAACTTTGAGATACTTGTCCGCAAAACTTGCCGCAATGAACAGGACGGAGAGCAGAACCGCGACGACAACATTCGCGACTTCCGTGAATACGCGGAAATCTTTTCTCACAATTTTTCTTGCGAACAGCACATTCAGAACTATTGTTCCTGCAATGGCGGTGACTATAAAAAATGCCGTCATGGTTTGACCTCGTTTATGTAGATTCTTGTGCGAACAGGCTTGAAGTTATTTTTCAGCGAAACAAGAAAAGGCTCTTTGTACAGAAGCAAGTCCTTGTACCTGCCTTTAAGCCCTAAGTCTTTCAGGACGGCTTTTGTCAGCAGCCTTCCGCATGGAGCCTGCATAAAGATTTTGAAGGATTCCGGACTGAAACCACCTTTGTTCTTTGCAAGCAGAATCCTGTACTTTGTTTTCTTGTCTTTCCAAGTCGAGAAAAGTTTGCCCGAATGATAGAAAAACAAAAAAGAAGCGATGATTTGCGGAAACAGCAGGAGCGGCGAAACTTTTCGCAAAGGAAGAAGTATCACCGCAACTGCACAAATCATCAGCAAAAAAGAGTAGCCGTTCAGATATATGAATCTGAGAATCTTACGCAATGCCGTTCTGAGACGCTGAAATCGCCTTGTAGAAAGCATCCACAACTTTCTGCGCCTGTGCCTCGTCCGCGCCTGAAAGCAATACGCGCGTTCTCTGCGTGAAGCTCTCATAGTATAGATAGAACGCGGGGCAGAACATTCCGCAGGTTGTTATTTTTTCGTATCCGATTTCCTTTACGCTGCTCGGAAGAAGATATTTCACCTCCTGACCAGTCTTGAAAACATAGCAGCTTATGGTACTATTTACTTCGACGACCCTTTTGTTCGTTATCACCAAAAAGCCCTGTTTTCGGTATCCTAAAATTTTATTGATGAATTTCTGAATGTTTCCCAAAGCCACCGCTATAGGATTCGAGCTGGTCGCCCAAAGCTCCGCCTCAATTTCCATTACAAGAGACTCGCCCTCTCCCAAAATAAGTCCTGATTTCAAATCCGCCATTGCAGACTCCTCATTATAGTTTATTTTCAACAGCATACGCCGCTGATTTCAGATTTCTATCCAAATTACAAGGATATATCGGTATTTACATCCACATATTATACAAATATGGTTGCACTGTCAAATGTGCTTTAGGCTTGCGGGTCAATATTCGCTCGCACAAAAAGCAGACATTCCGAGTGTATATGCGATATGCTCATAAGTGAGGGTGGGCTATGGAGGGGGCGACAGACCGATTTTTTTCAGATTTTCCGCCTACTCTTTCGATATGCCTCGAACCAAATTTCGAGGCTTCCCCCAAAACCCCGTTGACACACCGCTGCTTTTTCAGTATGATGATATTACTTCGGTCGATTAACTCAGTGGTAGAGTGCTACCTTCACACGGTAGAAGTCACTGGTTCAAGTCCAGTATCGACCATACGCGCAGCAAAAAACGCCCCACATCGTGGGGCGTTTTTCATGTCCTGGCTAATTGTCGCTGAACTCGCTCACCAGCGCGCTTACGGTCGCCTTCGCGTCGCCGTAAATCATGACGGTGTTGTCGTTCGTGAACAGCGGGTTCTCCACGCCGCTGAATCCCGTGCCCTTTCCGCGTTTCAGCACGAATACCGTGCGCGCCTCATGCGCGTTGACGATCGGCATGCCGTACAGCGGCGACGACTCGTCGTTGATCGCGTCCGGGTTCACCACGTCGTTCGCGCCGATGACGATAGCCACATCGACGTTGCTCATCTGCGGGTTCATCTCATCGCTCGTCTTGAGCTGCTCATACGGCACGTTCGCCTCGGCAAGCAGCACGTTCATGTGACCGGGCATACGGCCGGCAACCGGGTGGATCGCAAAGCTCACCTCCGCGCCGTTCGCCTCCAGCTTGTCGCACAGTTCCTTGACCGCGTGCTGCGCCTGCGCCACCGCCATGCCGTACCCCGGCACGATGACCACCTGCTTCGCCGCCTCCAGGATCATGTACGCGTCCTCAACGCTCATCGCCTTCGGCTCTTTTGCCGGGCCTGCCGCGCCCTTCTTCTTTGCGCCGCCAAAACTCTTGAACAGCAGGCTCGCGAACGTGCGGTTCATCGCCTTGCACATAATCAGCGTCAGGATCAGACCGGACGCGCCGACCAGACAGCCGGAGACGACCAGCACCGTGTTGCTGATCGCAAAGCCCGCGAACGCCGCCGCCAGGCCGGAAAGCGCGTTCAGGAACGAGATGATGACCGGCATATCGCCGCCGCCGATCGGCAGCACCATCGTAAAGCCCAGCACGATAAAGGCCGCCGTCGTCACGATGATGCCGTACCGCTCGATCTGCGCAAAGCCGAACGGATTGTCCGGCGAAAAGAACGCGTAGCAGGCGACCGAAAGCAAGCCGATGACGCACAGCAGAGCGTTCACGAAATTCTTCGCGGGAATCGCCACGTTCTTTTTAAAGATTTTGCCGCTCAGTTTTCCCCACGCCACGACCGAGCCGGTAAACGCGACCGCGCCAATGGCAATCGTCAGGCCGAGCGAAACCGCCGTGAACGCGTCGCCCTTGGGCTGCGCCAGATACTGCGTGAGCGCGACCAGCAGCGACGACAGGCCGCCGAAGCCGTTGAACAGCGCGACCAGCTCAGGCATTCCCGTCATCTGCACTTTCTTTGACCACACCGCGCCGATGACCGTGCCGACCAAAATGGCGGCGGCAATCCATACGTAGCCGTTCTGCAAGGGCAGCGCGCGGAACGAGGCGAGCGTGTCTTTTTCGATAAGCACCGTCACCACGGCAATGAGCATGCCGACCGCCGAATAGCCGTTGCCCTTGCGCGCGGTGTCGCTCTTTCCCAGCAGCTTGATTCCGCGGATAAAGAAAATACACGAAATCATGTACAAAATCTTAATCACTGTATCGTTCATCGCCCGTTACCTGCCTTCTTGTCGTCCTTTTTCCTGAACATACCGAGCATACGGTCAGTGACCATATAGCCGCCGATGACGTTGATCGTCGCGAACACGATCGCGAGGAAGCCGAGCACCGATCCGGCCATTCCGCCCACCCGTACCGCCACCGCCGTAATGCTGATCGCGCCGACCACCGTAATGCCCGAAATGGCGTTCGTGCCGCTCATCAGCGGCGTGTGCAGCTGCGACGGCACTTTCGCAATCAGCTCAAGCCCCAAAAAGGCAGCGATGACGAACACAAAAATAAGCATGATATCCATCTGCAATTCTCCTTCCTTCCGTTATGCCTTGAAACGCTCGTGAATAATCGCGCCGCCCTGCGTGAGCAGGCAGCCCTTCATGATGTCGTCCGCAAGGTTCACGCGCAGCCCGCGCGTCTCCTTGTCATAAAAATGCGTGAGGAACGCGGTGATGTTCCCGCTGAACATCTTCGACGCGTCATAAGGCACCTGCCGCTCAAGCAGGTCGCCGCTCATAATCGTCACGCCGTTGTCGGTCACCACGTCCTCAAAGAGCCTTGAGCCTTCCACGTTGCCGCCCGTCCCGCACGCCATGTCCACCACGATCGAGCCGCGCTGCATACGGTCAAGCACGTTCTTTTCGATGAGGCGCGGAGCCTTGCGACCGAACACTTTTGCCGTCGTGATGACGATGTTCGCCTTCTCGCACACCTTTGCCTGCGCCTCTTTCTGCTTCGCAATCTGTTCGGGGGTCAGCTCCCTGGCATAGCCCTGCGCCGTCTGCCCCATCTCGCCCAAATCGATCTTGACGAAGCTCGCGCCGAGCGACCGGACCTGCTCCTCCACGACGGGGCGCGTGTCGAACGCATCGACGCGCGCGCCCAGCCGCTTTGCCGTCGCGATCGCCTGCAAGCCCGCCACGCCCACGCCGATGATGAACACGCGCGCCGGGGTAATCGTGCCTGCCGGGGTGACCATCATCGGGAGGATTTTGGGCAGCCGCGCCGCCGCGTTCAGCACCGCCACGTAGCCCGCGAGCGATGTCTGCGACGACTGCACGTCCATTTTCTGCGCGAGCGTGGTGCGGGGTATCATCTCCAGTGAGACCGCCTGAATGCCCGCCTGCGCGAACTCGTTCAGCAAATCTTTCTCATTGAACGGGTCAAGGTAACTCAGGTGCAGCGTGTCTTTTTTGATGCCCGCAATGCTGTCGGGCTTCATGATGCGCACGACGATATCGCTGTCGCCGTAGCCGTCCGCCTCGCTCGCCACCATCGTCGCGCCCGCCGCCGCATACGCGTCATCGGAAAAACCGCTCCTTGCGCCGGCACCGCTCACCACCTTACACTCAAACCCCAGGGGAACGAGTTTCTTCACATCATCAGGAATCAGCGCGACGCGCGTTTCGCGCTCGTCCTTTTCCTTACAGACCAGAACCTTTTTCATACGACATCCTTGATAACAAGTATCTTTCTTATTATAAAGCCCGCGCACGGATTGCGCAACAGGTTTTTGCCCTGACGGACGCGGCTAGAAGTTGCGCCCGTTCCAGCCCCAGTTGCGGTATCCGGCATACGTTATGTACACCGCGTCGCCGGGAATGCCGAGCGTGCGATCGAATATCGCGCAGATTTGCTCCGTCATCTTTTCGCAGGCGGCGGCATCCTCCGCGCCGAATAGCTCGACTGAGACGAACGCGCCCTTTTCGAGCCGCTTCCCGCCAAAGTACAGGCAGTAATGATCCTCAAAGCCGAGCATAAGATAACGCTCCGGCTTTCCGAGCACGGCGATCGCCTTTCCCAGCTCCGCCTTGAGTTCCTCGCGCTTCTCATCGGAAACGCCCACCGTGATTTTGGCATGTATCATCGGCATACTGTTTCTCCTCTCTATTCTATCCATAAAAATGATATGCAAAAACATAAAAAACTGGAGCAGGAAAGCCCCGGACGCATGGCCGCCCCGCGCGGAGCAGGCCGCGTCAGACGCGCTACCGTTCCCTCACAAACACGTTCGCACGCGCGTCAAGCGACAGCCAGCAGCGGTCGCGGTCAAAAGCGTATTCCTCGACCTCCCCGCCGGTGTCGCAGTATATCCACAGCTTGTAATCGGACACCTTCACCAGCGTGACCGACGCCTTCGGGATAATATGCAGCTCGTCGTCGTCCGTCACGTCATAGATGGCGCTCCCCCGGTCAAAAAACGCCGTCATCATGTCGGACGCTTCTTCCCACGGCTTTGCGTATGCCGCAAGCCCCACCACCGCAATGACCAGACACACCATCTTTTTCATCGCACACTCCTCAACCGTTGCCCTGTCATGGCACGGGCATATCGCCGCCCCGCCCCACCATTGTATCACACGTCGCGCCCGTTGCAAACCCTGTCCTGCCTGCGGGAGATCCTGCCATGGCGGGAGCATGTTTTCATCTTGACGGACGGATTTTTTTGTCTTGACGAACGAAAATTTTTGTCTTGATGAACGGATTTTTTTGTCTTGATGGACGTGATATGTTTATCAAGACAAACAGGATACGTTCATCTTGATGAAACGGGTATGGTTATCAAGACAAACAGGGAACGTTTATCAAGATAAAATAACAAAGCCACCCCCGATGTATCTTGATAAAACCGGGCAAGAACGGGATAAAATTGCCCGCAATACGGGATAAAATTTGAGGAAACAGCGACAACAACGGGATAAAAATGATATGAAAGACGGGCAGCCGTTCGCCCCGCAAAAGGCTGCCCGTCTGGAAGTGGCGGGAATTGAACCCGCGTCCGAAAGTGGAAACCATGCGCGTCTACGTGCGTAGTTGTGCGAGGCAGTTGTCGGGGGCAGGTAGCAGCACAACAAGCGTCTGCCCCGTATTTCAGTAAGCAGTCCCGCGCGACGACTGAACGCGGCGCACGGCAAGTCCCTGTTTGTGACGGAACACAAGGCCGCTAGGAACAGCGCGACCCTGATTCCGGCCCAAGCGACTTACGCCGCGAGAGCTTCTGCAAAAGAAGTCTCTTCGACCTCTTCTTCTTTTCTTCCGAAAATCGCAGTTATGTTTTTCTCAGTTTACGGAACCTTGACCCCGGCACGCGGCACACGCCCTCATCACCATCGTCGAAACCGGTACACCCCCGGAAAACAATCGTGAACGGACGAACCATCACGCCTTTACTATACTGATGAACGCGCAGAAAGTCAACAGAAAAATCACCGGACGAAACGGCGCAAGAAAACAGCCCGACCTCGTATTTGAGAACCGTTCTCATATTGACTTTTTCCGCGCGCCCGGTATAATTTGAAAATCATTATCATATTGGCGGACGGACGATGACGACATACCATACCCGGCAGCAGGAGCGGCTGCTCGCCTACCTGCGCGAGACGCAGGGAACGCATTTTACGGCGGAGGACGTGCGCGCGCATTTTGCGGCGACGCGGACGGCAATCGGCATTGCCACCGTGTACCGCCACCTGGAAAAACTGGTCGCGGACGGCGCGGTGACCAAATACGTGATAGACGAGCACTCCGCCGCCTGCTTTGAATACGTCGGCAACGTATGCCATACGGACGCGCCGGAACAGCATTTCCACCTGAAATGCGAATCGTGCGGCGCGCTCATCCACCTGGAATGCGACGAGCTTGCCTGCATCCGCTCGCACCTGCAACAAGAACACGGCTTTTCGCTCAACCCGTTCCGCACCGTATTCTACGGCACGTGCGGCGCGTGCGCGGCGGCAAAATAAGGAGAACAGAATCGTATGAAACGGATGCTCATGCCCGCGCTCATGGCGCTCTGCCTGTGCGCCTGCACAAAAAAAACGGATGCGGACCGGACGCTGCGCGTGGTCGCCACGGTTTTTCCCGCATACGACTGGGCGCGGGCCATACTGGGCGCGGATGCCGGCCATGCGGCGCTGACGCTGCTGGCGGACAACGGCATCGACCTGCACGGCTACCAGCCAAGCGTACAGGACAGCGCGGCACTTTCCCGCGCGGACGTACTCATCTATACGGGGGGACAAAGCGATGCCTGGGTGGACGGCGCGATCAAGACCGCCATGAACCCTGCCCTGCGAGCCGTCAGCCTGATTGACGCGCTGGGCGACCGGGCAAAATCGGAAGAGACCGTCGCGGGCATGCAGGCGGACGAGCCGGATCACGGCGGCGCGGCATACGACGAGCATGTCTGGCTCAGCCTGCAAAACGCCCCGCTCTTGTGCGCGGCAATCGCGGACGCGCTGTGCGCCGCCGACGAAAAACACGCGGACACCTACCGCGCGAACCTTGCCGCATACACGGCGGCACTTGCCGCGCTCGACGCAGAGTACCAGGCGGCGGTCAGCGCGGCACCGACAAAAACGCTCGTGTTCGGCGACCGCTTCCCGTTCCGCTACCTGACCGATGACTACGCCCTTGCGTACTACGCGGCGTTCGCGGGCTGCTCGGCAGAGACGGAAGCGAGTTTTCGAACCATCGCGTTCCTGGCGGAACGGACGGACGCGCTCGCGCTCCCTGCCGTCCTGCACATCGAGACCAGCGACGGGAAAATCGCCCGCACGATTGTCCAGAACACGAAGGCAAAATCCGCCCGCGTACTCATGCTCGACTCCATGCAGTCGGTGACGGCACGGCAGATTGCCGCAGGGGCAACCTACCTGAGCATCATGCGCAAGAACCTCGCGGTGCTGCAAGAGGCGTTGCGCTAAATGACCTGCCTGTACTGCGAGAACCTGACCGTCGGCTACGAGGGCGCGGGCGTGGCGAGCGGCATCACCTGTTCGGTAAACGCCGGCGACTACCTGTGCGTGGTGGGCGAAAACGGCGCGGGAAAATCCACGCTCATCAAGACGCTGCTCGGACTGCAAAAGCCGCTTGCGGGCACGCTCACGCGGTTCTTTGCCGCAAACGACGTGGGCTACCTGCCGCAGCAGACCGCCATCCAAAAGGACTTCCCCGCCACGGTGGAAGAAATCGTCCTGAGCGGCTGCCAGAACCGAACGGGTTTCTTCCCGTTCTACCGTGCGCAGGAAAAACAGCGCACGCGGCACAATATGGAGCGGCTGGAAATCCTGCGGCTCGCAAAGCGCGCCTACCGGGAACTCTCCGGCGGACAGCAGCAGCGCGTCCTGCTTGCCCGCGCCCTGTGCGCCGCGCGGCAGCTGCTCATCCTTGACGAACCCGTCGCGGGGCTCGATCCTGCCGTCACCGAAGAACTGTACGGCTTCGTGCGACAGTTCAACCGGGAAGGCATGACGGTCATAATGATTACCCACGACATGGGCGCAATCCGCTACGCAAGCCACATCCTTTCGCTGGGAAAGACGGCGTTTTTCGGCACGAAAGACGATTTCCTGCGGACGGAACGCGGAAAACGGCTCGTGCGTGATGCAGGAGCAGACGATGACTGAGACCTTGGCAACCTACCTGCGCTTTCCGTTCGTGCAGTACGCGCTTGTCGCGGGGACGCTCAGCGCGCTGTGCGCGTCCCTGCTCGGCGTGCCGCTCGTCCTGCGCCGTTTCTCATACATCGGCGACGGGCTGAGCCACGTGGCGTTCGGCGCGATGGCATTCGCGGCGGTGTTCGGGCTGGCCGACCGCATGACGATCGTCCTGCCCGCGACGGTCGCCTGCGCGATCCTGCTGCTCTGTGGCGGGCGCAAGCGGAAAATCAAGGGAGACGCGGCAATCGCCATGCTCTCCGCCGGGTCGCTCGCCGTGGGCTACCTGCTGCTGAACCTGTTCGCGCCGTCGGCAAACCTTTCGGGCGACGTGTGCGGCACGCTGTTCGGCGCGACGGCAATCCTCACGCTCACCAAGGGCGAAGTGATTGCGACCGTCCTGCTGAGCGTCGCGGTCGTGGCGATGTTCGTGCTGTGCTACAACAAGCTGTTCGCCATCACCTTTGACGAGACGTTTGCCAAGGCGACCGGCATGCCGACCGAGCGGTACAACGTGCTGCTTGCCGTCGTCATCGCGGTGGTCATCGTGCTTGCCATGCATCTGGTCGGGACGCTCCTCGTCAGCGCGCTCGTGATTTTTCCGGCGATGACCGCAATGCGCCTGTGCACGTCGTTCAAGCGCGTGACCATCTGCTCCGCGCTCATTTCCGTGGCGTGCGCGCTCGCCGGAATGCTCGCCGCAATCCTTGCCGGAACGCCCGTCGGCGCGACAATCGTGGCGGC
>CAZSOK010000048.1:0-11700 GCA_964608445.1 uncultured Treponema sp. | reverse complement strand
GTCCAAAGCCCACGAAAACTCAGTAAGCAGGACGGCGAAGCCGCCCTGCGGCACTTGATTGCGCAGCCCTCGTAAACCACGTAGAAAAATTTTGATTTTCTTCGCTTGACAATCTTTGACGGCTCATTGTATAATATCGGAACGGCGAGGTGTCTTATGGAAAACCAAAAGATTGTTGCGGGCGCATTGCGTGCTTGCGCAAAAAGAGAGCAGGTGGACGATGTTTTCGCCCGCTTTGAAATTAATTCTCTTCAAGACAAAATAGACTGCCTCAATGAATGCATGGGAAACCCAAAGACGTTTTATTCGGTGGGAAGCGACGCTACTTCGGAAATAAAATACGAACTTGCCATTGCAATGTTTCTGACAGGCGCATGGAAAGTTGCCTTTCAAGGATGCTAAATTTTGGGCAAATTCAAATTTACTGAAAACGTCAAAAAAGAAATCTGCGCAAAAATCAATGTTTCGGAAAGGTCGGTCGATGTGATTCGCAAACTTTACGATGATTTTTCTGAGAAAATGAAATCGCAATATCTGGCGCATTTGATCAGGACGGTCGAAGAAAAACTTCGCGAAAAGCCTGAGTATGCCAAATTCATCATCCAATGCAAGCCGTTTGCGTTCGACAACGACAAAATCGAAAAATACGGTTCGGCGCAATATTTTGAGGAAGAGCAGTTTTACTGTATCTTTTATTCTTCAAGGCTTGACGAAAAATTGATTCGAGTGATAATCGCGCATGAGCTGGGGCATTTGATTTTGGAAACGTACAGGGATCAAATCGGCTCGGACGGAACGACAGAGCCTTTGTCGTCCATTTTTGGAATACTGGCGATTTTGGGAAAGAACGAATTTTATTCCGATGAGACAAATCATTTCTTGCACGAAAATTACCAAGAAATCATCAATGATTTTAGCAACATAGGCAAGTTTGGCTTGAGCTGAGTTTTTGCCTGTTCGCGGGGGCGTTGCGGGGTGCTCCCCGCAGAGGGGGTAGCGGAAGACCGCGAGAGCGGGCTAGAGCGAGGGGGAGACTTCCCCCTCCTAGAGTTTTTCGCCGTAATAGATGCCCGCCCATTCCCAGCGGCCGTGGATGTCGGGGTCTACGGGGAAGTTGACCTTGCGGAAATAGAGATACCAGATGTTGATGTACGGACTCCAGCCCCGTGTCTTCAGGTAGGCTTCGTTGGAGTTGGAGGATTCGTCCAGTTTTGCTTCGTAGCGGATGCGGTTGCCGCGCATGAAGTTGCGCATGGAGAAGTATTCGAGCGCGTTTGCGTCGGATTCGTTTGCCCGCCAGCTCATCGCGAAGAAATTGACTTTGGAGCGGCAGCGGTCGAGCGCGCGCGCGTCGTAGCGGTCGATGGCGGTTTTGACGGCGGTTTCGAGCGCGTCAAGGCTCTCAAAGGTCCAGTCTTTTGCCGACTTGGAGAAATCGACCATTTGGCGCGCGGTGTTGTAGGCATCGGGAATGCCCGCGATCTGAATGGTCGAGGCATCGGGGCGGTCAAGGAACTGTGCGTAGGAGCGCAGGACTTGGTTCCATTCGCCTTCTTTTTCGTATTCCTGGGCGAGGCGCACGTACATTTCGGTGGCGTTCACGTCGGACGGAAAGCGGCTGACCAGCTCGTTGAAATAGGCGATGCGGCTTGCGGGCGTTTTGGTAATCTTGATGAGGTGCTGCAAGCAGGTAAGGTGGATCGACTTTTCCTGCACGAGCAGGTCGGGATAGTATTTGAGGATGCGCTCAAAATAGTATTCGGCGATTGGCTCTGCGTCCTGCTCAAGGTATGCCTGCGCGACCATCAGCAGCCAGTAGGCATCGTAGGTGTCGCCGGGGTTTTTCTCCACCCAGTCGGTCAGGAAAAGCACCATGCGGTTGTAGTCTTTCTGGGCGTAGTACGAATTTGCGATGCGGTTGATGACGGCGTAGCGCGACTGTTCGGGGAGCGTTTTGTCCGCGAGCAGTTCGTACAGCTGCTGCCGTGTCTGTTCCTGCCGCGCTGATTGGTCGTTCTTGCATGAGCAGGCGAGCAGCGCAAGGACGATGACGGCAAGATGTCTGATTCGGAAAGCCATAGTGCAACTGTAATAAAATCCGCGGTGTTTTTCAATAGACTTTTCGTTGCAACTGCGGTATCATAAACAAAATAAGGGATAATGGCGGGAATTCACGCCGTGCTTTTCAGTTTCTGTTGTTGGGGATAGTATGAAAAAATTCACCGTTCCAATTCTGAATGTTCTGCTTGCCGTCGGTGTCGTCTGCGTGTTCATGGGATTTTTTTTGCTGATTCATCCCTTTGCCGGCGTGGGGAACGTCGCGCCGTTTGTCAATGTCTGCCTGATTTTGGTCGGCGCATTGTGTTTTTACGTTTCGCTGGTCACGTACCGTCATGCGCCGCTGTTTTTTTTCGGGCTGTACCTGTGCCTGGCGGCAAGCCTGTATCTGTTCGTCACGTCGGGGATTCTTTCGGTGAGCTGGACGCAGCTGTGGCCGTGTGGCGTGGTGCTGTGCGGCATCTGCCTGTTTTTGACGGGATTGTTCCGGCACCGGAAAGTGCGGAGCGCGTATTTGTTTCCCGGCGTGCTGCTGGTGCTGCTCGGCGCGGTTTTTCTTCTTTTTTCGTTCGATATTATCACGATTTCGTTCCGTGAATTCGTTGCCCGCTCCTGGCCGTTCTTCTTGATGGGCGTGGGCGCGTTTTTGATCGGCTTGTTTTTGTACCAGCACACGCCCGGCAATCATTTTCCGTATGAGACGGATGCCGATATTACGGACGACGGGGTGATCGGCGAATGAGGAAAGTCGTCTTTGCGGGGTGCTGTGCCGCCGCGCTGTCTTTGGCGGCGTGCGGCTCAACGTCCGTTGCGCCGCCGCCGGATCAGGGGCAGGTGACGGACTCCTACGAGGCGAATCCGTCGGACGCGGTTGCTATCGCGTTGCCCGAACGCGTCAGCAGGGCGTATTTCGGCATGGTCGCTCCGCAGGTTCTGGAGAACGTGGAGATTGGCTCGCCCGATTCGTTGAAGGCGGCGGTTACCCAGCTGAAAAATCCGCACGATGAGGCGGAACGCGTGCTGCTGTTCGTGGCGGTGTCCGTGCTTCAGATTGTGTGGCCGTCGGAGGCGGGTCATCTGGTCGTTCCCGAAGTGGACGTTGCCAATGCATACACGGGCGCGATTGCGTCTGCCCGCGACGGCATATATGATTTCGGCACGGGGAACGCTGATTTTCTGGCGAAAGTCCTGCCTTCGCTCGTGCTGGTCACGTCGCATACGCGCAGTGATTATTATGAGCGCGCGCAGGCTGATTTGACGGACGCGCTGCATGACCGGGCGGATTCCGTGCTGGCGAATTATTTGCTGGGCGTGCTGTACCAGCGGACGGAGCGGTTTCCCGAGGCGGTGGACTGTTTTGCGAAGGTGGTGCGCCTTGCGCCGCAGTGCTACGAAGCGTCTTATGCGCTCGCGCGGGCATCGTTGCGCATCGGCGACGCGCAGGCGACGTTCAATCGGACGCAGGAGCTGTTGCAGCAGAATCACCTGAACGCGGACGTGCTCAAGCTTGCCGTGGAATCTGCGTTTGCGGCGGGGGACTTGGATGCGGCGGAGCAGTATGCCGCGCGCGTGTTGCAGCTGGAGAACGACAACATGCAGTATCTGCTGCTGCGCGCCAAAATCCTTGCGCTCAAGGGCGATTATATCAAAGCCGCGTCGCTCCTGGACATCTATGCCCGCTCGGACACGACGGCGCGTGATTATCTGCTGCTGCGGGCAACACTGCAAAAAGACTGGAACCGCAATACCGCCGGTGCCGTCGCTACGGTGGAACGGGCTTTGCAGTTGTACCCGGACGATGCCGAAATCATGCTGACGGCGGCGGAGCTTGCGTCGCAGACGGGGCAGCGGATTGGTGGCAAGACGGCGGGCGAGCTTGCTGGGCAGATTTTGGCAAAGGACGCGGACAATGTTGCCGCGCTCGAAATCCAGATTGCGCAGCTGGTGCAGTCCCGCCGCTACGCCGATGCCTACCGGGCAAGTTCCGCGTTGCTGTCGCTGGCGGACGTTCCGGTCAGTGCGGTGCATACGCATATCGCTATCTGCTTGCAGGCAAATCATGCGGACGAGGCATGGCGGCTCGCGTCGGATTTGTACAACCGCAATCCGTCCGATGAGACTGCCGTGCAGTCGTATATCCGCGTGCTTGTCGCGACGGGACGCACACAGGAAGCCTCGCGCCTGATTGCCCAGCAGCTGCCGTCCGCGAACGCGCGCATGAAAAGTTTTTTGTATTACGAGCGCAGTTTTATTGCG
Source organism: uncultured Treponema sp. (assembly GCA_964608445.1). Taxonomy (GTDB): domain Bacteria; phylum Spirochaetota; class Spirochaetia; order Treponematales; family Treponemataceae; genus Treponema_D. Next base: position 7,386 of record CAZSOK010000048.1, on the reverse strand, counting down.
CAGGGCGAAGAGGCGGTGCTGAGCGATTTGCGTTCCAGCCTCACGTCAAACCCGCGCAACAAAGATTCTCTCATGCGGCTGTATGAAATCTATTACCGCAAGCGCGAGTACCGCAAGGCGCAATACTATCTGAAACAGGTCGTCGCGCTTTCTTCTACCGACGAGCATCTTTTGGATCTGGACCGCGAGCTGACATCGTTGCTTGCGCACTAGTCTCTCGTGCTTGACGAGCATATCCATAACGTGCTATGCTCGTAATGCTTTAATTTTCACTATTATAATGAAAGGAAGGGTAAAATGTCTTTTATTCCATTGCTTCAAGCGGCTGCGGGAACTCCCCCGCAAGGTAGTTTTCTGGTAACGGTGCTTCCCTTTGTGCTGCTTATCGGAATCTTCTATTTGTTCATCATTCGTCCGCAGAACAAGAAACAAAAAGAAACCGAAAAAATGATTGCCGCGCTCAAAAAAGGCGACAAGGTCATTACGATCGGCGGAATTCATGGTGTCGTGCATCAGGCGAAAGAGAAGACGGTCATCATCAAGGTTGATGACGGCACGAAAATCGAATTCAACCGCTCTGCGGTTGCGTCCGTCATCGTTGACAAACCGGCAGACGTGAAGCCGGCGAAAAAATCTGAGAGGGCGAAGCAGTCCGAGCAGGACGAGGCGGAAAAAGAATCTGCCGAAACGCCTGCGGCGGATGAGACGGCCGCGCAAGGGGAATCTCATGAATAAACGGACGCGGTTTGCCATCATTATTGCCGTGCTTGCCGTCTGTTTCTGGTTCTTGTGGCCGTCAATCAGCTGGTATGTGCGCACACCTAAGGACGAACAGACGCTCGCGCTCGGTTCGTTGGAGAAAATCAAGGATTATGCGACGGTGCAGGCGAGCGCGGACGTGAACGCGCTGAAAAAACTCGCCAATGAGAACGCGGATGCCATGCTCGACCCGTCGTTCGATTATCTGCTGAAAGCGGCGAAAAAAAACTACAGGCTTGCGGACAAGAAAATCCCCGCGCCGATGACGGTTTCCGCCGTGATGAGCGCGTTCGGCAGCGAAAGCGAACTGCTTGCCGTCGTTGAGTCGGCGTACCGCACTAAGATTCTGAAAGCAAAGAACCGCTACACCAACTCCGTCAAACTCGGCTTGGACTTGAGCGGCGGCATGAACATTATTATACGGGCAGATTTGGACGCGGCACTTGCGGCACAGGCGGACTCAAACGCGGCGATTGCCGACCCCGCCACGTTCAAGCGCGAGGCGATGGCGCAGGCGATTGAGACGCTCACGAGCCGCATTGACAAATTCGGTCTGACATCCCCGGTTATCCGGCAGCAGGGCGAGGATCGTATCTACGTTGAAATTCCGGGTGCGGCAGACGGCGAAAGCGTGAACACGCTCATCATGGGCAAAGGCAGTCTGAATTTCCATCTTGTTGACCGCGAGGCGACGGATGCGTTCAATGAATACTATCGCATGAATGCCGCGAATACGTTCAGCGCGGACGGCACATTGCTCAATCCGTCAATCATTCCCGATGACTGCATGGTACTGGGCTTGTATCAGAAAGATGACTACGGGCTTGATGAGCGCGTGGGTTATTTGGTGCTCAAAAAAGAAATGGCACTTGACGGCAAGTATATCAAGTCCGCGCAGGTGACGGCGAACAATATCACGAATCAGCCGCAGGTTACGTTCTCTCTTTCGACGGAGCGCAACGGCGAGGCGCTTTCTGGCGCGGAGATTTTCGGCAACTTTACGAGCGCGCACGTGAATGACGCGATGGCAATCGTGAGCGATGACAAGGTAAAGTCTTACGCGCGTATTGACGAGCCGATTACGACGGGGCAGGTCGCCATCAGCGGATTCGGCTTGGAAGAGGCGCAGAACATTCAGAAAGTGTTGCAGACGGCGTGGCTTTCCGTTCCGCTTGAAGTGGAAAGCCAGCAGGTCATCGGCGCGTCGCTGGGTGATCAGGCAATCCGGCAGGGCGTAAAGGCGTTGTGCGTCGGTTTGGCCGCCGTCTTGATTTTTATGCTGCTGTATTACCTTGGCGCGGGCTTCAATGCGGTGGTGGCGCAGGTGCTGAATATGTACATCATGTTCGCCATTTTGAGCGCGTTCAACTTGACGCTGACGCTTTCTTCAATCGCCGGTATGATTCTGACGGTCGGTATGTCCGTTGACGCGAACGTCATCATCTTTGAGCGCATTAAGGAAGAGCTCCGTGCGGGCAAGAGCCGTGCGGCGGCGATTGCGGCGGGATTTGACAATGCGTTGTGGGCAATTTTGGACTCCAACATCACGACGTTCATAGCGGCGATTTTCCTGTCGCAGCTCGGCACTGGGTCTATCCAGGGGTTTGCGGTCAGTCTGGCGATCGGTGTCGTGTCTTCGGTCTTTACCGCGTTGGTCGTTTCTCGCCTGATGTTCGATTTTCAGACTGATGTCGTCGGCAAAAAGAGCATGAGCATCAGCTGGAGGGTTAAGTAAATGAGAAAAGTGATATATTTCAGCAAATTTTTTGTCTGCGCGGTCATTCTGAGCCTCGTGCTGATTGCGAGCGGCATCTTTTCTGTGGTGACGCGTGGCATCAACTTTGGCTTGGACTTTAAGCCCGGCATGATTGAAGAATTCCGCATTGATCCCACGGTGCTTGAGCTGACCTACGGCGGCAGCGCGACCATCACGGTCGATCCGTCCGAAACAGGGCTTGATTTGGTTGTCTCCGGCGTGGGCGCGGAAAACCGCACGGTGACGTTGCGCTATGAAGAGAACCCGACGGTTGCCGACCTTGCGCAGAAAATCAGCGAGGTTGAGGGCATTAGCGTGAATGTCTTGGACGGGTCGGTCGCGTCGGGCGACGGATTGTTCGTGAATTCGGCGGTATCCACCACATTGGGCGCGACTCCGTTGCGCATTCATGCGGCGGACGACAGCGTGAACGTGAACGCGGACGATGTTCGCGCGGCTTTGGTTGATATTGAGGGCGCGGACGTGAAGACGCTCGGCAGTGGTAAGGATGCCAGCTATCAGATTCGCTTGGGCGTTGCGGAGGGCGACACGCAGCAGTCGATACAGGAGCGGACGAACGCGGCGCTGACTGCGGCATTCGGCGCGGACAAGGTTGCTATCGTAAAGTCTGACTTTATCGGCGCACAGTTCAGCCGGACGCTGATCCGCGATTCAGTCGTGCTGGTGTTGCTGACGCTCGTGCTGATTTGGCTGTATTCGACCATCCGCTTCCACTGGGATTTTGCGCTGGCGGCAGTTATCGCCATTATCCACGATGCGCTCATTATGGTCACGTTCATCACCTGGACGCAGATGGAGTTCAGCACGACGACGCTGGCGGCAATCCTGACGATTATCGGCTATTCGATTAACGCGACGGTCGTTATCCTTGACCGAGTGCGCTCCAATATGAAGAATATCGAGACGAACAATTTTACCGACATTCTGAATATTTCGCTCACGGAAACGCTGAGCCGTTCGATTATCACCACGGTGACGACGCTGTTTGCGGTCGTCTCTCTGTTTGCCTTTACGACGGGTACGATCCACGATTTTGCGCTCGCGCTGATTGTGGGTCTGTTGAGCGGTGCATATTCTTCTATCTTCATTGCGGGCGCGTTCATTTCGTGTGTGCGGCGCACGTATGAGAACAAAGGACTGACGACTTCTAAGGCGAATAATATCGTGCAGTTTCAGGCATAACGGAACGCACACGGTTTGCTGACGGCGGGAAAGGAAACTTTTCCGCCTTTTTTATGGAGGGACGATGCGTATCATTCGTGCTGACGTACTGGGATTTTGCGGCGGCGTGCGCCGTGCCGTGACCGCCGCCGAAAAGGCGTTGTCCGAAAACAAGGACGGCACGGTGTATTCGCTCGGCCCGCTCATCCATAATCCCGTCGCGCTCAACGAGCTGGCTTCGCGCGGGCTTCGGGTGCTCGATTTGTCCGCAGTCGGGACGGTTACGCGCCATGACACGGTGCTTATCCGTGCGCACGGCGTTTCTCCTGCCGTTGCGGGCGCGCTGCGGGAAAAAACGGACGCGGTGATTGACGCGACGTGTCCGCTTGTGACGCAGAGCCAAAAACGTGCGGCTGATTTTGCGGCAAAAGGATATACGATTGTCTTTGCCGGCGACAAAAACCATGGCGAAGTGGTGGGCGTGCAGGGGTGCGCGGAAGAAGCCGCTCGCGCGAACGGTCTGCCCTGCGACTTCCGGCTGATACGGAGCGCGGACGATGCGGATTCGCTTTTTGCGGACGGTGTGCCGGATCGCGTCGTGCTGCTGAGCCAAACGACGTTCAGCATACCGGCGTGGGACGCAATCTGCGCCGCGCTGGCAAAGGTAATCCCGTCGCTTGAGATATGCAACACGATTTGCCCCGCCACGCATGAGCGGCAGGACGCGCTCGTCCGCCTGTGCGCGCAGGTTGACGGCGTTATCGTGATTGGCGGCAAGGACAGCTCAAACACGAACCGGCTGTTCGCCACCGCGCAAAAGCACTGCGCCCACGCCGCGCTTATTGAGACGGCGGACGAGATTCCCGATTCGTTCTATGGATTGCGGACGGTCGGCATCACGGCGGGGGCAAGCACCCCCGACAGCGTGATTGCCGCCGTGGAAAACCGCCTAAAAGTCCGCTAGTTTTGGCGCGCGCGGGTAGGGAATGACATCGCGGATGTTCGCCATGCCCGTCACGTAGAGCAGGAGTCGCTCGAACCCAAGTCCGAATCCAGAATGCGGCACCGTGCCGAATTTGCGCAGGTCAAGGTACCAGCCGTAATCGTCCGGTTTCAGGCCCAGTTCAGTAATGCGCGCGAGCAGCTTGTCGTAGTTCTCCTCGCGCTCCGAGCCGCCGATGATTTCTCCCAGGCCGGGCACGAGCACGTCAACGGCCTTGACGGTCTTTCCGTCGTCGTTGAGCTTCATGTAGAACGCCTTGATTTCTTTGGGATAGTTGTAGACCATCACCGGGCATTTGAAGATTTTTTCGGTCAGGTAGCGTTCGTGCTCCGTCTGCAAGTCGCAGCCCCAGTACGGCTTGAACGCAAAGTCGTCCGCGTGTTTTTCCAGCGCTTCGATGGCCTCGGTGTAGCTGACGCGCCTGAACGGCGTCTCCACCACGTGGCGCAGGGTGTCGATCACGCCCGGCTGGATGCGCTTGTTGAAGAATTCCATGTCGGCGGGGCATTTGGTGAGCGCCCAGTTCAGCAGGTATTTGACGAACGCTTCCTGAATGTCCATGTCGTCCTCAAGGTCGAAGAACGCCATTTCCGGCTCGCACATCCAGAATTCCGCCAGGTGGCGCGTGGTGTTCGAGTTTTCCGCGCGGAACGTCGGGCCGAACGTGTAGACGCGGCCGAGTGCCGTGGCGAGGGTCTCCGCCTCCAGCTGCCCGGAGACGGTGAGGCTCGCCTTTTTGCCGAAGAAGTCCTTGCCGTAACTGACGAGTTTTTCCGCGTCATCGGCTTTCATGCCGCTTGCGCCTTTTTCCACGGCGAGCCGCGCGAGTTTTTCCATGCTGAGCGTGGTGACCTGGAACATCTCGCCCGCGCCTTCGGCATCGGAGCAGGTGATTTCAGGCGTGTTGACATAGAAAAAACCGCGCTCCTGGAAGAACGTGTGCAGGGCGAACGAAAGCTGGCTGCGCATGCGGAACACCGCGCCGAACGTGTTGGTGCGGGCGCGCAGGTGGGCGTTTTCGCGCAGGAATTCCATGGAAGTCGCTTTTTTCTGGAGCGGGTACGAATCGGTGGGGCATGTGCCGAGGACGGCGAGCGTGCCGAGCGTGACTTCCACCGACTGCCCGCTCGCGGGGGACGCGATGAGCGTGCCGGTCGCGCGGACGCTCGCGCCGGTCGTCACGTTGGCGAGCGTCTTTTCAATGGCGGCGGCATCCGCGCCGCTCGCGGGATTGCTGCGGTCGTGCGTGAGCTGAATGGAAGCGAAGCACGATCCGTCGTTCACCTGAATGAAGACGAGGTTCTTTGAGTCGCGCATGGTGCGCACCCAGCCGCACACCGTCACCGTGCGCCCGTCCGGCTGGGAAGTCAGTATATCTTTGATGAGTTCTGTTTTCATAGCAGTATTGTAATGAGTTTGCGCCCCCTGTGCAAGGATTATCGGCCGGGGCGGGCTGCACTAGGAACCCGCTTGGGAAGCGGGTGAACTTTTTTTTTCGCTTGGAAGCGGGCGGAACTTTCTTGGGGGAGAGAGAGACCTCTACTTCCGAAGCGTGGTCTCTCTCCCCCACCCCCCCCCTCTCTCTTCCAGCACGGCTTAGGGCTAACCGCCCTAAGAACCTGCTTCGCAGGTGTGCGGAGTGTTTGTCCGTATAGGCGGGTTTGCCAATGGGACAGTTTCGTAAGAAACTGTCAGCAGAAAAGTGCCGGGCTGCTTGCACGGCACTTTTCTGTCCGTTACTTCTTTGCCACGCTTGCGTTCGCTTTGGCGATTTCTATGTCGGCTTTTGCGGCGAATTCCGCGTGGGCTGCGCTGACCGCGCACATGGCGGTGAGGTAGGGAACGAGTTTGTCGTTGATTGCGCCGAGCAGCGGCTTTTTGAGCGCGTAGGCGGACTCGCCCTTTGCGGTGAGCGCGGCGGTCGCGCTGTCGTTCGCCTTGTTGAAGTCGTCCTGCGCGGCGCGGAGGGAGGCGATCAGCTCGCCCACGCCGTCAAGCGCGGCGACCGAATCCGCGAGGGCATCCGCCGCGAAGTCCTCCAGCATCGATTCGATCAGCGACGACTCGCGCGCGTAGCTTTCGCCCGCGATTGACTTGCCGTACTTGTCGTAGGCGGCGAGCAGTTTTTCGGCGGCGGCTTTCTTTGCGGCGACCGGGATCGCGCCGTAGCCCGCGAGCAGCGTCCCCAGCTGGCGGATTACCTCGTCGCGCCGCGCGTCCGCGTCATCGAGCGAGCGGGACACCTTGTCCGCCCTGATTGCCGTGGTGATCTTTGCGGACAGCGACTCCACCTCGCCCATGATCGCCGCGAGCGCGCCGTCATTCGCGACTGCGCCGTCCCTGGCGGCGGCTTCCTTGTAGATGCGCACGAGCGCGTCCGATACGGTGTCCGCCTCGGTGATGCGGACGTCAACTTTTACTCTCTTCATGGTTTTCCTCCTGTTGAAGATGTTGTGGTGATTTGGGAAAAACGGGCATCGCCCGATGCCGTTTTTCCCGCCAGAATGTATTTTCTTCCCGCTTGGAAGCGGGGGAACTTTTTTTTCGCTTGGAAGCGAATGGAACTTTCTTGGAGGGAGGAAACCCCTCTACTTCCGAAGCGTGGGTTTTCCTCCCTCCAAACCTCCCACCTTTCCCAGCACGGCTTGGGGCGACTGCCCCAAGACCCCGCTTCGGGTTTTGTTGC